>CAMGIN010000004.1 GCA_946056135.1 uncultured bacterium | reverse complement strand
ATTTAGCATTTAGCATTCAGCATTTTGCATTCGCTCTGCGCTAAACGATCATTTAGCGAAACATCGCGGCCGGTGGAACCCGCATCGTTTTGGTTCGCGGAGTCCTCCAGATTATTGTTATTTTCCTATTTTCCTCTTCCCTTTTGGTAAAAAATGGGTTATAATTACCTACAGACCCTCAAAAAGATCACAAACAAGGAGATTGCCATGCGGATCCTTTACGATAGCAAACAGACCATATATAAGTACCCCTTCGGCACGCTGGTTCCGAACCAGAGCTGCACCCTTCATATCCACATTCCCGCCACAGTCCAGGCCACCCGTGTCATCTGCATCCTCAACTACGAAGACGGGTGCCACGCCCGGGATGTTGCTCTGACCCTGAGACAGTGCGAAGGTCCCTACCATATCTTCGGCGGTGAGTTTTCCCTCCCTTACACCGGACTTTACTTCTACTATTTCTATATCGATACCCCCAACGGCGGCTTCCGTCTGTTCAAGGAAGGGGACGATACCAATATGGAGGCCGGCGAAGCGTGGCAGCTCAGCTGTATTCCGGCGGACTTCCACACCCCTGACTGGGCTAAGGGCGCTACCATTTACCAGATCTTCCCCGACAGGTTCCATAAATCCGGGGACTGCGACCTCACCGGCAAGCTGGAACCCTACACCGTCCACAAGTCCTGGCACGAGGAAGTGGACTGGCGGCCCACCCCCGAAGGGAAGGTCCTGAACAACGACTTCTACGGCGGCAACTTCAAGGGCATTACCGAGAAAATGGACTATATCGCCAGTCTCGGCACCACCATTCTCTACCTGAACCCTATTTCCAAGAGCTTTTCCTCCCACCGCTACGACACCGGCGACTACAAAGTCCCAGACCCCATGCTTGGTACCGAGGCGGATTTCTCCGAAATGTGCCGTGCTGCCCATGACCGGGGCATTCGGGTGGTTCTGGACGGCGTGTATTCCCACACCGGCTCCAACAGCCTGTATTTCAACCGGGAAAACGCTTTTGACTCTGTGGGCGCTTTCAATTCCCAGGAGTCTCCCTATTACAGCTGGTACACCTTCTACAATTGGCCCAACGCCTACCACTCCTGGTGGGATTTCGAGACCCTGCCCACCGTCAACAAAATGGATCCGGACTTCCTGCGCTATATCATCACGGACGAGGACAGTGTGGTCGCCCACTGGCTGCGGCTGGGAGCGGACGGCTTCCGGCTGGATGTGGCTGACGAGCTGCCCGATATGTTCATCCGGCTGCTGCGTCAGCGGATCCGGGAGGTCAAGCCCGACGCCCTGCTGATTGGCGAGGTCTGGGAGGATGCCTCCAGCAAGGTCGCCTACGGCAGACGCCGCACCTATTTCACCAACGGAGAGCTGGACTCCGTCATGAACTACCCCTTCCGCACTGCCATTATCAACTTTGTCCGGGGCTTCGACAACGGCAAGGCTCTGAAGGATACCGTCATGTCCATCGTAGAGAACTACCCCCAGGAAGTGGTGGCCTGCAATATGAATCTGCTGGGCACCCACGATACCCCCCGAATCCTCACTGCCCTGGTGGACGATTTTGAAGGCAGCCGGGAGGAGATGGCCAGGCGGCGCCTGTCCCGGAACCAGTACGATGTTGCCCGGGACCGTCTGATGATGGCCTCCTTCCTGCTGTACACCCTCCCCGGCAGTCCCAGCCTGTACTACGGCGACGAGGCCTGCATGGAGGGCTATCGGGATCCCTTCAATCGCCGCCCCTACCCCTGGGGAGAAGCGGACCAGGATTTCCTGAACCATTTCAAACGGCTGGGCAAGCTGCGCAAGGAGCACGAAGCCCTGCGTCTGGGGGACATCCGGTTCTTTGAAGCCGTTGACAAACACATCGGCTTCACCAGAAGCTACCACGGCAAAACCTACCGGGTCTACTGCAACCGCAGCGGCGATGTCTGGCAGATTCCCGCCGGTAAGCTGATTCTTGGCTACAACCTGCGGATCGCTGCCTCCGACTGGCTGACCATCGGCCCCAGAGGCTGCTGCGTAACGGAGGAATGAGTATGGAGACGGAAGCCTTTGTTTCCGGCTACTGCCGCCAGCTGGATGCCAGCCGTATGGTGGAGCTGATCCTGGAGGACGGCAGACTGTCCGAAGCCGACTGCTGCTATGGCAATTGCCTGTATCAGTCCAACTGCCCCATCGCGAAGGAAATTGATCAATACCAATAAAAAAGCGGTGCGCCTCCACCAAAGGAGACGCACCGTTTTTTCGTGGTGGTTTATCGTTTGCAGTAAATTTCAATCGCCTTCCTGGCAAATTCCCCGGTGCCCTTGCCGCCTGCCGCGTCGATGTTTTCGGTCATGCTTCCGCCGCCGGCGTACATCTCCCCAAGGCCCTGCAGAATCTGGGGCGTGCAGTTGTAGAAATGCTCCGTAAAGAAGGCCTGCAGGTCCCGGACCCAGGCCTGAACCTCGTCGCTGCCGGGGTCCTGGGCCTTCATCTGTCCCAGCCGGGCGAAGAAGTCCATGACCTGTCCGTCCAAAGCGTCGCTTTGCGCTTTGGTGCGGCCCTTTTCCTTTTGCTCAAATTCCTTGTAGGCATCGGTTTTCCCCCACATGGCCTTGGCCTGGGCGCTGTAGTCGTCGATCTTGCCTACGTCAAATCCACTGAATTCCAAGTGTTTCACTCCCATCATCTGAATTCCCCGGGCCAGGTCCATCAGATTTTGCAGATGGGTCTTCCTGGCCTCCAGAAGTCCGATCTGCTTTTCCAATACCCGGTTCCGGTCAAAATCCGGCGCGTCCAGGATCCCACGAATTTCTTTCAAGGGAAACCCGATCTCCCGGAAGAGCAGGATGAGATACAGCCGTTCCAGTGCGGCATCATCGTAGAGCCGGTAGCCCGCCTCCGTCACCCGGGTAGGCTTCAGCAGGCCGATGGCGTCATAGTGGTGGAGCGTGCGCACACTCACACCGGTCTGTTTTGCGACCTGCGTTACGGTTTTCATAGCGTTCCCTCCTGTCACTTTGGATTATACGCTATGACGTAAGGGGAGAGTCAAGAGGGAAATTTCAAAAAACGAATTTATGTTTCCACATAGAATCGTTTTTCGTGCCATAGCACCGATCCAATTATGCTCCATCATCTAGGCCCTGTTTCTTGCCCTTTCGCATGACATAATTGGTCAGCTCAACGCCCCGGCGCTCTACCTGCTGGCAGCGAATCACATGATAGCCCCGTTTTTCAAAGAAGGTCTTTGCGGTGATGGAAGCGTGAGTGGTAAATTCAGACCCATCACAGCCGCTTTCCAAAGCATCACAGATAGCCGTAGCAATACCCTGGCGCTGGTAATCCTTGTGAACATAGAGCCGATCCAGATAGCCAGCGGCATCCATATCCCCAAAGCCCAGGAGCACGCCCTCCCGCTCCGCCACCATCGTACGGTGAGTCAGGAACGAAGCGCTCCAGGCCGCCAGATCCACCTCCCCGGCAGCCCAGGCGGACAGCTGCTCCGGGGAATAATCGGCGGCGTTCACCATGTGGACCGTGTCATAAAACAGCCGCGCCAGTTCCGGACAGTCCTCCGGGCAGTAGGGGCGCAGGTGATAGCCTCCGTCTGTCATTTCAGTCAGAGATCAGGACAATGTTGGAGCTGTGTACCAGATAGGTCTTGCCGTCGATCTTCACCTGGATCTGGTCCCCGTCTTCAAAGTCCGTCCAGCTGCTGACCTTTCCTTCCACCACCTCACCATTGGGCAGAGACAGGATGGCCCGGTTATAGGAATAGGTCAGGTCCACCATCTGCTTGTTGCAGCCCGCCAGAAGAACCAAACCCGCCACCAGCACCAGCGCCAGGATCACAGACATTACGGTAATCACTGTCTTTTTCATGTTTTTCTCCTTTCGAAGTCAAATCTTTCTTTCCCAGTATACCACATTCCGGAACTGTTGAAAAGAGAAAACCTACGTTTCGTAGGTTGCAGCTTGGAAGATTCCGTGATATGCTGATGGCAGAAAAGGAGGGCATTCCATGAATACCTATGTCACAGGAAACACCATCAAACGGCTGCGGGAAGCTCGAACCATGACCCAGGCCCAGCTCGCCGACCAGATCGGCGTCAGCAGCAAAGCCGTCTCCAAGTGGGAGACCGCCAAAGGGCTGCCGGACATCTCCCTGCTGCAGCCCCTTTCCGAAGCCCTGGGTGTCTCCGTCATTGAGCTGATGAACGGAGAGCACATCATCAATCAAAACATTTCCAGCAACATGCTTCGCTCCAAGCTCTATGTCTGCCCCATCTGTGGCAATGTGATCCACAGCACCGGAAACGCAGTGGTCAGCTGCTGCGGCGTGACTCTGCCTCCGCTGGAAGCCGAAGATCCGGATGAGGATCACCGCCTCACCCTGGAGCGGGTGGAGGACGAACAGTTCCTCACCATTCACCACCCCATGACCAAGAGCCACTACATCTCCTTCGCAGCCTACGTCACCGCTGACCGGTTCCAGCTGGTGAAGTTCTATCCCGAAGGAGAGGCCCAGACCCGGATCCAGCCCAGAGGCAGAGGCATCCTATATTTCTACTGCAACCAGCATGGGCTATTCCGCCAAAAACCATAAAGCAACACCGGAGGGAAGATTCCCTCCGGTCTCTTTTATTCCTGTGTCAGCTTCCGCCGGATCTCCTCATCAGGCCAATAGCCCCAGGATTCCACGATCTTCCCATCCTGGACCTTGAAATTCTCCAGCGCCTCAAATCGGATTCGCCTCCCGGTGGCCGGGATCCCCATGCACTCTCCCGCATGGATGCCGTCATAAAGCACTCGGGTCGCCACCATGCCATCCTCGGCAAAGATGTCCAGCATCTCTACCCGCAGATTGGAAAACTGACCGGCGACGATTTTCAGAATTCCCACAGCGTCCGCGTTGCTCCGGGCCCCTGCCGGGCTGTGGTCGATGTAGTCCTCCGCCATGCAGTCCATAACAAAGTCATAATTCTGGTTGGCATACCCCTCCAGGAAAAAACGGATCACCAGTTCTTTGGGTGTCATGTCTGGGTTCCTCCTTTGAAATTGCCGGTGGTTCCATACCGCCAGAAGCTTGTCCGCGATCTGGGCCGGAGTTTGGTCCGTTGTGTCCACCTTCACTGTGTCCAAAGCGTCGTAGAGGGGCAGCCGGGAAAGGCTCCGGCCAAGAACATCCGCTCCCCGCAGCCTACAGTCAATGTCCCTTTGCAGACGGCTCCGCAGGGCTTCCCGGGTGCAGATCAGGGAATACACCGCCACCTGACAGTCCCCCAGTTCCAGCCGGGAAAGCAGCTCATCCAATATCCCCTGTTCATGCATGACCCAGCAGAAGACGATGTTTTGGATAGCGGAGCATTTCAGAAAATTGTTCAGCAAATGGCAGATATTGTCCATGACCATGGCCTTGGTCTCGTCGTTTACCCTAAACGGGTCCATGCACCAGCACCAGTCGCCGTCCAGGAATACGCTGTTTGGCAGACGGGCGTTCAGCTCCCGGCAGACAGTGGTTTTTCCCACGCCCATGGTGCCGCCGATGAGATAAAGCATCTTCATGGTAATCCCTCCCTTCCCAGTCTACCACTGGTATACAGAAAAGGCAAGCGCATAAGTAACGAACAAAACACGGCACCCTTGCGGGTGCCGGTTTGTGTTTGGAAGTTACTTCAATTTGGGCAAAGATGCCGCAGCAACGGACTGACCCACGCGGCGGGTCTTCTCATCGGGGAGCATAACCTCACACTTAGCTGCCAGCTCGGGATATTCTTCCGCCAGAATCTCGTTGCAGACCCGCAGGATGGTATCGCCGCCCTTGCCGGACATGACGCGGCCCAGCATCATCATATGCTCGATATTGTAGAACTGGGAATACAGCACCACAGTGTAGGCCAGATATGCGCCAATGGTCTCGAAGATTGCCACAGCCCGGGGATCGTCCTGCGCCATCAGACCCTGGACCACCTTCAGCTTCTCGGCGGGAGACAGCTGCGGGTCCAGCTCGATGCCCGCAGCGGGGGCCAGCTTGATCACCGCATCTTGGGAGAAATACTTGCAGCCCACGCCGATGTCGGTGGACCACTCGTCGGCCATGGCGTTCTCACTCAGGTCAACAGGCGCAAAGGCCAGTTCGTTGATCCAGCCCAGCACATTCTTGTCCTTGTCCACATAGCCCACAGCCTCAGAGGTACCCATGGCAATACCCATGATGTTGCCCACGCCCAGGCCCATAGCCCCTGCCAAGGCGGACACGTCGCCGTCATTGGCCACCACAATGGGCACATCGCCGATCTCCTTGGCGGCCCGGTCATAGATGGTCTTCACCTTGTCCCAGTTGGAACGGGGCACCTTGATGAACAGGGAGGCCACCATGGGAGCGTTGCCGATGAAGGTGCCGGCGGAGGACACGCCGATGGCATCCACCCGGGGCATCTTGGAAGCGGCGGTCTTAAAGGCCTCTACGATGTGGCCGAAGTGGTAGTCGGGATCCTCCTGGAGCTTGGGGAACCAGACCACTTCCTCGGAGTAGACGCACTCCCCGTCAATAACGGCGGAAACCTTCCGGTCAGAGCCGCCCGCGTCAAAGCCGATGCGGCAGCCATCCATATGGCCGCCCATGGACTCCGCCACCTCATTGGCAGCGGGGCAGGCTTCCAAAGGCAGATCCAGGATCTCCAGGTCCCGCTCATAGAGCTGGTTGACAAAAGTGAAATCAAACTGGCGCTCACCCTGGGGGGTGTAAGCCTTTTGCAGCCGCTTCGCCAGTTCGCTGCAGCCACAGATGGAAACCCGGAAGCCGCCGGTAGACCAGAGCAGGAACTTGACATAGCGCTCTACATACCGGTAATCCGCCTCGGCCATTTCCGGAGTGCCGTGGATGCAGGTATGATGCACGGAAATACGGCCCTTGTCACGCTCTACCGCAATGGCAATGGGCTGCTTGGCGTCCTTCAGATAGGCCGAGCGCCAAACACCGAAGGGAATAAACTGAGGATCCAATTTCGGGGGATGCTTCATCTGATATTCGATGCCTAAGTACTGCATAAAATGTTTCCTCCTCTGGTATTTTTCTAAAATAATTATAGCACATTACCACCAACTGGCAATAGCAGAATCAAGGATATTTTTGTAAAAAACGCTATTTTGCCAGCTGTTTGTCGTAGCCCATGGCCACCAATTGGCGGAACGCCTCCCAGGCTTCCTGGGGGATCTGCTGGGGCAGCTGATAGCCTTTTTGGGCGTACAGCTCCATCCGCTGGAAGTCCCCCACAATGACGGAAATCGCTGCGTTTTCTGTGATTCCCTGCCGTTTGGCATCCGCCAGATACTCCTGGATGGTCACCTGGGGAGAAGTCACAGTAATCTTCACCTCCGGCCAGTAGACGCCCAGAGCCGCGCAGATCCGCCGCTCCATAAAAGGCTGATGAACGCCCAGAATGTGGTCGTGGGGCAGTCCCAGTTCCGTAAGCATGTTCCGGGTGAAGAGGATATTTTCCTTGGTATTGGTAGACTTATCCTCCTGAAGGACCGCCTCCGGGGGCACTCCACATTCCACCGCCACCCTGGCGAACCGGGCGGCCTCCGGCTCCGGCAGCAGCCCCCGGGTGTTGCGTCCCAGGCCGCCGGTGAACAGAATCCTTTTTGCGTACCCCTGATGGTAAAGCTCCGCCGCCCGGCGGGCAATGTTGTCATTAAAATTGCCGAAGCCAACAATACAGTCTGCCTTCTGAGGCTCCTGGTGCATGCCCAGGTAGTCCCAAAGAATCTGCAGCGGCTGCATAAAATCCATAACGATCTCCTTACAAGAAAGCCGCCGGGGGACCCGGCGGCTTTGGGTGTCAGCAATACTGTTTGATTGCTGCGTTGATCATGGCGACGCATTCATCCACAATGGGGTAGTCGCTCTCAATCAATTCTGCCAGAGGCGCCCGGACGGAGCCGCAGTCGGGGCCGCCGTTGCGGCGCAGAATCTCCTTGATGACAGCGTACATGTTGCCATGGCCGGAGCACATCTTGTAGATGATGCGGCAGGCCTCGTTCTGCATATCCTGCGCCTTCTGGAGGTTGCCGGCCAGCAGCTCCTTGCGCATGCCAATGTACAGCTCAGGCATAGCCGCATAGGTACCGCCGATGCCGCCCACAGCGCCCATGGCCAGGCCGCAGATCAGCTGCTCATCGGGGCCGTTGAAGACGATAGCGCCTTCATCCCGCCACATCTGGATGTCCTGGGTAGGCATAGAGGAGTTCTTGACACCGATGCAGCGGGGATTTCTCAGCATTTCCTTCAGCAGCGGTACCGTCAGGCTAACACCCGCCAGCTGAGGAATGTTGTAGATGATAAAATCCGTATTGGGCGCGGCAGCGGAGATGTCGTTCCAATATTTCGCAATGGCATAGGGAGGCAGGTGAAAGTAGATGGGAGGAATGGCAGCGATGGCGTCCACCCCCAGGGATTCCGCATGAGCGGCCAGCTCCTGGGAATCGGCGGTGTTGTTGCAGGCGACGTGGGCAATGACCGTAATCTTGCCCTTGGCTTCGGCCATAACATTCTCCAGGACCACTTTGCGTTCTTCCTTGCCCTGGTAGATGCACTCGCCGGAGGATCCACCCACATACAGGCCCTTGACGCCCTTGTCGATGAGATAACGGGTCAGATCCCGGACAGCCTTGGGGCTAATGCTGCCATCTTTGTCATAACAGGCATAGAAAGCAGGAATAATACCTTCATATTTTTTTGTATCCATATTTTACCTCAATTTCCAGATATCAGATATTTCGTACTGATATCTTGTATCTTAAATTTACGGATAGGCTTAGCCCTTCACCGCACCCATGGTGATGCCCTTCGTGAAGTATTTCTGGAAAACCAGGAACACAATGATGATGGGAACGGAAGCCAGGGCAGAACCGGCCATCAGAATGCCAAAGTCCGTGGAGTTTTCGCCCTGCATGGTGGCGATACCAACGGAAATGGTCAGCTTATCGGTGCCCATCAGCATGATGAGTTGCATGAAATAGTCGTTCCAGGAGTTGATGAAGGTAAAGATCGCGCAGGCGCCGACGCCGGGCTTAATCATGGGGAACATGACATCGGTAAAGGTTCTCCACTCGCTGGCGCCGTCGATCCGGCAGGCCTCCACCATTTCCGTGGGAATGCCTTCCGCAAACTGCTTCAGCAGGAACACGCCGAAGGGCCAGCCGACGATGGGAATGATGACCGCCCAAATGGTATCATACAGTCCCAAAGCAGACATTTCCCGCAGCAGAGGGATCAGAATGACCTGCTTGGGCAAGGCCATGGCACAGACGATGAGGCTGAACAGGATCGTTCTGCCATAGAAGCGCTTCTTCGCCAGGGCGTAGCCTGCCATAGAGGCGGTCAGGCAGGTCAGCAGCATGGAGCTGACCGACATGACCACTGTATTGATCAGCCAGCGGATAGCAGCGGGAACCGTGGGGCCAGTGATGGTGTAACCAAAAGCGGACAGTTGAAACAGCGGTGCGGAACGCTTGCTCATCAGATTCTGGTAGTTGGTCATGACCCAATCGGAGGGAACCCACACAGGGGTGGAAGACAGGATCTCCTGCTTCGTCTTAAAGGAGCCGGTGATGATCCAGTACAGAGGGAACAGGAAGGTAAAAGCGATCACGCAGATCAGAATCCAGGAGAATACGGAGTAAATCCTGGCCCGGCGTTGCTCGGCATCAAGTCGATTGAAGTTCTTCATATTCGCGCCTCCTTCCTTACTTTTCCTGTCCGGCCTTAAACTGAATGGCGGACAGGATGGCAATGATGATGGCCAGGATCACACCCATTGCGTTGCCGTAACCGTACTTGTACAGCTTGAAGGCGTTGTAATAGATGTAATACATGATGGTCATGGTGGAGTTCTTGGGACCGCCGGAGGTCAGCAGCTGAATCAGCGCGAAGCACTGGAAGGAGTTGATGGTGGTGATAACCAGGATGTACAAGGTGGTGGGCATCATCTGGGGCCACTTGATCTTCCAGAAGGCCTGCTTGGGGGTAGCCCCATCCACTTCGGCAGCCTCTACCAAAGACTTATCCACATTGTCCAGCGCGGAGACATACAGCACAATGGGCTGACCTACAGAGGTGGTCAGCAGGATCAGAATGATGCAGCCCAGAGCGTACTTGGGATCGCCCAGCCAGTTGATGGGCTTATCCAGGATTCCCAGGACATCCTTGCCCAGGTAGTTGAAAATGCCGTAGTAGTTGTTGAACATCCACTTCCAGACCATGGTAACGGCCACGGAACCGGTGACCACAGGCAGGTAGAAGATGCAGCGGAACGCGGAGGTGGCGGCCACAGGCATCTTGCTGATGGCGGAGGCCACCCACAGCGAGAAGATGCAGGTGATAGGAACGGAAACCAAAACGATGACCATGGTGTTCTTCAGTGCAATCCAGAACACCTCATCCTGGAACAGGGCCTTGTAATTTTCGAAACCAACAAAAATATCCTCACGGCCCATGGTGGCGTCAAAGAAGCTGGTGTAGATGCACATGAACATGGGATACAGAACAAAGCCCACGAAGAAGACTAGGAAGGGCAGCAGGAACAGGTAGGCAGCAATGTTTTCCTGCATCACCAGCCTGCGCTGCTTTTTGCTGTATTGAACGTTATTCTTTGCCAAGGAGATCCCCCTCTCAAACTTGAAGTAATAGGTAAAAGTGAACAGTGGAAAAGTAATCTATTCACTATTCTCTCTAACTTCTTACCTAAAAAAGCCCCTCCCCCTTGGAAGGGAAGGGGCTTTTGGTGATTTGCTTTTCTGCGCCTTTGGAATTACTCTGCGGCAGCAGCATTGGCTGCATCCTGGGCAGCAGTCATCTCAGCCAGGATGGCTTCGACAGAACCGTCGGAAGCGTCCACACGCTGCAGCATGTTCCACCACTCGGTACGAGCCTGGGTCCAGCCCTTGGTGATCTGATAGTAGTCACCCATCAGGGGGCTCAGCAGGGAGTACTCGGGGAACAGCTCGTTGGTGGCGTAGATGCCGTCAACGTCACGGACAGGAGCGAAGGTAGTGGCCTCAACAGCCTTAGTGTACTGGGCGTCGTCCTCGGTCATGAACTTGATGAAGGTCTTGGCAGCCTCGATCTTGGCAGCATCGCCGTTGTTGAACACGCCGAAGCCCCAGATACCGCCCTGCAGGGAGGGAGTGGTGTCGGAGGGGAAGGCCATGGGCAGAACGTCGAAGCCCAGAGCGTCGGCATTGTTGACTTCCTGGCTGATGTTCCAGCAGAAGGCCATCTGGAAGGTGCCGTTGACGAAGTTCTGGATCTCGTCGGAAGCGACGATAGCGGTGTCGAAGTTGATGCCGTCCTGAGCGTACAGTCTGGCCAGGCCCTCAGCGTTCTCCTGAGAAGCGTAGGTGTACTCGGTGTGCTCGGCGTTGGCATAGGTGCCGCCGCTGACGTTGGTGATCAGAGCGCGGGTGCCCTGGTCGCCGCCCTGGCCGCCGCAGTAGATGGTGCCGACATAGTCGTAACCGGCATCGTAGACAGCCTGAACAGCCTTGAAGAAGTCATCAACGGAGTTCCAGGTGTGGGTCTCTTCGTTCAGGTACTGCAGAGCGCCGGCAGCCTCGAAGACATCGCGGTTGATAGCCATGCAGTGGGCGATCATACAGACGGGCATTTCGTAGACTTCACCGTTGGCGCTGGTGCAGGAAGAAATGATGGAGTCATAGGTACCGGCGGGAACGATGTCCTTCAGGTCCACCATCAGGCCCTTGGCACCCCAGTTGGCGATCAGACGCTCGGGTCCTTCCATAACGATGTCAGGAGCCTGGCCGCCTTCGATGGCGGTGTTGACCTTGTCGTCACCATTGGTGTAGTCCAGGTACTCAACCTTGACGGTGATGTTGGGATAAGCGGCATTGAAATCAGCCAGCAGAGCGGAGACAGTAGCCTCGTCGGTCCACTTGCCGATGGGGTAGGTCCACAGAGAGATCTCCACAGGAGCAGCTTCGGGAGCGGCAGCCTGAGTCTCAGCGGGAGCATTGGTTTCCGCGGCCTTGGTCTCCGCGGGCTTGGTCTCTTCGGTCTTGGACACGGAGCAGGCGCACAGGCCGACAACCATGACCAGAGCCAGCAGAAGGGCAATAATCTTCTTCATTGTGTTTCCTCCTAGTAAATTTCTTGTATGCTGTCACGGCTTCTCGCCGTTAAAGCCAAAAATCATTCTTCCCTGCGCTGCAAGGAAGAAAAAGGGCAAGCCCTTTGGGGAAGAACCTTTTTGGAAGGAATTGTTAAATCATCCATTTCTATGTTCCATATTACACCATTCACTTGTGAAAGTCAACGGATTTTTTGAAAATAATTTTCAAAGATCGCATTTTCGAAAACTTTTTCCATTTTGAACAAGAAAACGTTTCCAAATTTTAGCACTGTGACGAAAGTGTTCCGCCGCACTTGACGCGCCCGGAAAACATGCTATTCTTTAACATAGAAATACTCTGATGTTTATTTTAATGAGGGAATGATTATGAACAAACACATCCTTTGTCTGGGAGATTCCAATACCCACGGCTACTGCGCCGATCCTGCCGACTGCGCGGACGGCGGCATCCGCTTCAATGAGCACGAGCGCTGGACACAGCTGCTGCAGGCAAAGCTCGGCGAAGGCTATCTTGTGATCGAAGAAGGGCTTTCCGGCCGGACCACCTGCTTTGACGATCCCCTCCATGAGGGTCTCAACGCCCTGGATTACATCTATCCCTGCCTGAAAAGTCACGAAAGTATCGATCTGCTGATTATCATGTTGGGCACCAACGATACCAAGGATCGGTTTTACGCCAGCGCCGGCTGCATCGCCATCGGCATGGCACGGCTGGTGAAAAAGGCCACGGATACAGACTGCTGGGGTGGCCAGGCGCCCAACATTCTGGTGATCGCCCCGCCACCCATCGGTGCCGGAATGCTGACCAGCCCCGTTGCCGAGACCATGGGCCGCGGATGCGTGGAGAAGTCCGAAAAGTTGGCCCTTTATTATAAGGAGCAATGCGACCTGCTGGGCGTCCGCTTCCTGGACGCGGGGCAGCTGGGCTGTGAATTTAATCAAGTGGACTATATGCATCTGACAAAAAAAGGCCACGCCGCCCTGGCAGCGGCGTTGGCCGAATTGGTACCACAAATTGTATCATAGTCAGACGGCGTCCTCTTCCTGCTGCATATAGGGTCGGAACATGGGCTCCAGAAAGAGCGTCCCGATCAGCGCTGCCAGAGCCGGCAGGAAAAACAGCGGGAAAATAAACCGGACGCACAGATAAATCGTCACGGCATTCACTACGCCCAGCGCCAGGGTCCGGGGCATGTTGGCCAGCGCCAGCAGCACCGTGTTTTTCAGGAGCCTCGCGAAGGAGTTTTCAAACCGTGACAGTACCGGGAACAAAACGTTCAGAATCCCCAGCACCAATACCCCCACCAGGGCCGATGCGGAGAACACCATCCAGGAAACCGTCCCGGCCGCGGCGGCGTTCCAAATCCTAATCAACAGCCAGGCCGCCAGGGCAAACACCGCCAGGAACACCAGCGACGGCAGAATACCCGCTTTCCAGTTCCGCCGGAAGGTCCCGAAGAAGCGCCGCCAGGAATGCTTGTCTCCCTGCCGGAAAGCCCGGAAGGCGGCATCGTACAGCGCGGCAGAGGACGCACCGACAGTGACCAACGGTACGCACCCCAGCAGCCAGAACAGGCTCAGGAAAATACAGTCTGTGATCTGGGACATGGTGATCATCAGGGCATTGTCTGGGTTGAAAAGCTTTTGAAACATAACGATCCCTCCGGGAATTTGATGGGATTATTGTAGCACAGACAGCCTTTTGTGTCACTGCCTGAAAAAAAGTTTTTTCTGATTTGGTTTGTGATTGAAATCATTTTCCAGAAATGGTATGATAAGAAAAACCGGAAAGAAACTATGGAATTATATAATAGGAGGAATTACCTTATGGATCGTCAAAAAATGATCGCCGAACGAGAGTGGGTTCGCCAGCAGCTGAAGGGCGTGGCAGACTTCTGGCTGAAAAACGGAATGGACAGCGTCCACGGCGGCATTTACACCTGCCTGGACCGCAAGGGCAAGGTCTACTCCACCGACAAGAGTGTTTGGATGCAGGGCCGGTGCGGCTGGACCTACGCCTACCTTTGCCACGTCTACGGCGTCCGGGAGGAATGGCTGGCAGCCTCCAAGAGCTGCATCGACTTCCTGGAAAACTACTGCGTCAACCGCGCCGCCGGCGGCCGCCTGTACTTCACCGTCACCGAGGACGGCCAGCCCCTGCGCCAGCGCCGTTACTGCTTCAGCGAAGCCTTCTACTGCCTGGCCAACGCCGAGTATTACGGCATCACCGGGGAGAAGGAGCACCTGGAGCGGGCCCGCCGGGCTTATGACCTGTACTGGAACCTGAACCACGGCATGGCCGATCCCACCGGCATGGGTCCCAAGACCATCCCCGAGACCCGCACCGGCCGTTCCCTGGGCATCCCCATGATCATTCTGAATGTCACCGGCGTCATGAAGCGGGTGGATCCGGAGATGACGGAGCTGTACGACGCCCGGGCCAAGGAGTGCATCGCGGACATTTTCAACTACCACGTCAAGCCCGATCTGCACTGCACCCTGGAAAATGTGGCTCCGGACGGCACCCCCCGGCTGGGAATCACTGAGGGCCGCATGGTCAATCCCGGCCACGATATTGAATGCAGCTGGTTCCTGATGGACTACGCCAACGAGACCGGCGACCCGGAACTCCACGCCAAGGCCATCAACGTATTCGACATGGCCTTCAACATGGGCTGGGATAAGGAATTTGGCGGCATCCTGTACTTTATGGACTGCCTGGGCAATCCCCCGGAGGCCTACGAGCATGACATGAAGCTGTGGTGGCCCCACAATGAGGCTCTGATCGCCTCTATGATGATCTACCGGGACACCAGAGACGAAAAATACCTGGACATCTTCTACCAGGTGCTGGACTACTGCAAAACCTATTTTGCCGACGAATACGGCGAGTGGTATGGGTATCTGCGCCGGGACGGCCAGCCCACCCAGCCCGCCTGCAAGGGTTCCACCTTCAAGGGTCCCTTCCATGTTCCCCGCTGCCTGATCCTGGTCGATCAGATGATGACCCAGATTCTGGGCGAATAACGCCAAAGCCACATACTTCAGGGGAGGCGCTTGGCTCTCCCCTGATGCCCGATTTGAAAAAAGTCAGCGGCTCCGCCGCAGGAAAAGGAAGCGCATCGGAACCGTTACAAACAGAAGACGAAAGGGGTCTTGGAATGAGCGAACGGACTATGAATATCCTTGAGCGTATTCATGCCTCCTATTACCATCTGACAGCCTCGGAACGAAAGGTGGCAGACTATGTTCTGGCACAGCATAATCAGGTGCAGTTCATGTCCATCACCCAGCTGGCCGAAGAATGCGGCGTCGCGGAGGCCACAGTCTCCCGGTTCTGCCGCAGCCTGAAGCTGAAGGGCTTCAACGCTTTCAAAATTGAGCTGGCAAAGCATTCCGTGTCCGGCCAAACTCAGAAGCCCCTGGAACAGTCCCCGGACACGCTGGAGGGCCGCTGCGCGGAGGTTGGCCGGTTGTCTGCCGAGGCCATCCGTCAAACCATTGAGCTGGTGGAGCCAAACCAGGTGCTGCGGGCAGTAGAGCTGTTTGAAAAAGCGCCCCGGGTCATGTGCATCGGCTCCGGCGGCAGTATGGTCATGGCCCAGGAATGCGCCCACCTGTTCTCCACCGTTACAGGAAAATTCTGTGCCGTCTCCGACTCCCACACCCAGATATCCGCTGCCGCCACCATGGGGCAGGAGGATGTGATCCTGCTGTTTTCCTATTCCGGCGCCACCACCAGCGGCCTTCAGGTGCTGGAACTGGCAAAAAGTCTGGGGATCCATACGGTTCTGGTGACCCGGTTCCACAAGTCTCCGGCGGCAAAGCTGGCAGATGTGGTGCTTCGCTGCGGCTCCAACGAAAGCCCCTTCCAGATCGGCTCCGTCCCGGCCAAGGTCGCTCAACTGATTGTGATCGACGTGCTGTATCAGGAGTACTGCTGCCGGAACCGGGAGATCAGTCAAGAAAACATTCAGCGTATTGCCGCCGCGCTTTCCGGGAAACATATATGAAATACCTTTCTCAATTTTTGATGATTCTTGGCTTCTCCCTGGTGGGAGAAGCCCTCCAGCGGCTGGTGCCTCTGCCCATCCCCGCTTCGGTTTACGGCATTGTGCTGCTGTTCGCCGCCCTGTGCGTGGGGCTGGTGAAGCTGGAGCAGGTGAAAGAGGCCGGAGGCTTTCTGACCTCCATCCTTCCGATTCTCTTTGTCTCTCCGGCAGTGGGGATCCTGGAAAACTGGGCACTGATCCGTGGCGCTGTACTGCCCATTTTCCTGCTGGTAGCCGCCTCCACAGCCCTGACCTTCGGCATCAGCGGCCGGGCAGTCCAATGGCTTCTGAAGAAAGGCGGTGGAAAACATGACTGAATTCCTGCGAATCAGTATTCTCCCCATCGCGCTGACCCTGGCAGCCTTCCGCATCGGCCAGCTCCTCCAGAACAAGTGGAAGACGCCTCTGTTTAATCCGACCCTCATCGGCACAGTGCTGATGATTGCGTTTCTGCTGGTGACTGGGATGGACATGGCGGATTATACGGTTGGCACAGCCAAGTTATCCTGGCTCATGACCCCCGCCACGATTTCCCTGGCCATTCCTATGTATGAGCAGTTTCAAATGCTGCGCAAGAATTTGAAGGCCATTGTTATCGGCGTTGTGAGCGGTGCTGTCACCTGCCTGGTCTTTCTGCTCCTGGGCTGTCTGCTGCTGCGGTTTGATCCGGCGCTGACCGTCTCCCTGCTGCCCAAGAGCGTCACCACCGCCATTGGCGTACCCTTAAGCGAGTTATACGGCGGTATGGGTGGCGTCACCACCGCAGCCATCATCGTCACCGGTATTTTTGCCAACATGATGGGCCCGACTTTGTGCAAGCTGTTCCATATCACCGACCCGGTAGCCCAGGGCGTTGCCTTCGGCACTGCGGGACATGTCATCGGCACCGCGAAAGCCAACGAAGTCAGCCCCCTCACCGGTGCGGTGAGCAGTCTCTCCCTGGTAGTGGCAGGGCTGCTGACCGCGATTCTGTTCCCCCTTCTGGCAGGCGCGGTATAGGAAAAATGCACGGCAACTCCGGACATAACCACCTGCAGCCAGGCTTCGTCCCGGCTTTCATCGGATCCGCAATGAACGCCTGCCTCCCGATGCGTCCCATCGGGAGGCAGGCGTTGTCTGTCAAAATTTTGGAATGGTAATGGTCAGCACAATCTGACTATCTGTCTCCCGGCGTTCCGACACAGCAGGGATTCCGGAGAGTTGGATCTTCTGCAGGCTCTGGGTCAGATTGTTCAGGAACGCGCCCACATTGGGTTTCAAGGTCTTCTCCTCCTTCACGTTCAGCAGGCTTTCGATATACTTTTCCGTTCGGGCCACGCTCATTCCCAGCCGGGAGATTTCCGCAATGGCGGCCAGCTTTTCCTCCTCACTGCGCAGCTTCAGCAAGGCCCTCGCGTGGCGCTCCGTCAGTCCGGCCTCCCGCAGGGCCGCGAAAACAGCGTCAGAGTGCTTTAGAAGCCGCAGCTTGTTGGCAACAGCGCTTTGACTTTTCCCCAGCAGCCGGGCCACCTGCTCCTGGCTCATATCCCAGTCCTTCAGCAGCCGGGAGATCCCCATGGCCTCCTCGATAAAATCCAGATCCTGGCGCTGGAGGTTTTCCACCATGGCAGCCATGCCGGATTCCCGGTCGTCCATGCTCATGATGATACAGGGAATATCCGTGACTCCCGCCAGCTGGGCTGCCCGAAGCCGGCGCTCCCCGGCAATCAGCTCATAGCCATTCCCCCGGCGGCGGACAGACAGGGGCTGCAGGATCCCATGCTGGCGGATAGACTCGGACAACTCGTCCAGGGCCTCTGGATCGAATACCTTCCGGGGCTGAGCAGGGTTTGGTTGGATGGAACGGGCCGGCAGGAAGACCACCCGTCCGGTTTCCATATAGGTTTTCAGCTTCTGGCATTGCATTGCCCGTCCTCCCTTTTTCGTTGGTGATCTCATTGTAAGCCGCCTCCAAATGGGAAAACCAGCGAAAGAATGTACGCTCTGACCGGGAAGTGTGCGACAGGATTTGCGCCGGGCCTGAAAATGATCGTTGTGCGACAGGCTCGACACCAGTTTCAAAAGATTTCCAAAATACTATTTACTTTTCAGGTTTCGGCGTGTATAATGACCCATGAACAGAGTAGGAGACCCTGCGTTAAGTGCCACTGGGACGGGGAGTTGCCCGGAGGACGAAGGAACCTTTTCCACGATGGGGTCACCGCACCCGCTGTTGCATATGGGACACCCTCCTTTATGTAGCAACGATACTCGGTCGGGCGAATGGTCGGCTGTAAACGTGCTGCCCTTCCCCACGGGTGATCCGTGATCTGTAAAAGCTCCCCGACGGTTTCCGTTGGGGATTTTGCTGTTCACGGGCCGTTGGGGCAGTGTACGGTGCTTCAGACCATCGCTCACAGAATAAAGGAGGATAATTTATGTCAACTATCACAAAAAGCACGGCCCTGTACCCCCACCCATTCTCCAAGGCTTACTGGCATGATGCCGCTGCGGAAATGAAGAGCACCAAAGCCCTGGTTATTGCCGCGTTGATGATCGCCCTCCGGGTGGCCACCAAGGGTCTGGCGGTGCCCATCGCTCCGAATCTGAAGCTGCTCAGTGTTGCCAGCTTCATCAATGCCCTGGGCGCCATGATCGTGGGCCCGGTGGTTGCCATTCCCGCCGCGTTCATCTCCGATTTTCTGGGCGTTTTGATCTGGGAAGGCATGGGCACTTACTTTTTGCCTTACGCTCTGCAGGAGATCGGCAGTTCCCTGATCTGGGCACTGCTGCTGTACCGGGCAAAGGTGACCCCTTGGCGGGTCATGCTGGGCCGCCTGAGCATCTGCGTCATTGTCAATGTGGTCCTGGGAGTTTCCATCGATATGCTGTATCAGCAGTACTTCTACGGTGCGTCCACGGTGGTGCTGACCATTCCCCGGATCCTGAAGAATACCTTCATGTTCCCCATTGAGGCAGTCGCCATGACCTTCTTCCTGCAGCTCATGGTTCCCATTACCAACCGTATGGGCCTGACCTACGGCGGCGCCAACAGCAAGGAAAACCTGGCCTTCGGGAAAAAGCAGGTGGTGCTGCTGATTGCGCTGTTTGTCGCGGGCGTTGCCTGCGTCACAGGATACCTGTTCTATTATTATGATACCACCTCCCTCAGCGCATCCTACACCGCCGAAGAGCGCTACGAGGCAAACTGCCATATGACGGATATCCTGCTGGAGGAATCCGATGCCTACGACGGCGACATCCTGGTCACCACAGTGGAGAGCGCCTATCAGAAATTCCTGGGCAAGGAGATCACCTACAATGTGGCAGTCTATGTGGTGGACGAGGCAGCACTGGCAGAGTATGACAAGGACCTGGAGACCATCCGGGGTATGTCCAAATCCAAGGCCAAGGCTGTGGCGGAGGACGGCGTAATGACTCTGGACAGCTATGCCACCATCGTTGTGAACAAAAAAACCGGCGAGGTCGCCAGCTGGGAAACCAAATAAAGACCATCAGGGCACGCGAAAGCGTGCCCTCAGCTTTTGCTCTTTTCCCGGCAAAAAGAAAATTTGGAAAAAATGCAAGAAAATGTGCAAAAATATTTGCTTTTTTTTGACGTTCATGTTATACTATTTGAGCGTTATCAAGAGAGTTGAAAAAAACAATTATATAAGCGAAAAAGGAACGCTTAAAACAATCGAAAGGGGTTTGAGAGATGTCTCATAAGTATGTTTACCTGTTTACCGAGGGTAACGGGAAAATGCGGGAGCTTCTGGGCGGCAAGGGTGCCAATCTGGCCGAAATGACCAACATTGGACTGCCTGTACCCCAGGGCTTTACTATTTCTACGGAGGCTTGCACCAAATATTACGAGGACGGCCGGCAGATCAATGACGAGATTAAGGCCGAGATCATGGAATATGTGGATAAGCTCCAGACCATCACCGGCAAAAAGTTTGGTGATAAGGAAAATCCCCTGCTGGTTTCCGTCCGCTCCGGCGCCCGGGCTTCCATGCCCGGCATGATGGACACCATCCTGAACCTGGGTCTGAACGAAGATGTGGTGGCGGTTCTGGCTGCCAAGTCCGGCAACCCCCGCTGGGCTTGGGACTGCTATCGCCGTTTCATCCAGATGTATTCCGACGTGGTCATGGAAGTGGGCAAGAAGTATTTCGAGGCCCTCATCGACCAGATGAAGGAGCGCAAGGGTGTCACCCAGGATGTGGAGCTGGATGCCGACGACCTGAAAGAGCTGGCCATGCAGTTCAAGGCTGAGTATAAGGCCAAGCTGGGCGAGGACTTCCCCTCTGATCCCAAGGAGCAGCTGATGGGCGCCATCAAGGCTGTGTTCCGTTCCTGGGATAACCCCCGGGCCAATGTTTACCGCCGGGAAAACGACATTCCCTACTCCTGGGGCACTGCCGTCAACGTCCAGTCCATGGCCTTCGGCAACATGGGTGACGACTGCGGTACCGGCGTTGCCTTTACCCGGAACCCTGCCACCGGCGAGAAGAAGCTGTTCGGTGAATTCCTGACCAACGCCCAGGGCGAGGACGTGGTGGCCGGTGTCCGGACTCCCATGCCCATCAGCGAGATGGCCGAGAAATTCCCCGAGGCTTTCGCCCAGTTCACCAGCGTCTGCCAGATCCTGGAGAGCCACTACCACGACATGCAGGACATGGAGTTCACCGTGGAAGCGGGCAAGCTGTATATGCTGCAGACCCGTAACGGTAAGCGCACCGCTACCGCCGCTCTGAAAATCGCCTGCGACCTGGTGGACGAGGGTATGATCGACGAGAAGCAGGCTGTGGCCATGATCGAGCCCAGAACCCTGGACACCCTGCTGCATCCCCAGTTTGACGCCAAGGCTCTGAAGGCCGCCCAGCCTGTGGGCCGTGCTCTGGCCGCCTCTCCCGGCGCTGCCTGCGGTAAGATCGTCTTCACCGCTGAGGACGCCAAGGCCTGGGCTGACCGTGGTGAGAAGGTTGTGCTGGTTCGTCTGGAGACCTCTCCCGAGGACATCGAGGGCATGATGTCCGCTCAGGGCATCCTGACCGTCCGCGGCGGCATGACCTCCCACGCCGCTGTGGTTGCCCGTGGTATGGGCACCTGCTGCGTCTCCGGCTGCACCGAAATCAAGATGGACGAGGAGAACAAGAAGTTCGTCCTGTCCGGCAAGACCTATCACGAAGGCGACTGGCTGAGCCTGGACGGCTCCACCGGCTGCATCTATGACGGCCAGATCCCCACCGTGGATGCGGAGATCGCCGGTGAGTTCGGCCGCATCATGGCCTGGGCGGACAAGTATCGTGTTCTGAAGGTCCGCACCAACGCCGATACCCCCCGGGATGCCAAGAAGGCCCGGGAGCTGGGCGCGGAAGGCATCGGCCTGTGCCGTACCGAGCACATGTTCTTCGAGGAAGGCCGCATCGCCTCCTTCCGGGAAATGATCTGCTCCGACACCGTGGAGGAGCGGGAAGCCGCTCTGGAGAAGCTGCTGCCCATGCAGCAGGCGGACTTCGAGGCTCTGTACGAAGCCATGGAGAGCTACCCTGTCACCATCCGTTTCCTGGATCCCCCTCTGCACGAGTTCGTGCCCAATACCGAGGAGGAGATCGCTCTGCTGGCAGAAACCCAGGGTAAGACCGTCCAGCAGATCAAGGACATCATCGCCTCTCTGCATGAGTTCAACCCCATGATGGGCCACCGTGGCTGCCGTCTGGCGGTCACCTATCCCGAGATTGCCACCATGCAGACCAAGGCCGTTATCCGGGCTGCTCTGGCAGTAAAGGGCCGTCATCCGGACTGGACCCTGGTTCCCGAAATCATGATCCCCCTGACCGGCGATGTGAAGGAGCTGAAGTACGTCAAGGACGTGGTGGTGAAGGCCGCTGATGCGGAGATTGCCGCTTCCGACATTGACCTGAAGTACGAAGTCGGCACCATGGTGGAGATTCCCCGTGCCTGCCTGACCGCTGACGAAATGGCTAAGGAAGCCGAGTTCTTCTGCTTCGGCACCAACGACCTGACCCAGATGACCTATGGTTTCAGCCGCGACGATGCAGGCAAGTTCCTGGAAGCCTACTACAACGCCAAGATCTTCGAGAACGATCCCTTCGCCAAGTTGGACCAGACGGGCGTGGGCCGCCTGATGGAGATGGCCACCAAGCTGGGCAGAAGCGTCCGGCCCGACATGCACATCGGCATCTGCGGTGAGCACGGCGGCGATCCCGTCAGCGTGGAGTTCTGCCACCGGATTGGCCTAAGCTACGTCTCCTGCTCCCCCTTCCGTGTGCCCATCGCCCGTCTTGCCGCCGCACAGGCCGCCATCAAAGAGGCAGGGAAATAAAAATCCTTTTTCTGTGGATAAATCTGTTTTCGCTGAACAGGATTAGCTAAACTATCCAAATAGACCTTGAGCAAAAAATTGCTTGAGGTCTATTTTTTTGTGCACAGGCGTTGAAAAATGAAGTTCGACACTTGAAAAAAGATATCTATAGTGACTTCCTTCGTGGTGGAATGAAGTTCTCCAATACCATTCACCGGAGGTAATCACTATGGATCACACTCATACTGACCAGCGATAAAAAGACATTTTTATCGCTGGGACATTACGAAGCCACGATGTCGTTTCCATTATTTGGGGGATAGAAAATTATAGAAACCTGTCTCGTAGCCATTTGAAGAATGTCTACTTTTCATTGGATATCAGTATCAGGTCACATCATTTGACAACGCAGAGAAAACAAATGAAAAAATTGCAAAAAAAGATTGCCAAAACGAAAAAGCTATGCTATAATGCTCAGTGTGTCCGATCAAAGGGCGCCGCTCCACATTGGGATGTCGCCAAGCGGTAAGGCACCAGACTTTGACTCTGGCATTCGTCGGTTCGAATCCGGCCATCCCAGCCAAATATGATCCGCTAGCTCAGTCGGCAGAGCAACTGCCTTTTAAGCAGTGGGTCCGGGGTTCGAATCCCCGGCGGGTCACCAAAAATCCCGAATGCAGTTTGCATTCGGGATTTTTGTTGTTCCATCCGTCCGGAAAGCGGCAGCAGAAGAAGGATACGCGTTATCCGATCCGCTCCATAGGGTAGTCGGCAATGGGCTTCATGTCCAGTTCCGTGGGGGTGTACTTTGCCCGGACAGCATCGAATTCCGCCTGGGAGATGGATGTCAGGGTGATGTCCTGGCAGGATAGGTCCGGACTGCGAAACCAGGGATTTCCGGGATCCGCGTCGGTATCATAGCGCAGGTAATCCACCAATGTGGCATGGTCGCCGTCGATGCGGTAATAGCGGTAGGTCTTGTTCACCGGACCGTAACCGTACACCGCTTCCACATAGCCGTTTTCACATACGGTAATGCTTTCGCCGGCCATTTTGTAGCAGCAGACCTGACCGTGGAGGAGGGTGTAAACAAAATAATTGTTATCCTCCCGCCAAATCAGTTCCTCCTGACCGTCTCCGTCCAGATCCCGCAGATCGTATGCCCACCGGCCCCAGCGTTCCTCCTGGTCCGTCAGTCGGGTACGGATCTTTTCTTCGTAGGTTTCGTAGGGTTCCCGGGTCACATTGGAGTCCACCGCCCATGGGCCGGCTGCTTCCTCCAGTGGATAGGAGGACAGCGGCAAAAATTTCAGCGGGATCCGGATGTAGGAACCGAGGATCCCCTCAAATTCCTCTTGGGAAATGGCGGCGGACTCATTCCAGGTGCCGACGGTATATTTCCGGTACTCCCCCTCCGGAAAGCCGGGGATACGGCAGATGTGGTATTCGGTCCGGCCCGTGCCGCCGGAGTAGTCCATGCAGAAGTATTCCTCCTTTGTCCCCCAGCCTATATCTCCCACCAGCTTGTTCCCCTGGCAGGGATACTGATAGAAGTAGGCATTGGAAAGCAGCTCAGTGACACCGTCCCGCTGGATATAGACTGCGGCGGCATAGCCATCCCTTCCGATCAGCAGCTCTTCGGTTCCGTCTCCGTCCATATCCAGGAAGGCATAACCCAGGTCTGACGGATCGTATTCGCTTTCCTCCAGCGTCTGTCTGACCCAGCCGTCAAAGCCTTCCTTGTAAAGGGACTGCTCATATTCCGCCTGCCATTGCTGGGAAGCTTCCGAAGCCTGCTGGTTCAGCGCGTCCAATTGGGCCTGAACTTCCGCCAGCTCGTCCCCGCTGAGGCTGTGGGGCGGGGTGGAGAAGTCAAAAATGCCGGCGATCTGCCCCACCGTTTCCTTGCTCATGGAATCAATGCCCCGCTTGGTTTCAAATACGACAGAGAGGAAGACATCCTCCCGGTCCGCCAGGATCAGGGCATTCTCCCCGTTCCAGGCAATCAGTGCCGGAGTCCCGTCGGACAGCGTGCAGTTCCACTGTTGGTAGCTTTCGATGTCGGAAACGGTGATGCTGACCGGATCAAAATATCCCTTTACGCTGCAGCGGACGGAGAGAAAGACGGGATAGGGCCACACCGCGTCCGCTCCGGTCAGCGTCACATCCAGAGAAAGCCGGTAGCTACCTCCCGCGTAGAAATATCCGCTGCCGTATTCGATTTGCGCGCCGGCGTCGCTGCGGCAGATCCCGGGAAGCTGCAGGGCGTCAAACAAAAGCGGAACCTGATCCCGCTGGATCAGCAAAGCGGGCCCTAGAGACGTAAGGTTGTATTTTTCCAGAATGGCGTCCAGCTTCTCCGCCATTTCCCAGGTATAGCAGAAGTAGGTGCTCCAATATTCCTCTGGGATCCCGGATTCGTTGTGATTATTTGCCGCGGCAAGTCTCCCGTCTGCGTCATAATGCTCCCGAAACTCCATCCACTCTATCGTGGCCAGCTGGTTGGGGTCGGTGCTGAGACCTTGGAGGGAGATCCTGTCCCGCGTGATCTCCGCGGCCTCGATTTTTTCCCAATTCGCGCCGTAATGCTCTGGTTCCGTGAAGGAATATTCGCCGATCTTCAGATCCTGCAAGTGGAAAACATAGACAACGGCACAGCCCACCAGAAGCAGCATCAGGGCAATGACGGCAGCGATCAGCAGGGTTTTCCGCAGGGGCAGACGCTTCTTCGGCGGGATCTCACCGCAGCGGTGCCGCTGGGCTTCCCAGATGTATTTTCCTTTGGCGTCTCCGATGCCGTCCAAAAGCTGATTGGTGTTCATAGCAGTCCCTCCTTTTCAAGCTGCTCCCGGAGCTTTTTCCGGGTCCTGTGGAGCATGGACGTGACCTTGCTTTCCGTGAAGCCGAAATGCGCCGCAATGTCCGGAACGGTGTCTATGTACCAGTACCGGCACAGAAATACGCTGCGCTCCGTCTCCGGCAGGCTATCCAGCAGCCGGTTCACGGCAACGACCAGCTCCTTTCGAAGATATGTCCCCTCCACGGAGTTGCTGCCGCAGATGCATTCCTCCAGCTCCTCCAGGGCCAGAGAAAGCTCCCCACCGCCACGTTTTGCGGTGGTGCGGGCTCTCCAGCGGTCAATGGAAATATGGCGTGTGATCTTCCCCAGGAAGGTTGCCAGGATGGAAGGGCGCTTCGGCGGCATGGCGTTCCAGGCCGCGAGATAGGTATCGCTGACACTTTCCTCGGAATCCTCCCGGTTCGTCAGGATGTTGTAGGCGATAGAATAGCAGTAGCCGCCGTATTTCCGGTCCGTCTCCACAATGGCAGTCTCAGAGCGGTCAAAATACAGCGCCACGATTTCGTTGTCATCCATACAGATTCCCCCTTGCTTGTTGAAATGACCCTTCACCTATTTACACGGGAAAAATGGAAAACCCTTTCATTCTTTTTAAATTTTTGTTTCAAAAAAACTGCGCCCTGCCGAAAAGCAGGACGCAGAAATTTTTCCTTTGGGATTATTTTGCGTACTCCACAGCCTTGGTCTCCCGGATGACGTTGACCTTGATCTGGCCGGGGTACTCCAGCTCGGACTCGATCTTCTTGGCAATGTCCCGGGCCAGCAGGATCATGTTGTCCTCGGAAACCACCTCGGGCTTGACCATGATGCGGACTTCCCGGCCTGCCTGGATGGCAAAGGCCTTCTCTACACCGGGGTAGGAACCGGTGAGCTCCTCCAGCTTCTCCAGACGGCGGATATAGTTCTCCACATTCTCACGGCGGGCGCCGGGGCGGGCAGCGGAGATGGCATCGGCGGCCTGCACCAGCACGGCAATAACCGTCTTGGGCTCTACGTCGCCGTGGTGGGCCTCAATGGCGTTGACAATAACGGGGTTCTCCTTGTACTTCCGGGCCAGATCAGCACCCAGCTGTACATGGCTGCCCTCAACCTCATGGTCGATGGACTTGCCCAGGTCATGCAGCAGGCCAGCCCGCTTTGCCATGGCCACATCCACGCCCAACTCCGCAGCCATGAGCCCAGCAATGTGGGCCACTTCTATGGAGTGGTTCAGGACGTTCTGACCATAGGATGTGCGGTACTTCTGGCGGCCCAGGATCTTAATGAGTTCAGGGTTTAGGTTGTGAACGCCGGTTTCGTAGCAGGCCCGCTCGCCTTCCTCCCGAATGGTGCGGTCCACTTCCTTGCGAGCCTTCTCCACCATGTCCTCAATTCGGGTGGGGTGAATACGGCCATCCACAATGAGCTTTTCCAGCGCCAGCCGCGCCACTTCCCGGCGAACGGGATCGAAGCTGCTGACGGTGATGGCTTCGGGAGTGTCGTCGATAATCAGGTCCACACCGGTGATAGTCTCCAGAGTGCGGATGTTCCGACCTTCCCGGCCGATAATGCGGCCCTTCATTTCGTCGTTGGGCAGGGTAACCACGGAGACGGTGGTTTCGGCGGCATGATCGGCGGCGCAGCGCTGGATGGCGGTGGCAATAATCTCCCGGGCCTTTTCCTCCGCCTCATCCTTGAGCTGCTGCTCGATTTCTTTGATCTTCATGGCAGAATCATGGCGGACCTCGTCCTCCACGCTCTGCAGCAGGTACTGCTTGGCCTGCTCCTGGGTCAGCTGGGAGATCTGCTCCAGGGTCTGCAGCTGCTGCTGCTTGATCTGTTCTGTCTGGTTCTGGGTTTCGGCAACTTTCTGGAGTTTTTTGGACAGATCCTCTTCCTTGCGCTCAAAGGCCTCTGTCTTTTTGTCCAGGGCGGCTTCCTTCTGTTCCAGACGGCGCTCCTGCTTGCTCAGCTCAGCGCGGCGTTCTTTGACTTCCCTTTCGTGTTCTGTACGTGATTTATGGATCTCGTCCTTGGCTTCCAGAAGCATTTCCTTCTTGCGGTTTTCACCGCTGCGGATGGCTTCATTGATCAGACGGGTCGCTTCCGTTTCCGCAGAACCAATCTCCCGTTCTGCGACCTTCTTCCGGTAGCCGATGCCCAGGCCGAAGCCCAGCGCCAGACCAGCCAGAACGCCAAAGATGATAAACAGAATATGATACCATTCCATAAATGTGCAGCACACCTCCTTCTTTAAAAAATAGGCGCAGAAGGGGTGGGCGCTTGTATCCCCATGTAAAATTGTGCACGACAACCAACCGGGCTGTCCCCGGCTGGAAATTTAGCAAAACGCCATGAGGCGTGAAACGCATACCCCGGCAATCTTCGCCGGTTATCAAGGAAACGCAATATCCGCAGAAAAACTGCGGCAGCGTACACCATACCGAATCTATTTTACAAGCAATCCTCCAGAATGTCAAGGGTAAAGGTGAAAAGAATTGTACATTTTGACCGCAAGCAGATCTCCTCTGATTTCTATTCCAGGGTTTTGATTGACAAGGCGCTGTCTGCGTGTTAAAATATAATCACTATGCGGGCATGGTGGAATTGGTAGACTCGGTGGATTTAGGTTCCACTGCCAAAAGCGTGCAGGTTCGAGTCCTGTTGCCCGCACCAAAACAATATTATCCGAACCAGATCTTCCCGGTGGGAGATGGGTTCGGATTCTTTGTTTTCTTTGGGCGGTTCGAGGAAACCTATTTCCAAAACGGTGTTGCCAAGCTGCTGGAGTTCCATTGCGGGTTCCGGCAGCTTTTCTCTGTCCCTGAAATGTGATATAGTAAAAAATAATGCGCCCTATGTGAAACTTTTCCAGATAATCTTCGTGTATATAGGTGAAAACCTCACATAGAAAGGAAGGGAATTGTATTGGACGACACCCAGATTGTGGATCTGTACTTTGCGCGGTCCGAAACGGCCATCAAAGAAACGGATAACAAGTACGGCGGTTATTGCTATAAAATCGCGTACAGCATCCTGGCAAACCGGGAGGATTCTGAGGAAAGTGTCAGTGATACCTATTTATCCGCATGGAACATCATTCCACCCCGCAAACCGGAAAAACTCTCTACATTTTTAGGCAAATTAACCCGCAACATATCCATTGACCGTTGGAGAAAAACGAGCGCAAAGAAACGAGGAAACGGTGAAGTGGATATTGCGCTGGAGGAACTGGGGGAATGTGTCTCCGGTCAGCAAAGTGTGGAAGATGCTGTCATGCAGAAAGAAGTGATTGCCTGCCTGAACCGCTTCCTGGTCGCACTCCCTGATGACGAACGCACTGTCTTTTTATGCCGGTACTGGTATGTGAACTCTCTGGAGGAGATTGCGGGCAAGACAGGCTTCTCTGTTGGCAAAATCAAATCCATGCTTCACCGGACACGGGGGAAGCTGAGCAGGCAGCTGGATAAGGAGGATCTCAGATGACGAATTTGGAATTGTTTACGGCTCTGGGTAGCATCAGTTCGGAGAATCTGTCCGGGGCAGAAGATTTGCAAAATAAGCCCTGTGTCTGCCCAAAACACAAAATACAAATGAAGCGGGCTGTGCTGATTGCGGCGGTGATTGCCCTGACATTGCTGCTGGTGGGCTGCGCGGTGGTCTATGTACTGAGTTTGGATGAAATTAAACTGGGAGATCGGCTGGTTACTTATGACATATACGACGAAAATCCAAACAGCAACGACCCCTTTGCAGTTGTGGGGCAGGAAACCTATACTCAGCAAGTCCTGACTCTGGCAGGCTTGGATGGAACCCATGCTTCTCAGGCAGCCAGGGAATGGTACGCTTTTTGTGAAAGCTACGACCCCGACGGAACGATTCAGAAAGCAACCTGGGGCAAGGAACGGGAACTCTCAGAAGAATACTATGGCTATGGCCTGTATTCTCAGGAAATGAAAGAGAAATTGGACGAGATTCTAACAAAATATGACTTGAAGCTCCGTGGCAAGCAGGTTGAATTCCAGACCAACAAGCTGCTGTTCCGGGCGTTGGGTATGGAGAACGTACTGAATCTTGACAGTGAAGCCCAGATGAATGTCAGCCACGCTGCTTACTACGAAAATGGCAATCTGGATTTGTATTTTAACATTTCGATTCCCAGCCCAAACGGAACGGATTTCGAAAAGACCAACGGTTACCTGTATTATCGCCCTAAAGACTGCTTTATTCCCGATACCGCTGTCCTTACCGAAGCTCAGTGGGAGGAATGGAACTATACTACCGCATCTGGTGACAAGGTTCTAATCATTCGCTCTGAAGATACTGCCTCTGCCTGGATCTTCTGTGATATGCCAAACCATACAGCATCGCTGCGACTGGATGTTATCCGGAAAATGTATGAGGAAATGAAAAACGGTGTACCTGTTGCAAAATTTGATATCATGACAAAAGAGCAGCTGGAACAAGTAGCGGATGCCATTGATTTTTCTCTGGAGCCAAAGCTGGTGGATGGTTGGGAAACCATGTCCGATGATGCCGTTCCCGCTGGCCAGGAGATCAACGGCTATCGGATCGAGCCAGTATCTGCCTTCACCGACGGATATGGTTATCAAATCGTCCTGCGCATTACCGCTCCCGAAGGTGTGGTTCTGACTGACCCCGAGGACCATACCGCCCAGGTCGAACCTGGTAATGGTCCCTATGGCATCTGTAAAGAGGATGGCGACGGGAAGCTGAACACCTGTTACTATATTCTTTCGGATTACACCCGCAAGTACGATTACCCGGAGGATGGCAGCCTGCCTTACCCGGAAGGTTATGTTATCCCTGTTTACTGGGAGGATCTGTACTACAGCTACTATAACTTCGATAAAATAGAAAGTGTTGAGACTCTTCTGACCGAGGGTACATGGAAGTTCGACATTCCCCTGACGAATGCAGACACCCGGGAAATCGAGCTTCTGACGCAGCCAATCACTGCCAAGGCCTGCATTGGTTGGAAAATAGATGGCACGGATGTGTTTGAGGATTTACAGATTGCATCTATCAAGCTTCGTTCTCTGGGTATTGACCTGACCAGTGAAGATGAAAACGCTGATTTCTTCTGCTTTACAGGCCAGTTCTCCTATATTGTGATGAAGGATGGCTCCAGCGTAGAATTTACCTGGCATGCGTTGGATCAACCCATTGATTTGGATCAGGTTGCTTATGTTCAGTTGGCGGACAAAACCATCGTTCCCATGCCCGGCGTTGACGAGAAGACTATTCAGGTTATCTCTGAGGCACTTTATACCGAACCGGAAGGAGATCAGATTCCGGTCTATGAAGATGGCGTGGAATTGATAAGTGAGCCGGTCTTGCTGAAAAATCTGGCAGGCTATGCCACAGATGCAACCGGAGATATGGGGCCTCTTTATGCGTATTTTACATTAAGCTCCTTTATTCTGCATCCGGAGGGGGCCGTGGCACAGGATCTTCGAGCATTGGAGGCGCCGGATACAGAGATTCAGGTGATGATGAAGGATGGCAGGACGATTCTCCTCGCCAACAGCGGCTGCGGACGAACTGCCGATGGTGTCGCATTCAGTACCTTCAAGGCAGAATCTACCATTGATCTATCAAAGGTGGATCACGTTATACTCCCTGACGGCACCATACTGACGGTGCCGGAAGCATAAGGAATATTGCTGAAACCCGATTCATATTCAAGATCACGCAGGAGCCGTTTGGTTCCTGCATGATCTTTTACAAAAAAATCAGATTCCATGCAACCATTTTCGGAGTACACTCTGATGTAAAAAGCATGCAACGATTCAGTTGCGGCCCAATACCGTCAGATAAATGATCGTTTACAGTTCGTAGAGGGCGGCATCCTTGACGCCCCTTGTGACGCTGTTGCATGCAAATGGGGCGTCAAGGATGCCGCCCCCTACGCTCAATGCGCAAATCTTTTGTGTATATGCGGCAAACGATCATTTATCTGATTCTTTTCGCCGCGACGGAATCATTACCGAAGTACGGGCAATTATGCGCTTAAGCAATTTGCGCAATCGCGCAGCCGCAGTCCGAAGGTCTAGCCTGGTCTTGGAGCAACGCCTTAACAAGCAGAAAAACCATTCGTTCCTTGAAAGCGGAACGGATGGTTTTTCGCACCTGTAATCCAGATGGATGCCTGCCGAAGCAAGTGCGCAAATTATGTGCTGTGACCTTTTTGCGCATGATCTCACCGGCTGCTTGATGGTGCGCGGTTCCCACAATCCGGTTTGCTTTTGCGGTTACCCCAGCATGACGTCCAGCAGCATCATGACAGCAAAGCCCAGCACAATGCCCATGGTGGCGCTGTAGGGCTGGGCCTCCTGGTTTTTCTGGCATTCCGGGATCAGCTCGTGGACCACTACCAGGATCATAGCCCCGGCGGCGAAGGACAGGGCGTAGGGCAGGATGGCTTCCACATACACCACCAGCCAGGCCCCGATGACCCCTGCAATAGGCTCCACCATGCCGGAGGCCTGCCCCAGCAGGAAGCTCTTTTTCCGGGAGCAGCCCTCCCGCCGCAGGGGTACCGATACCGCCGCGCCCTCCGGGAAGTTCTGCAGCCCGATGCCTACAGCCACGGACACCGCGCCCATGAAGCTTTCTGATGTACAGCCGTTCTGCAATGCCCCAAAGGCTACGCCCACCGCCAACCCTTCGGGGATGTTGTGCAGCGTGATGGACAGCACCAGCATGATGATCCGGTTCAGCCGGTCTCCCCGGGCCCCCTGGGGACTGTTGGCCCGTCCTGTGGCAAAGGTGACCGCCTTGTCGGATGCCCACATGAATACCGCGCCGAACAGGAAGCCTGCCGTGGCCACAAAATAGGCGGGCAGGCTGGCCAGTGCCTCCGCCCGCTCGATGGCCGGCTGCAGCAATGACCAGAAGCTGGCCGCGATCATGACCCCGGACGCAAAGCCCAGCATGAGGTTCAAAGCCTTGGGGCTGGGGGATGTAAAAAAGACGACGGTAGCTGCGCCCAGAGCTGTCACCAGCCAGGTTCCCAGCGTTGCCGCCAGCGCCAGCAAAACAAAATGATTCATATTGCACCTCCTGTCTCCATTATAGTTTTCACAGCGCGATCGGTGCGGGTTTTTTGGAGCAAGGGCTGCGGGCACCGCTCTTTTTCCGTAATTTATTCTTGACTTATTTCTCGATCAGGGTGATAATAAACTTCGTATCTGGAAAATCAGCAAGCATATGACATTTCAGGAGGGACGCAGATTGAGCGGAACGAAAAAGCTTTGGATTTTGGTGATCGTGCTGGCCCTGATCGCGGTATTGGCGGCGGGTGTGCTGTGGGGCATGACGCACTACGTCATGGTGAATTTCCGGTTTTATCCCCAAGATGCACAGACTCTGGATCTGCGGGGCGAGGATATCAGCCTGAAGGATTATCAGAAGCTTTGCCGCCAGATGCCGGAGTGCGAGATTCATTGGGATGTACCCTTTCAGAACGGACGCTACCCGGACGATACCAAGGAATTGACGATCACATCTCTGACGGATGCGGATGTCAAGACGCTGGACTATTTGACGGAGCTGGAAACTGTGAACGCAGAACAGTGCACGGACTATTTCCAGCTGTTGGCACTGGAGAAGCGGCGTCCGGAGGTGACGGTGAACTACAGCGTAACCCTGGGCGGCACAGCCTTCGCTCCGGACACTACGAAGATCACGGTTGAACGTATCAGCGCGGAAGAGATTCCGCTGCTGGAGTGCCTGAAGTCCCTGAAAACGGTAGTGGTCAGCGGCGGTGAAGATACAGCGAATTTTACCGGGCTGCGGGAATACTGCCATAGTCATGACCTGAACTTCTCCGTGAAGCTGGGCGGGAAGACTGTGGCAGAGACGGAAAAGAATGTCAGAGTTACCAATGTCTCTAATGAGGAACTGAATCTGCTGCGGTTTCTGCCGGATATGAAGCAGCTGCATCTGGTCAAGCCCATGGCTTCCGCGGAGAATCTGGTGCAGCTGCGGCAGACCAGACCGGATGTGAAGATCACCTGGGCACAGGAGCTCTGCGGTAAGGTGTTTACCACCGAGGATGAGGAAATCGACCTGTCCGAGGCCACAATCAAAAGTGTGGAGGAAGTGGAACAGGGGATGGCCTACTTCCCGGACGCGGAGCAGGTGTTCCTGGGGGACTGCGGCCTGGACAACGAGGAGATCGCCGCCTACCGGGAACGGGTCCGGGAGGATTACAAGGTGGTCTGGATCGTGTATTGCAGCGAGAAGCTGCCCACCCGCACCGACGCCACCTCCTTCATGCCCAGCCGAGACGGCGTGGGATATTTCAAGGATGAGTGGTCCTACAATCTGCGCTACTGCGAGGACATGATCGCCATTGACGTGGGCCATATGGGCGTGAAGGACATCAGCTTCGTGGCCTATATGCCCAACCTGAAATACCTGATCCTGGCTCATACGGAGGTCTCGGATATCACCCCCATCAGCAACTGCAAGAACCTGATCTTCCTGGAGCTGGACTGGAGCCCCATTTCGGACTACACGCCTTTGCTGGGCTGCACAGCTCTGGAGGATCTGAACATCGGCAAATACGGCGCGGATGTGACGCCCATCTGCCAAATGACCTGGCTGAAAAACGTCTGGTGTGTCTTCCGCCCCGGCGCGGCGGCCAAGATTGCCCAGGCGCTGCCCAATACCCATGTGGTAGGCAGCGGCAACGCCACCGTTTCCAGCGGCTGGCGGAATCTGCCCAACTACTACGCCATGCGGGACGCGCTGAATATGTATTACATGAAGTGGTAAAAAAGCTAAACGTTTCTTAAGCTTTGGATGCCTTGACAGACCGGGGAACGCTGGATTATAATAGGGAGCAAACGGAGGTAATCGCCTATGAAGAAAAAAGTAATATTTACGGTTATCATTGTTCTCCTCCTGCTCGTTTTCGGTGTCAGCGCGTTTATGGTGGGCAGCTACCTGCTGGAGGGCAAGAGACAGGAAGAGCGGAATGAGGAACTGGCGCAGATTGTGTCCAATGCCCAGACGGCTGCTGTAACGGCTCCCAAAGTGACTGAGAGTGTCGGCGAAACCGAAACCAGTGAGACTACGGAACCCACCATGATTCCCGGCTATGAGGAGCTTTACAACCAGAATTCCGATATGGTTGGCTGGCTGAAGATCGAGGGAACCAAGCTGAACTATCCGGTTTTGCAGACCCCGGATGATCCCAACTTCTACTTGTATCGGGACTTCGACAAGAAGGACAGCAAGCGGGGCGCTATCTACGCCTGGGGCGCCGCGGACATCAATGCGCCCAGCGACAATATCACCCTGTTTGGTCATAACATGGCGGACGGCAGCATGTTTGCCTGCCTGAATGCTTATACCAGCAAGACCGCTTGGCACAATAACAGCCTGATTTTCTTTGACACCCTGACAGAGTACCATATATATAAGATCTTCGCCGTGTTCAAAACCAGCGCCAACATTGGCGAGGGCTTCTCCTACCACCAGTTTGTGGATGCAAGCACGGAGGAGGAGTTCAATGAGTTTGTGATGATGTGCAAGGAGTTATCCTTCTATGACACCGGCATTACCCCCAAGTATGGGGATAAGCTAATTTGCCTGTCCACCTGTGAGTATACTCTGGACAATGGTCGTCTGGTTGTGGCGGCAGTCAGAATTACCTGATGCAATCGAATAACAAGCTTCGTTCCGAAAAAGAACGGAGCTTGTTTTTTTAACGATCCTCTTGAGCCTGGCTGCCGGGTGAGGTATAATGGATATACGGAATATAAAAGGATTCCTTGCAGTTTGGAAAAAATAGAAGGAGACTGACTTATGCGGAGTTTGTGCAATGGCTGGGAATTTGTCCCCCAATGGTTCGACGGGTTTGCGTTGGGAGAAGGGGAGGGCGCGGCTGTCCGGCTGCCCCATACCGTTCAGGAGCTTCCGCAGCACTGTGCCGACCATCAGGCCTATCAGATGGTCTGCGGCTACCGGAGAAAGCTGACGCTGGGACAAGAGTTCGCGGGGAAGCGGCTGTTCCTCCAGTTCGACGGCGCGGCCCACATCGCCACTGTGTACCTCAACGGTCGGGAACTGACTACCCACCGTACCGGCTATACGGCGTTCCGTGTGGAGATTACCCATGAGGTGAACTGGGATGGGGAGAATCTGCTGGCTGTGAAGCTGGACACCACGGAAAATCCCCAGGTGCCGCCCTTCGGCTTTGCCATCGATTATCTGACCTATGGCGGACTGTACCGGGAGGTGTGGCTGGATGTCCGGGAGCAGAGCTTCCTGGAGGATCTGTATGTCACCACGCCTACCCTGACCACCATGAAACTGGAGGCCGCAGTTCGAGACGGTGAGGGCTGCACCATGAAGGTGGAGCTGACGAAAGGCGGCCGGGTCCTGGCCCGGAAGGACTGCACCGCCGGAGAGCCGACGACTCTAAGCTGCCCAGACGTGAAGCCCTGGGACACGGAGCATCCCATCCGCTACACCTGCCGGGTGACCCTGTGCAGGGACGGCGTGACACTGGACGTGCAGAAGGTGAAATTTGGCTTCCGCACTGCCCGGTTCCGGGCTGACGGCTTCTACCTCAACGGGAAGAAGGTCTTCCTCCGGGGGCTGAACCGGCACCAGTGCTATCCCTATGTGGGCTACGCCGCGCCGGAACGGCTGCAGCGGGAGGATGCCCGGATCCTGAAGGAGGAGCTGAGCTGCAACGCGGTGCGCACCTCCCATTATCCCCAGAGCCAGTATTTTCTGGACGAATGCGACCGGCTGGGCCTGCTGGTGCTGACGGAAATTCCCGGCTGGCAGCATATTGGCGACGAGAGCTGGAAGCAGCAGGCGGTGGAGAACACCCGGGAGATGGTGCTGCAGTACCGCAATCACCCCAGCATCATTGCCTGGGGTGTGCGGATTAACGAAAGCCAGGACGATGACGCGCTGTACCGCCGCACCAACGCCCTGGCCAGGGCTCTGGATCCCAGCCGGGCCACCACCGGCGTTCGCTACCTGGAGAAAAGCAGCCTTCTGGAGGACGTCTATGCTTACAACGACTTCTCCCACACGGGGAAGAATCCCGGCTGCAAGCCTAAAAAGGCTGTAACCCCGGATGAGAAGAAGGCTCTGCTGATTTCGGAGCACAACGGGCATATGTTCCCAACCAAGTCCTATGATCCCTGGCAGCGCCGCCAGGAGCAGGCCCTGCGCCACGCCCGGGTGCTGAACGATGCCGCTGCCGACGGCGGTCACGCAGGTTGCTTCGGCTGGTGTATGTTCGACTATCCCACCCATAAGGATTTTGGCTCTGGGGACCGGGTTTGCTACCATGGCGTCATGGATGCGTTCCGGAATCCCAAGCTGGCGGCCTACACCTATGCCAGCCAGGGAGAGGGCACACCGGTGCTGGCGGTGGGGTCCCCCATGGACATCGGCGACTACCCCGGCGGGCAAATCGGTGATGTCTACGTTTTCACAAACGCGGATTCTGTGAGTCTGTATAAAAATGACTGCTTTGTCACGAAGCTGTCCCAAGGGGACTGGAAGGGCTTGCCCCATGGCCCCATGGTTCTGAACGACACCGTCGGCTGTCTGCTGGAGACTCAGGAGGGCTTCGATAAGAAGAAAGCGGACATGGTGCGCTCTTGCCTCCTGGCGATCCGGGAGAAGGGCTTGTCGGAGCTGAGTCCGGCGGACATGGCCCGAATGGGCTATGCCATGGTGAAGTACGGGCTGAAATACCAGGATGCCATGGCACTCTATGGCAAGTACATCAGCGGCTGGGGCGACGAAGCCATTGTCTGGCGCCTGGACGCGGAGAAGAATGGGGATGTGGTGGCCTCCGTTACCTGCGGCCCCAGCACCAGACTACACTTGGAGGCCAGGCCCAGCCACACCCATCTCACGGAAGGAGATACCTACGATATGGCGGCGGTGCGCATCCGAATCCTGGACGAACACAACTGCCCCGCCTCCTATGCCCAGCTTCCTGTCCGATTCCGGCTGGAAGGAGAGGCGGAATTGGTGGGCCCGGAGGTGGTCACCGCAGAGGGCGGCATGACGGGCACCTATGTGAAGACAACCGGCAAACGGGGCCAGGCACGGCTTACAATTCTTACGGCTCAGACGGATCCGGTGACGGTGCGCTTCACAATCGAGTAAATGCTCAAAAAACACCGAAAAAGTTGTACAGATTCGACGCGGAATCCGGGAAAAGGATATTGACAATTGTGCAATAAAGTGGTATTCTTGTTTCGGTACTTAAGTACCGATTAAACAATGTGCAGTGAGCCACTGCAACGGCAGCTGCATCAATTCCTGTATGGGCTGATCCACAGAAGACGGTAGGCACCAACAAATTACAAGGAGTGTATTAACATGGCTTTTAAATCCGACATCGAAATTGCACAGGAAACCCCTATGCTCCACATCAGCGAGATCGCCAAGACCGCCGGTGTTGACGAGAAGTATCTGGAGCAGTACGGCAACTACAAGGCAAAGGTTGACTACAACATCCTGAAGGACATGGCTGACAAGCCCAACGGCAAGCTGGTTCTGGTTACCGCCATTAACCCCACCCCCGCCGGTGAGGGCAAGACCACTACGACGGTTGGTCTGGCTGACGGTATGCGCAAGATTGGCAAGAACGTTATGGTGGCTCTCCGCGAGCCCTCTCTGGGCCCTGTCTTCGGCGTCAAGGGCGGCGCGGCCGGCGGCGGCTACGCACAGGTCGTTCCCATGGAGGACATCAACCTGCACTTCACCGGTGACTTCCACGCCATCGGCGCTGCCAACAACCTGCTGGCTGCGATGCTCGATAACCATATCTATCAGGGCAATGCTCTGGGCATTGACCCCCGCCAGATCACCTGGCGCCGCTGCGTTGACATGAACGACCGTCAGCTCCGCTTCGTCGTGGACGGCCTGGGCGGCAAGGTCAACGGCACCCCCCGTGAGGACGGCTACGACATCACCGTGGCTTCCGAGATCATGGCTGTTCTGTGCCTGGCCTCCGACATCTCCGACCTGAAGGCCCGTCTGGCCCGTCTGGTTGTCGGCTATACTTACGGCGGCAAGCCTGTCACCGCCGGTGACCTGAACGCTCAGGGCGCTATGGCTGCGCTGCTGAAGGATGCTCTGAAGCCCAACCTGGTTCAGACCCTGGAGCACACCCCCGCTTTCGTTCACGGCGGCCCCTTCGCCAACATTGCCCACGGCTGCAACTCCGTCACCGCTACCAAGATCGCTCTGAAGCTGGGCGATTACGCCATCACCGAGGCTGGCTTCGGCGCTGACCTGGGCGCTGAGAAGTTCCTGGACATCAAGTGCCGCATGGCTGGCCTGAAGCCCTCCTGCGTGGTTCTGGTTGCCACTGCCCGCGCCCTGAAGTACAACGGCGGCGTGCCCAAGGCCGAGACCGGCAAGGAGAACCTGGAGGCTCTGGAGAAGGGCCTGCCCAACCTGCTGCAGCATGTGGAGAACATCACCCAGGTTTACAAGCTGCCCTGCGTGGTTGCCATCAACCGCTTCCCCACCGACACCGAGGCCGAGCTGAAGCTCATCGAGACCAAGTGCAAGGAGCTGGGCGTCAACGTTGCTCTGTCCGAGGTTTGGGGCAAGGGCGGCGAAGGCGGCATCGAGCTGGCCAAGGAAGTTGTCCGTCTGTGCGAGCAGCCCAACGACTTCTCCTTCGCTTATGACCTGGATCTGCCCATCAAGGAGAAGATCGAGGCCATTGTCAAGCGGATCTATCATGGCGACGGCGTGAACTTCACCGCCAATGCCGAGAAGCAGATCAAGACCCTGACCGAGCTGGGCTACGACAAGATGCCCATCTGCATGGCCAAGACTCAGTATTCCTTCACCGACGACCAGACCAAGCTGGGCGCGCCCCGTGGCTTCACCGTTACCGTCCGGAACGTGAAGGTCTCCGCCGGTGCCGGCTTCCTGGTTGCTCTGACCGGTGAGATCATGACCATGCCCGGCCTGCCCAAGGTGCCCGCCGCTGAGCGCATTGATGTGGACGAGACCGGCAAGATCTCCGGCCTGTTCTAATTCTTAACACTTCCCCAAAGCACAGGCGGCCCCACCGCCTGTGCTTTTTCCAAATTCTTGGAAAAAGCACAAGGAAGAAGGAATCGTGTAGAAGTAAGAAGTGAGGTGTCTGCTCCGCAGACGATTGAAATAGTCCGCGAAGCGGACACCTTACTTATTCACTTTTACTTATTACATAAATTTTTCAGAAAGGAAAAATTTTCAATGGATATGACTCTCGAATCCTGCCGCACCTTTGTGGAGGTGTTGGCTTCCAACGCTCCCGCACCCGGCGGCGGCGGCGCGGCGGCGCTGGTGGGTGCCATCGGTACCGCTCTGGGCAACATGGTGGGCTCCCTGACCGTGGGCAAGAAGAAGTATGCCGACGTGGAAGCGGAGATCATCGCCCTAAAGGCAAAGTGCGACGCACTGCAGAAGGAGCTGCTGGATCAGGTGGAGGCCGATGACAAGGGCTTCGTTCCCCTGTCCAAGGCCTACGGCATTCCCAAGGACGATCCCAACCGGGACAAAATTCTGGAGGAGGCCACCATTACCGCATGCGCCGTGCCCATGCACATTATGGAGCTGTGCTGCGAGGCTATTGACTGCATCACTGTGTTTGCCGCCAAGGGCAGCCGTCTGGCGGTGTCCGATGCCGGCTGTGGCGCCGTCTGCTGCAAGGCAGCTCTGCAGGCCGCGTCTCTGAATGTGTTCATCAACACCAAGAGCCTGAAAAACCGGGATGTAGCGGAGGAGATGAACCGCAAGGCCAACCTGATGCTGAACAAGTACTGCTCCCTGGCGGACGATATCTTCAACGAAGTCAAAGCTGGCTTCGGCCAATAACTATCAGATATTGATTTGGAGGAATAGATACTATGGCTAAACTGCTGCTGGGTAAGGAAGTTACCGATGCCCTGAACGCGAATCTGCAGACCCGTACCGCCGCCCTGCGGGAAAAGGGCGTTGTTCCTACTCTGGGCATCATCCGGGTGGGTGCGGATCCTTCCGACCTGTCCTACGAAAAGGGCGCCACCAAACGTGCTGAACTGGTGGGCGTGGATGTCAAGAAGTTCGAGCTGCCTGCCGACGCTTCTAAGGACGATGTGCTGGCGGCCATCGATCAGGTCAACGCCGACGATACCATCCACGGCGTCCTGATGTTCCGGCCCCTGCCCAAGCACCTGAAGGCGGACACAAACGAAATCTGCAACCGTCTGGATCCCAAGAAGGACGTGGACTGCATGACCCATCTGTCCAATGCCGGTGTGTTTGAGGGCCTGAAGGATCTGGGCTTCGCCCCCTGCACCCCCGCCGCCTGCATGGAGATCCTGGACTACTACGGCATTGACTGCAAGGGTAAGAATGCGGTTGTCATCGGCCGGAGCTTGGTGGTTGGCAAGCCTGCCGCCATGATGCTGATGGGTAAGAACGCCACCGTCACCGTCTGCCACACCAAGACTGTCAACACCGCAGAAATCTGCCGCAATGCGGACATCATTGTGTCCGCCGCCGGTGTGCTGAACAGCCTGACCAAGGACTATGTCCGGCCCGGCCAGGTGGTCATCGATGTGTCCATCAACTGGGACGCGGAGAAGATCAACGCCAAGGGCGGTAAGGGCGGCATCGCGGGCGACGCCAAGTTCGACGAGGTGGAGCCTATTGTGGAGGCCATCACTCCGGTTCCCGGCGGCGTCGGCTCTGTCACCACTTCCGTGCTGATGAAGCACGTTGTCGAGGCGGCGGAGAGAATTTAATCAGATACGGATTACAGGAGGCTGCTTTGGCGGCCTCCTTTTTTGTGACGGCAACGATCATTGGCAGTAATATACAAAATGCCTGTTTTCAAGTTGAAAGTATTGCACAAACATTTCTCTTATTTGGAAGAAAGTTTGGCGGGAATTCCGCTTGCGGTCTGGGCACAATGGTGGTATGATACGGTCCGAAAATCTATATTTGAAAAGAAAGCGGATTTATATGGAAACCTATCTGATTTGTCTTGCTGTGGGGCTGGTAGGCGGCCTGATGATGTCCCGTCTGACCAAGCTGGTCAATCTTCCTGCCGTCACGGCCTATCTGGTGGCGGGATTGCTGCTGGGTCCCTTCTGCCTGGGCGCGCTGCGGATTCCCGGTCTGGGGTTCAACTCCCTGGAGCAGGTGGCGGGCATGAGCATCATTACCCAGGCGGCGCTGGGCTTCATCGCGTTTACCATCGGCAATGAGTTCCGGCTGAGCCAGCTGAAGGCTACCGGCGCCAAAGCCATTACCATTGGCATTTTGCAGGCGGTCATTACCACTTTACTGGTAGACGTTGTTCTGGTTGTGCTGCATTTTTGCTTCCCATCCGTGCTTTCTATCCCCTGCGCCATCACCCTGGGCGCCATTGCCTCTGCCACGGCTCCCGCGGCGACGCTGATGGTGGTCCGGCAGTATAAGGCGGACGGTCCGCTGACCCGGCTGCTGATGCTGGTGGTGGCCATTGACGACGCGGTGGGTCTGGTACTGTTCTCCGTGTCCTTCGGCATTGCGACTGCTCTGTCCAATGGACATGTCAGCGTGTTGGCGGTGGTGGTGGAGCCCATCATCGAGATTATCCTGTCTCTGGGACTGGGCAGCGCTATGGGCTGGCTGCTGAACTGGGTTGAGCAGTTCTTCCACTCCAGAAGCAAGCGTATGTCCATCTCTGTGGCCTTTGTGCTGCTGACTGTGGGATTGTCCATGCTGGAGTTTGAGGTTGCCGGGATCCACTGCGGCTTCTCCCTGCTGCTGGTTTGCATGATGACCGGCACCATTTTCTGCAATGTGTGCCCCACCTCGGAGGAACTGATGAGCCGTGTGGACGGCTGGGTCATGCCGTTGAACGTCCTGTTCTTTGTCCTGTCCGGCGCGGAACTGGATCTGAATGTGCTGGCGCAGCCCGTCACCCTTCTGGTGGGCATCATCTATATCCTGGCCCGGTCCGCCGGTAAGTATTCCGGCGCTGCGCTCAGCTGTAAGCTGACGGGCCAGCCCAAGCCCATTACGGACCATCTGGGCATCACCCTGCTGCCCCAGGCGGGTGTGGCCTTGGGCATGGCGCTGACTGCCACGACACTTCCTGACGGCGCTCTGGCCCGGAATGTGGTTCTGTTTGCAGTGTTGGTCTATGAGCTGGTCGGACCCAACCTGACCAAGCGTTCCCTGCTGGCTGTTGGGGAGATCAAACCCGAAGGCCGTACCAGTGCCAGAAAGCACAACGAAGCCAAGGCCTGAATCAAATGCCCTCCGTGAAAAGCACAGAGGGCATTTTTTAGGTTGACAAACCTGGAATTCTTTACTACAATAATACTATCCTCTTACGTGACTGACGGAGAAGGCGGATGACCGCTGGGGAGTGTAAGAGTTGTTGTGCCGACCGTCTGGGCAATTCAGTTTGAGGCTGAATTGCCTTTTTTGTTATCGCAGGAAAGGGAAACGCGGCGAAGCTGAATCAAAAAAGAAACAGGAGTGTGCCTTATGAAAAAGATCAAAAACCTCTCGGAATCCGACTTCTTGAAACTATTCTTCGCGTTCTTCACTCTGGCGTTCCTTGTGGCGGCGGTCTGCATGGGAGATCGGGGGAGTATGTTCACCGGCCTGTGGCAGATTATGAGCCAGCCCAGTAAAATCTCCACCAACTACTTCGCCGTGGGCGGCTACGCGGCCACTTTCCTGAATATGGGACTGGTCAGCGCCATCTGCCTGCTGCTGTTCCTCGTGTTCAAGGGAACCCTGACCAACGTTTCCAACCTGGCAATCATCCTGACTGTGGGCTTTGGGTCCTGGGGCATCAACATCCTGAACATCTGGCCCTCCATTTTCGGCGTCATGATTTATGGACTGGTGAAGAAGGAGAAGATGGGTTCTCTGGTGAACGCCATGCTGTTTTCCACCGGTCTTGCTCCGCTGATTACAGACCTGATGATCCGCTATCCCAATGCGGAGGCAGTGGGCTTCAACCTGGAGGGCGTTCTGATTGCCTTGGTGGTGGGCTTTTTCATTGGCTTCTTCCTGCCCGCCGGTCTTGCCAACTCGCCCAAGGTTCACAAGGGCTTTGATCTGTACAGTGCGGCCCTGCCTGTGGGCATGACGGCCTTCCTCCTGAACGCCACCCTGTACAAGACATTAGGCGTGGCTCTGCCTGCTGCCCCTGCTGCGGAAACGCTGCAGATTGCCTCCCGGTTGACAGTCAATGTGTTCTGCTGCATCCTGTTCTGCCTGTGCATTGTCTTTGCTTTTGTGCTGGGGTGTCGGCCCAAGGATTACTGGCAGCTGCTGATTGACCCGGATCTGGTGACCAATTTCTCCTCCACCTATGGCAATTCCGTTTACCTGATGAATGTGGGCGTGTTCGGTCTGTTCATTCTGGGGTATTATAATCTGATCGGCGCCAGCTTTAACGGCGTGACCTTCGGCATTATCTTCTGTATGCTGGCCACCTGCGATTCCGGTTCCCATCCCGGCAACGTCTGGCCCATTTTGCTGGGCTATTTCGTGGCCTCCACAGTCTGCGGCTGGATCTCTCCCCTGGTTGGCGGCAATTTCGTGTTCGCCGTGAATGCCCAGGCCATCTGCGTGGGCCTGTGCTATGCCAACGGCCTGAGCCCCATTGCGGACAAGTACGGCTGGAAATTCGGCTTCCTGGCGGCGGTGCTGCACTATCTGCTGGTGACCTCGGTTCCCAACCTCCACGGCGGCTTCTGCCTGTACAACGGCGGCTTCACGGCGGCGCTGATCTGCATCATCCTGGTGCCGGAGCTGGAGCGCTTCGCCAGAACCAAGGACGAGAGAAAAGCGCTGATACTAAAATGCAATAAAAAATAGACATATCTTCAAATCTATGATATAGTGAATGTGGTGATGCAAAATGAAAAAATACACATTCACAGCAGAACATGCTGCTGAGATTGAAGCGGCCCGTCGTGCGAATAAGGATAAGAAAATCGAGGCACGGCTTAAAGTGTTGGCACTGCGGGCGGACGGGAAGTCTTTGAGTGATATAACGGAGATAACAGGGTATCATCGATCCCACGTCAGCGGACTGATCAGACAGTATTTCGAGGAAGGAATTACTACGATCACACAGAAGCATTACGGTGGAAATCATCGAAACATGAGCGAGGCTGAGGAAGCGGCATTTTTGGCAGCATATATCCAGCAGGCAGAGCAGGGACACTTGCTTGATGTGCGGGAAATCGCTGCAGCTTACGAGGAAAAGGTGGGGCACCCAATTGGGAACTCACAGATATACCGTGTATTGCATCGGCATAACTGGCGAAAAGTCATGCCGCGGAGCAAGCATCCGAATAAGGCCAGCGAAGAGGTCATTGAGGCCTCAAAAAAATTAATACCCGAGTCAAAGAGCTAAAGGTTATCCACAGCTCCAGAGCAATTCGGCTAATGTTCCAGGACGAGGCCGGTTTTGGTCGAATCAATAAGCCGAAATACTGCTGGTGTGAAAAAGGGATCCGTCCAAGTGTGCCATGCCATCATATTCGAGAGTATCGCTATGCCTATGGAGCGGTAGAACCAGTGACAGGGGATTCGTTTTTCCTGATCATGCCCTATAACAACACGGCTTGTATGAATAAATTTCTGGAAGAACTCAGCAAAAAGTATGCTGAGGATATCATTCTGATGGTTTGCGATGGGGCAGCATGGCATAAATCGAGCACTTTGATCATCCCGGAGAATGTAGAACTGTTTTACCTGCCACCCGCCACTCCAGAAATGAATCCCATCGAACAGATATGGAAGGAAATCCGTAAGCGTGGTTTCAGAAACGAGATATTTTCCACACTCGAAAAAGTAATAGACCGCCTTTGTGACACCATCTGTTCCCTTACCAAGACTGATGTTACAAGCATTACCGGACGGGAATGGATATTGTCTTGTTTTTAATGCATATCAGTATGAAATCCAAATAATCGTTTCCTCCCCGGACACAATGTCCGGGGAGATTGTGTAGAATGGATCATTAGCATTCCGTATCTGGCATTTTGCTGAAAAAGGATATGGACAAAACGACTCTGTTGTGCTATCATACCAGTATCCTGACATTAAGCGGTCAAGCTGCGTGAAAGGTGCGAATACGGATATCGGTCACGGAACGTGTATTTCTGTGGCTTCTTTCCCGCTGCCGCACCTTTGGGCAGCGGGAAAAATTTTCGGAAGGAGGGAATGTGCGTGGAGACAAGAGTAGCGGTTATGAGCATCATTGTGGAGAATTCTGAAGCGGTGGAAGCGCTGAATACCCTGCTGCATGCGTACGGAGAATTCATCATCGGGCGTATGGGAATTCCCTACCGCAAACGGGGCGTCAATATCATCTCCATTGCTATGGACGCGCCTCAGAATACCATTTCCGCTCTGTCCGGCAAGGTGGGCAGTCTGCCGGGGGTCAGTGTGAAAACTGCCTATTCCAATGTTGTGGGATCAGACTAAAAGAAAAGAGGAGTTACTTATGAACAAAAAGATTCGTTGGATCACTGAGACCGCCGTGCTGCTGGCGCTGCTGATCGTGCTGCAGGCCACCACAAAGGGCTTCGGCCAGTTCGTCACCGGTTCCTGTGTTAACGCGGTGCTGGGTATCGCAGTGCTGCTGGCAGGAATGAGCAGCGGCATTACCATTGCTGTTATTTCCCCTGTGCTGGCCTACCTGCTGGGCATCGCCCCCCAGATCGTTACGGTTCCTGCCATCATGGTGGGCAACACGGTGTTTGTGGTGCTGCTGCGGGTCATCACCGGCGGAAAGAGCAAGCCCATCGGTACCCAGATCGCCGCCTGGCTGGTTGCCGCTGTGGCGAAGTTTGCGGTACTGTATGTGCTGGTGGTAAAGATCATCTGCGGCCTGGCCTCCGCCCCGCTGCTGGCCTCCGGCACCTTGAAGGAGCCCATGCTGAAAATGCTGCCCACCATGTTCGCCTGGCCCCAGCTGGTCACCGCTCTCATCGGCGGTGGCGTGGCGCTGCTGATTGCCCCGGTGCTGCGCAAGGCTCTGCATCGCTAAAAGATCATATCGTAAAGAGATACATCCCGGATAACCCAATTATCGGTTATCCGGGATGTATTATTATACGTTCAAATACCCACAAAGCACCTTCAGCGTATTGCAGACTCCGTCGATGTGGCTGCGCTCGTAGCCATGGCTGGCATAGACACCCGCGCCGATGAGACCGTGGCGTACATCGTGTCCAGCTTGCAAGGTAACTTCCACGTCAGAGCCGTAGTGGGGATATACGTCCACGGCATAGTCGGCTTCTGTGCGCTTGGCGGCATCGATGAGCTTGCTCACCACTTCGTAGCTGTAGGGACCACCGGAGTCCTTGGCGCAGATGCTGACCTGACGTTCGGTGCAGCTTAGGCCGTCGCCGACACAGCCCATATCCACGGAGATGGCTTCCGTCACGCCTTCGGGTACCGATGCCGCGCCGCCGTGGCCCACTTCCTCATAGACCGTCACATGGACATAGGTCCGGCGGGAAGGGGTAATGCGGTTGTCGGACAGATACTTGGCAAACCCCAGCAGAATGCCCACGCTGAGCTTGTCGTCCAGAAACCGGCTCTTGAGGTAGCCGCTGGCTGTCCGTCGGGTTCTGGGCTCAAAGCAGACGATATCGCCTACCTCAATGCCCAGAGCGCGGGTGTCTTCCGCACTGCGGACATCCTCGTCCAGCACCACTTCAGTGGTGTCGAAGCTGCGCTTGGCATTGCCGTATTCTCCGTTGACATGGACGGAGGCGTTGCACAGCTGGAGGGTTCCTTCGTAGATTTTGCCGCTGCGGGTGTAGACCTTTACATTTTCAGCCTCGCCGTTTTCTGCCCGCATACCGCCCAGGTTTGTCACCCGCAGCCGGCCGCTGCCTTTGATCTCGGCTACCATAGCACCCAGAGTGTCCGTATGGGCCTCCAACAGCAGGCCATCCTGCGTGTCCGCGCCGCCAAGATCAATGAGCACGCCGCCTTTGGTGGTGATCCTTGCATCGAAGCCTAGAGACTGGAATGCCTCCTTTACCCAGGCAGCCGCTTTGGCGGCAAAGCCAGAGGGAGAATCGATGGCGAGCAGCGCTTCCGTCTGCTCCCAGGCGTAATCGGCATAGGTCTTGTTAATCATATTGTCCTCCTAATATCAGATAGTGCCAGACCCCGGCCACTTCCCGCAGAAAATGGTTCACGGCCTGAGAAAGACGGGATGTCTTGGCGGGAATGCCCACGAATTCCTCCACGCCGCATTCTTTTGCGAACAGCCCGGCCCGGAACAGGTGGTATTCACTGGAGAGCACCCCCAGCTTGGTGGGACGCTGACCGGTTTTTTCTTCGATGAGATCCAGGGAGAAGTTCATATTCTCCCAAGTGGAGGTGGCCGCATCCTCAATCCACAGCCGCTGAGGGTCGATGCCCAGGTTCACCAGCTCCCGGTACATGCACTCCGCCTCAGTGATAGGCTCATCGGTACCTTGGCCCCCGGAAAGCACGGCGGTGACGTTCGGGTGCTCGTCCAGATAGGTGTAGGCGGCGCAGATCCGGTCCCACAAGGAAACGGAGGGGCCGTCGTGATTTACCTTGGCTCCCAGCACCACCATGTAGTCCACCTGCTCCTGGGGATCGCCGAAGCTGGCGCGGATGATCAGAGTCTCCGTGACAGTCACCACCGTCAGACCAATGCACAGGACGACGGTGAAAACCAGAGTGGTGATTTTGGCGAACTTGGGCAGCCGCAGTCCCACCATGGGCATCAGGGCATAGAACAGAATCAGGCCGATCAGGCACAGGCAGACCAAGGCGGAGAAGCTGTAACCGGGGATGCAGAATTTCAGAAAGAAGGCCAGGGCGGCGAGAACGGCACAGACGATCAGCGCCGCGATCCGCCTGGGCCCAAGCAGGGAGAGAACGGTTTTCATAACAGAGCTCCTGGTAAAAAATGAACTGCGATTCATGGTATCACATTTCGTCGAAGAAAACAAGCCATCCGGGAAGGATGGCTTGCGTTCTTCAGGAAATCTTAATAAGGCGGATCACTTAGCTTTCCGGCAGGCTTCCACCAGAGCGTCAAAGGGACGCTGCATGATGGGGTCGTTGGCGGCCAGCGCTTCCGGATGCCATTGCAGGCCAAGAAGGAAGCGGTCATCCTCCGCTTCGATGCCTTCCACGATCCCCGCAGGGCTGACAGCGCAGATCCGAAGCCCTGGGGCGGGAATGTCCACAGCCTGATGGTGAATGCTGTTGGTCAGCAGCTCTTCGCAGCCCAGCAATTCGTGGAGCTTTGTCCCTGGAATCAGGCGGGCCGGGTGACTGGGATTGCGGCGTCCTTCCTCGTCCCGGTGATTTTCAGCGGCAGCCTCAGGGCGCTGGCTGGGGATATCCTGGACCAGGGTGCCGCCCAGCGCCGTATTCAGCATTTGTTCGCCCCGGCAGATGCCCAGCACCGGCTTCCCGGCGGCAACAACGGCCTTCAGCAGCGCTAGCTCAAATTCGTCCCGGGCGACGTTGGGGGTGCCGCACTCCGGCAGCGTGGCTTGCCCGTAATATTTGGGGTCCGGGTCGCCGCCGCCGGTGAACAGGAAGCCGTCCAGATGGGCTGCCCAGAAGGCTGAGCGCCGCTTCTTCCAGGTCAGGAACACCGGAATGCCGCCAGCCCGACGGACTGCCTTGCCGTAATCGCCGGATAGGATCTTTTTACGCAGGGACGGTTCTGTGGAAACCACACCGATCAGGATCATGGAAAACACCTCTTAATACTACGGAAACAGGACGATCAAATGTCCTTGGTCTTGGTGGCGATTTCCATCAGGCACTTGGACATAAAGGCATCGGGGGTCATGGCACCCAGATCCTCGCCCTTGCGGGTGCGGACGGAGACGGTGCCGTTCTCCATGTCCCGGTCACCCACCACCAGCATATAGGGGATCTTCTGCATCTGGGCTTCGCGGATCTTATAGCCCAGCTTTTCGGAGCGGTAGTCACCCTCGGCGTGGATGTTCACGGCGTTCAGCTTCTCCACCAGGCCCTTGGCATATTCGTGGGCCCGGTCCGTGATGGGCATGACCTTGACCTGGGTGGGCATCATCCACAGAGGCAGAGCGCCAGCGTACTTCTCGATCAGGTAGGCCAGAGTCCGCTCATAGCAGCCCAGGGAGGTGCGGTGGATAATATAGGGACGCTTCTTCTGACCATCGGCGTCGGTGTACTCCATGCCGAAGCGCTCAGCCAGCAGCATGTCGATCTGGATGGTGACAATGGTGTCCTCCTTGCCGAAAACGTTCTTATACTGAATGTCCAGCTTGGGACCGTAGAAGGCAGCCTCGTCGATGCCGATGGTGTATTCCACATTCAGATCGTCCAGAATCTGCGCCATCACCGACTGGGCGGTTTCCCACTGCTCAGCAGTGCCCTCGTATTTGTTCTTGGGGTTGGCGGGATCCCACTGGCTGAAGCGGAAGGTGCAGTCCTCCAGCATGCCTACGGTGTCCAGGCAGTACTTTGCCAGCTCCAGGCAGCCCTTGAACTCCTCCTCCAGCTGGTCGGGGCGGAGGATCAGATGGCCCTCGGAAATGGTGAACTGGCGGACACGGATCAGACCGTGCATCTCGCCGGAATCCTCATTGCGGAACAGGGTAGAGGTCTCGCCCAGACGCATGGGCAGATCCCGGTAGCTCCGGGCCCGGTTCAGGAACACCTGGTACTGGAAGGGGCAGGTCATGGGCCGCAGGGCGAAGCATTCCTTGCTGTCGTCGTTGGGATCGCCCAGGACGAACATGCCGTCCAGATAGTGGTCCCAGTGGCCGGAGATCTTATACAGGTCGGACTTGGCCATCAGAGGGGTCTTGGTCAGCAGGTAGCCCCGCTTCTGCTCCTCGTCCTCCACCCAGCGCTGCAGGGTCTGGATGACCCGGGCGCCCTTGGGCAGCAGGATGGGCAGACCCTGGCCAATGACGTCCACGGTGGTGAAGAATTCCAGTTCCCGGCCCAGCTTGTTGTGGTCCCGCTTCAGAGCCTCCTCCTGCTTTTTCAGATACTCGTCCAGCTCGTCCTTGCTGGGGAAGGCAATGCCGTAGATCCGCTGGAGCATTTTCCGGTTGGAATCGCCCCGCCAGTAAGCGCCGCAGGACTTGGTCAGTTTAAAGCCGTTGTGCTTGACCCGGCCGGTGTGATCCAGATGAGGACCGGCGCACAGGTCGGTGAAATCGCCCTGGGTGTAGAAGGAGATGACTTCCGTCTCCGGCAGATCGTTGATCAGCTCCACCTTGTAGGGTTCGTTCTTTTCTTCCATATAGGCAATGGCTTCTGCCCGGGGCTTTTCGCTGCGTTCGATGCGGATGCGTTCCTTGCAGATCTTCTTCATTTCCGCCTCGATCTTCTCCAGATGCTCCGGGGTGAAGGAGAAGGGAGCGTCAAAGTCGTAGTACCAGCCCTCGTCGATGGCGGGGCCGATGGCGAGCTCTACCTCCGGCCACAGACGCTTGACGGCCTGGGCCATGATGTGGGAGCAGGTGTGCCAGTAGGTCTTGCGATACTCGGGGTTTTCAAAGGTGTACAGATTTTCTTCAGACATGGTTTTTACCTCCTTTTAAATTGGGGAGAGGTATAAAAAATACCCACCCCCTGAAAAATCAGGGGTGGGATACAGATGTATTCCACGGTTCCACCCTGGTTACGGCATACGCCGTCACTCATTGACGCGGTAACGGGCGTACCCGGCATGGCATTTCCGCCAATGCGGCTCGGAAGTGGTGACGCTTACGGCAGGGTTACAGAAGCCTTGCAGCAAAATGGCTTCCTCTCTGGGAATCTTACCGGAAACGCGTGTCTTCGTCGCAGCTGATAGCAAAAATTTAGCACATTTTTTTTTGAAAGTCAATCCCCAAGCCGGGAAAAATCTGTGTCAAATGGTGGAGAAGTGCGTCGAAATCAGTCTCTGAAGTTGTCATAACACACAGGTTACCGCTTTTTACAAGAGGTTACATAATCCGACAGCTTATGTAAACATATGTAACTTTTTGACACAAGATATTGCAGGATGTGACGATGTCCGACCAATATCTTGTATCTGAGTTTACATAATTTATGCACAAAAATTATGTAAAAAGTTGACGAAAACAGGTAAAAACAATGAAATACTTGACTTTTTAGAAATATTTGATATAATAATCCCATCAAAAACATACATGCATGCAATTTGTAACTTTTTGATATTTCTGACTCCGTATCCTACTTTCACAGATGCAAGGGGAGGTACCCGCCATGAGGAAATCCAAGCATAGAGCCATGCAAAGAAAACTGCTGCTTCTGCGCCTGGGGGCTGTGGTTATGACGTTGGTCCTGGCGCTGCTGCTGCTGGGACAGACGGCCTTTGCCACGACCTACGTCATCACGGATGGGGACCGGGTTGTTACATACACTACCTTTGCCACGGATCCTGCCGAGGTTTTGGGGCAGGCCGGGTTAACCCTGAGCGAACACGATACCTATACTACCCAGGCTGTAGACGGCGCAGAAACCATTACCATCCGCCGCGCCCAGAAAGTCACCATCGAGTACCATGGGCAGATCACGCAGACCACCAGTTCCGGCGAGACGGCAGGGGAGTTGCTGTCCCGGCTGAATCTGGATGTGTCTGGAGAGGACGTGGTCTCCCATGGTATGGATGTGGAGACTTATGACGGCATGGTGCTGCGGGTGGAACGCACCGTCACGGTCCGGGAGACCTACACCGCCACCGTGCCCCACGAGGTCAGCTACTGCAACGACGCTTCCGTTCCCGCAGGGATGGAGGACGTGCTCATCGAGGGTGTGGATGGGGAGCTGCTGTGCACCGCCGATGTGACTTATGTCAATGGTATAGAGATCGGTCGGCAGGTCCTTTCTCAGACCCAGACCAAGGCCCCGGTGACGGAGATCATCGGTATCGGCACTGGGGCTGCTCCGGAGGCCACCGACCCGGAGGCCATGCCGGTGATCAGCGACGGCTATATCACCTTGCCTACCGGAGAGGTGCTGACCTATACGGACACCGCCACCATCCGAGCCACGGCCTATACCCACACGGATGCCGGGTGCGATTTCACCACGGCCACAGGCACCACAGTCCACAGGGGCACCGTAGCGGTGGATCCCCGGTACATCCCCTATGGCACCCGGATGTTCATTGTATCCAACGACGGGGCTTACGTCTACGGCATTTCCGTGGCGGAGGACTGCGGCGGCGACATCAAGGGCGACCGGATGGATCTGTATTTTCCCACCTTCGACGAATGCATCCAATTCGGCAGGAGAGTGTGTACGATCTACTTCCTTGGGTAAACCGGATGCTGTAGGGGAGGGACATTGACCCTCCCGGCAGTATGCCAATACCATTCCTGCTGCACTTCAGCGAATCCGTACGAAAGCCGGTCCGCATTCGCCGGTGGCTTTTGTAAGACATAAGAACCTGCCGCCGGGAGGGTCAGTGACCCTCCCCTACGGTGAGTGCGTAACTTTCCGTTGCAAAACCGTCTTTCTTCTGGTATGATGGTCAGAAGAAAGGCGGTTCTTTTTATGGTGGATGTTTGTGATCTTCAAGTCATGAAGCCGCTGCTGGCGGAGCATGGCTTCCATTTTTCCAAGGCGAAGGGGCAGAATTTCCTGATTGCCCCCTGGGTGCCCCAGTCCATTGCAGAGCAGGCCGGGGTGGATGAGACGGCGGGAGTGCTGGAAATTGGTCCCGGTATCGGCCCCCTGACCCAGCAGCTGTGCCTGCGGGCGGGGAAGGTCTGCGCGGTGGAGGTGGATGAGCGGCTGAAGCCCATCCTGGATATCACCGTGGGGGAATTCGACAATCTGAAAATCCTCTGGGAGGATGTGCTGAAGCTGGATATTCCTGCCCTGGTGGAAGCGCAGTTGTCCGGTCTGCGCCCTATGGCCTGTGCCAATCTGCCCTATTATATTACGTCCCCCATCCTGACGGCGCTGCTGGAGGCGGAGTGCTTTGATTCCGTCACCGTCATGGTGCAGAAGGAGGTGGCCCAGCGCATTGCTGCCGCCCCCGGTTCACCGGATTATGGCGCGTTTACGGTGTTCTGCCAGTACTACGCGGAGCCTAAGCTGCTGTTTGAGGTCCCGGCCCACTGCTTTGTGCCCCAGCCCAAGGTGACTTCCGCGGTGATCCAGCTGCGGGTGCGGAAGGAGCGGCCCTGGGACATTCCGGACACCGACCTGTTTTTCCGGGTGGTTCGGGCCAGCTTTGCCATGCGTCGGAAGAAGCTGAGCAACGGCCTGGCCTCCGGCTTCCCGGAGCTGGGAAAGGCAGGAGCCGCGGAGGTTATCCAGGCTGCGGGCTTTGACGCCAATGTCAGAGGGGAAACCCTGGGCATTCCGGAATTTGCCAGAATTGCGGGTGAGATCAGCAAGCGGCGCAGCATCTAACGAAACAAGTGTTTATCTGATTGTTTGCTGTGACATAACGGCGATAAATGGAGAAAAAGATAGGAGACAAGCCATGATTGAAATTCTGCTTCTGGATTTGGACGATACCATCCTGGACTTCCACAAAGCCGAGCGGATCGCCGTGGCCAAAACCATCCGGGCTTTCGGGGTGGAGCCGACGGAGGAGATTCTGGCGCTGTACCACCGGATCAACAAAGCCCATTGGGAGATGCTGGAGCGAGGCGAGCTGACCAGGGCAGAGGTCTTGGTGAACCGATTCGCCGCATTGTTCCAGGAGCTGGGCGTGGAGACGGACGCTTCTGCCTGCGCCAGGGATTATGAGCATAACCTGTCCATCGGCCACTACTTCCTTCCCGGGGCGGAGGAAACACTGGAAGCATTGCAAAAGAAATACCGGCTGTTTCTGGTCAGCAACGGCACGGCGTCAGTGCAGAAGGGCCGCATGACCAGCGCCAATCTGTACCGCTTTTTTGAGCAGGTTTTCGTGTCCGAGGAGATCGGTTACAACAAACCGTCGAAAGAATATTTTGATGCCTGCTTTGCCCGGATCCCGGATTTTGACCCGGGAAAAGCGGTGATCGTGGGGGACAGCCTGACCTCAGATATCCTAGGCGGCAAAAACGCCGGGATTGCTACGGTCTGGGTGAATCCGGAACATCTTTCCTGCGGGGATATCCATCCGGATTACGAAATCGAAGCGCTCTCCCAATTGGAGGCGCTGCTGGAGGTATTATGAAAGATATCGATTTGGAAACCTATCCCCGCCGGAGTCACTATGAATATTTCAAATCCCTAGCCTATCCCTATGTCGGCCTGACTGCCAACGTGGATGTGACGGGCTTGGTTAGCTTTGCCAGAGAGCGGGAGGGGTCTACCTTCTTGGCCTGCCTATGGGCAGCAGCCAATGCGGCCAATGCGGTTCCGGAGCTGCGCCAGAGAATTGTGGGGAATGGGATTGTAGAGTTTGATCACTGCGATACTGCCCATACCGTGGCCCTGCCGGATAAAACCTTCTGCAACTGCCGCACGGACTGTCGCCGAAGTTTGGAGAGTTTTCTTCCTTATGGCAAGGAACGCCAGCGGGAGGCCATGACCCGGCATGGTTTTGTCAGCGTCCAGGAAGATGAGACAGACCTGATTTTCCTGTCCTGTGTTCCCTGGGTGGCCTTTACCCAGGTCATCCAGCCGGTGCCCATCCCGGCTGACTGCAATCCCAGGATCGTCTTCGGCAAGTATATCCGGGAGGGGGAGAAGATCTTTATGCCGCTGCACATCCAGTGCAACCACGCGCTGGTGGATGGCCGCCATCTGGGAGAATTTTATCAGGCCTTTGAAGAATTCGCTGAAAAGCGGAAGGAGGAAGCGTAATGGCGGAATATGAACTGGTGCGCGAGATCAAAAACCTGTGCCGCAACAACCAGATGCGGGACATCTTCTTCGAAGAGGTGGCGTGTGAAAATCCGGAGGATTACCTCCGGCAGCGTCTGAGGGGAAAGAAGATCGAACTGTCCGTGGAGGAAGGAACCGGCGGTGCGGTCACGATCCACGCGGTGGTAGACGGGATGATCGAGAAGTATGTTTTTACGCCGATCTAATCCGATCCCTGGATGAAGGACAGAGGTGTTTCCCAGGGGAGATATTTTCGGCGGCAGCTTCGTTTTTTTACAAATTCCCGTGAATTGTGGGTTGAATTTAGTCGTGATATGTGATACGATAACATCGTATCGATATGGGTGCAGTGCGCCTGAAACGATACGTACTCCCTGGCTGACAAAGCGGTTTACGCGGGGATGAGCGTATGCCTGTTGAGGATAAAACCAACCGGCACGATTCCTTCTGTTTTAAGTCAAGACAGATGCAGTGTCGAAAGGGGACAACCCATCTGCCAGCTTGCCCTGCATCATTAGCGCCGGGGATAGTACCATTCTGCATTTCGCAAATCCACTGATTGAAGGAGATCCGAAACTATGGCTACACCCCATACCATTGCCGTAGCCGGTAAGGGCGGCGTGGGCAAAACCACCACCTGCGGCATGATTATCGATTATCTGTGCAAAAAGAAGCGCGGGCCTGTCCTTGTGGTAGACGCGGACGCCAATTCCAACCTCAACGAGGTCCTGGGCGTGGAAGTGGATACTTCCCTGGGGCAAATTCGGGAGGAGATGGCCCAGGCGGAGCTGAAAGGCACGATTCCTCAGGGTATGACCAAGGCGGATTACGCGGAATACAAGTTCAGTTCGGCTCTGATTGAGGACGACGATTTTGATATGCTGGTCATGGGCCGCACCCAGGGCAAGGGCTGCTACTGTTATGTCAACGGTGTGCTGAAAGCTCAGGTGGACAAGTATGCCAAGAACTACTCCTACATCGTTATGGACAATGAAGCGGGATTGGAGCATGTGGCCAGGGGAACTCTGCCCCATGTGGACACCATGCTGCTGATCTCCGACTGCTCCCGCCGGGGCGTCCAGGCTGTGGCGAGAATCGCGGAGATGATTGATGAGCTTCAGTTGAATCCTGGCCAGATGGGCCTGATTATCAACCGGGCGCCCAACGGGGAACTGGATGACGGCATTAAGGCTGAGATTGAAAAGCACGGCCTGAAGCTCTTTGGCGTGCTACCTCACGACGAGGCGGTCTACCGCTGCGACTGCGCCGGTGACCCTTCTGCCAAGCTGCCGGAAAGTGATCCCATGAAACAGGCCCTGAACGGGATTATGCGCACCATCGGCCTGTAAAATCCGTAAAAAGTGGAAGGTTGAAAATGACAACGGTTGGCTTCCTGTTTTTCAATTTTCCATTTTCAAATACCAATTCAAAAAACAAACAAGGGGGATAATTAACTATGGCTTTCACTCCCAAGACGGCTCCCTTTAACGGCAAAATCAATGCCGTTACCCTGGGCACCGGTGACAAGGCAATCGTCATCGGCGGCCAGAATGTGATGCCGTTCTACACCTTCGATGCGCCCATCGAAAATGCGCCCAAGATCGGTGTTGAAATCTCCGATGCTGCCGCGGAATGGGATGCTCCCGCACTGAAGGAATTCTACGCTGGCTGCGTGACCATGGCCGACTACGCCAAGAAGGCTGAGACCATGCCCGGCGCTGACTTCCTGTGCCTGCATTTCGAGTCCGCGGATCCCAACGGCGCCAACCGCTCTGTTGCCGACTGCGTGGCCGATGCCAAGGCTGTGGCCGAGGCTGTCTCCATGCCCATCGTTATCATGGGCTGCAAGAACATCGAGAAGGACGGCGAGCTGTTCTCCAAGATTTCTGAGGCCCTGCAGGGCAAGAATATCCTGGTTCTGTCCGCCCGGTCCGAGGACTACAAGACCGTCGGTGCTTCCGTTGCTCTGGCTTACGGCCAGAAGGTGGGCGCGGAGACCGCTGACGACATCAACCTGGCCAAGCAGCTGAATATCATGCTGAAGGGCCTGTCCATCCAGCCTGAGAACATCGTTATGAACATCGGTACTGCCGCTGTTGGTTACGGCTATGAGTACGTGGCTTCCACTCTGGACCGCGTCCGGCTGGCGGCCCTGGCCCAGTCCGATGCCGACCTGCAGATGCCCATCATGGCTCCCGTGTCTCCTGACACCTGGGCTGTGAAGGAGTCCTCCGCAACCGAAGAAGATGAGCCCGCATGGGGCAGCCGGGAAGAGCGTGCCATCGAGATGGAAGTCTCCACTGCCGCTGCCAACCTGACCGGCGGCGCTGACGCTGTTATTATGCGTCATCCCGCTGCCATTGCCACCATCAAGAAGTTCATCGAAGAGCTTGTCTAATTGGAAGGAGGATACATACAATGGCTTTGAAAGGTCTTGACATTTTTAAGCTGTCTCCTAAGAAGAACTGTAAGGAGTGCGGCAGCCCCACCTGTATGGCATTCTGCATGAAGGTGGC
>CAMGIN010000003.1 GCA_946056135.1 uncultured bacterium | reverse complement strand
ACTTGGGGACTCCTGTCTTCTATTTTCTGGGGTTCGCATCATTTTAGCACATACAGCTTCTCACATCCTGATCCGGGTGGCGGTTACGGTTTCCGCCATTTTGTGGTGCTCCATGCTCTCTGTGAAGTACGGCGGCTGCCTGATTTTCGTTTTCGCCGTGATGTGGATGCTGCGGAAGAACCCGTCGGTGCGGAACATCGCCGGTGCCTCTGCCGCCTTGGTGTGCAGCCTGAGTTCCATGTTCTTTATGGCTTCCCCTATGGGTGTCATGACGATTCACTTCTACAATGGAGAACAGGGCGAGCAAAACCGGGCCGTAAATTATCTCGCCTATCCCGTGCTGCTGCTGGCTGTCTGGGCAGCTGGCGCTATTTTCCTTGGCTGACGGAGGAAAAGAATTCCATTTAACGAGAAAACCTGCCCATTTTACGGACGGGTTTTCTTGCGTTTTTCCGGGGTAAGGGAGGAAAGTGAAAAAATTCCCGTAAAAAAGCAAAAAGTTTGTACGTTTTTCTGACAAATCCCTCTTGCCAAATCGGAAAAACGGTGGTATACTACTAGCGTAATTAAGGTAGTATGTAGGCAAAGAGAGGCGCGAGCGCCTCTCTTTCTTGTTAGTTTTCGGAAAGGAATGTTTGCATGAAAGTAACCGAGCTGGTCGCCAGCTTCGCAAAACCCATTGTGGAAGCCCACGGCTGTGAGTTGTGGGATGTGGAGTATGTCCGGGAGGGCAGCGAATACTTCCTGCGGCTGTACCTGGATAAGGAGGGCGGCGTAGACATCAATGACTGCGAGGCCATTTCCCGTGCCGTGGACCCCATTCTGGACGAAAAGGACCCTATTCCGGGCTCCTACCATTTTGAAGTCTGTTCCGCCGGCCTGGAGCGGGCGCTGAAGCGTCCGTCGGATTTTGAGCGGTTTCTGGGCAGCCCCGTTACCGTAAAGCTGTACCGTCCCCGCAACGGCCTGAAGGAGATCCCCTGTGTGCTGCGCGGGTATGAAGACGGCCGGATCACCGTGGAGGCAGGAAAGGAAACCATTACCTTTGAAAAATCGGAGGTCGCACTGGTGCGGCTTCGCGTGGAATTCTGATAGGAGGAATTATCAAAAATGGCCAGAAATACCAGAGCCAAGAAACAGCCTGAAGCGCCGAAGGTGGACATCGGCGCGGAGATCTTCGCATCCCTCCGGGAACTGGAGAAGGTCAAGGGCATCCCTGTGGATTATATGGTCGAGCGGCTGAAGCAGGCGCTGACCAACGCATACCGGAAGGATCGGGAGGACCGCCGGGACGTCCCCGCCGACAATGTGGTGGTGGACCTGAGTGAAAAGGGCCTTTCCATGCATATCGTAAAGACTGCCGTGGAGGAGCTGGAGGACACCGCCCTGGAGATCCAGATCGATGCCGCCCGGCGCATCAATCCCAATGTCCAGGTGGGCGACAGCGTCTCCATTCCTGTGGACATCCAGAAGTTCGGCCGCATCGCCGCCCAGACTGCCAAGCAGGTGGTCATCCAGGGCATTCGGGAAGCCGAGCGGGGCGTGATGTATGAGTCCTACTCCAGCAAGGCCCAGGAGCTGCTGACCGGCACTGTCCTGCGCATTGATCCCGGTACCGGCGATATGTTCATCCGCATCGGTCAGGGCAGCGAGGCCTCGGACGCGGTGCTCCGGGCCAGCGAGCAGATCCCCGGCGAGAAATATTCTGAGGGCGACCTGATCCGGGTCTACGTCCTGGAAGTCCATAAGGCCAACCGGGGCCCCCTGGTCCATGTGTCCCGGACCCATCCGAATCTGGTGCGCCGCCTGTTCGAGCTGGAGACTCCTGAGATTGCTGATGGGCAGGTGGAAGTTCGCAACATCGCCCGGGAAGCCGGTTCCCGTTCCAAGATGGCCGTCCGGGCCACCATGGAGGGTGTGGACCCTGTGGGCGCCTGCGTCGGTCCCCGGGGCGGACGTGTCGGCGCTGTCGTGGAAGAGCTGGGCGGCGAGAAGATCGACATCGTGGTTTGGAGCGAGGACCCCTGTGAATATGTCCGGGCCGCTTTGAGCCCTGCTGATGTGATCTCTGTCAGCCTGATCCCGGGTCAGAAGGCCTGCCGGGTTATCGTCCCTGACGACCAGTTGTCTCTCGCCATCGGCAAGGAGGGCCAGAACGCCCGCCTGGCGGCACGCCTTACCGGCTATAAGATTGATATCAAGCCCGCCTCTCAGGCAGAGCCCGCAGAAGCGGCAGAGACTGTAGAAGAAGAAAAAGAGGAAGAATAAGAAAGATACAAGGTATAAGATAATTTCTCTGTCTTATATCTCCTATCTCCCCAGTGGTGTGAGGTGTTCGCATGCAGAAGAAAATTCCTCAGCGGCAGTGTATGGGCTGCCGGGAGCGGAAGGCGAAGCGGGAGCTGATCCGGGTCGTCCGGGGGACTGACGGCAATGTCAGCCTGGACTTCGGCGGCAAGGCGCCGGGCCGGGGGGCTTATATCTGCCCCAATTCCGAGTGCCTGAAAAAAGCGCTGCGCTCCAAGGCTCTGGACCGGAGCCTGGAAGTGACCATTCCCGAGGAAGTTTATGACCGGCTCGCCAAAGAAATGGAGCACAGCCATGAATAAAGCGCTGAATTATCTGTCCCTGGCCCGGAAGGGCGGCATGGCAGAGCTGGGAGAGGAGCCTGTGGGCGCCGCTGCCAGAGGGATGAAGGCCCACCTGATCCTGGTGGCCGGGGATGCTTCCGACCACACCTGGCGCCGGGCCAAGTCCTTTGCCGCGGGTACGGATCAGCAATGTGTTCGGCTGGAGGCCAGCAAGGAAGAAATGGGCTTTGTGGTGGGCAGGACCAGCCTGGCCATCGCCGCCATTACAGATCCCCGGCTGGCGCTGGCGTTGGTGAATGCCTTGGGCGAACCGGAAAAGTTCGCCAAAACATTGGAAGTCCTGAATGCCAAGGCGGAGAAAGCCCAAAAACACCAGGCAGAAGCGAAAGCCCATAGAAGGAATTTGAGAAAAGGAAAGAAGTAAGTAGTCCATAGACCTGTATTCGTCGGCTTCCGGCGAATACAAATGTAAAATGTGTAATGCCAAATGTGAAACCTCCTTTTGCATTTTGCATTCTGCATTCTGCATTTTCACATTTTGGAGGTGCGTTTATAGATGAGTTTTGTTAAGTATCGCGTGAAGGAGGTCGCCGCCGACTTCGGTGTGACCCCCAAGGAGATCTCCGAGATTATTGGAAAGTTTTATGACAGGCCCAAGTCCAATACCCAGGTGCTGAACGATGCAGAGCTGAATGTGGTGTTCGACTACATGACGCAGAAGAACCAGATCAAGTCCATTGAGCAGGTCTTTGCCGTGAAGCCCACAGCTCCCAAGTCCGAGCCCAAGGCTGAAGTGCCCAAGACCGAAGCAACCAAGGCCGCACCCCAGCAGGGCAGCCGTCCCCAGAACCAGCCCAATGCGAACAATCGGCCCCAGCAGCAGAACAACCAGCCGTCTCCCAAGCAGGAAAAGCAGGACAAGCCCAAGGAACCGGAGCGGAAGCGGGAACGCCGGGTGGTGGACACCTCCGCCGTCCAGGTCAACGCCGCCCGTTTTGACGATCGGGTGGACAGCCTGATTTCCGAGCGGGCCCAGAAATTCCAGGGCGGCAAGCAGCGTATCGGCGGCAAGAAGGGTCAGCAGCAGAACAAGAAGGACGCCAAGTTCAAGGGTAATAAGAGTCGGAACGAAGAGCAGGAGAAGATGCGCCGCCTCCAGATGGAGGTCGCCCGGAAGGCTCCTGTCACGGTCAAGATTCCTGACGAGATCACCGTGGGTGAGCTGGCTTCCCGGATGAAGAAGACCGCCAGCGAGGTCATCAAATGCCTGATGAAGAACGGCGTCATGGCCGGTATCAACCAGGTTATTGACTTCGACACCGCCGAGTTCGTGGCTACCGAAATGGGCTGCAAGGTGGAGAAGGAAGTTACCGTCACCATCGAGGAGCAGATTATCGACGACCATGTGGACACTGCGGAAGAGCTGGAGACCCGGGCCCCTGTGGTGGTGGTCATGGGCCATGTCGACCACGGCAAGACCTCCCTGCTGGATGCCATCCGGAAGACCTCTGTCACCGCCGGAGAGGCCGGCGGCATTACCCAGCACATCGGCGCTTATACCGTGGATGTAAACGGCAATATGGTCACCTTCCTGGATACCCCCGGCCACGCGGCCTTTACCTCCATGCGTGCCCGCGGCGCAAAGTCCACCGATATTGCCATCCTGGTGGTGGCGGCGGACGACGGCATCATGCCCCAGACCGTGGAGTCCATCAACCACGCCAAGGCGGCGGAGGTGCCCATCATCGTTGCCATCAACAAGATGGATAAGCCCACCGCCAACCCCGATAAGATCAAGGAGCAGTTGACCAAGTATGACCTGATCCCCGAGGAGTGGGGCGGCGACACGGTGATCTGCCCCATCTCCGCCAAGACCGGCCAGGGTCTGGAAGAACTGCTGGAGATGGTCATCCTGACCGCCGAGGTTCAGGAGCTGAAGGCCAACCCCAACCGCCGGGCCAAGGGTACCGTCATCGAGGCCCGTCTGGACAAGACCCGGGGCCCTGTGGCAACGCTGCTGGTGCAGAACGGCACCCTGAACCAGGGCGATATCGTCATTGCCGGTACTTCCGTGGGCCGTGTCCGTGTCATGACCAATGATAAGGGCCGTACCGTCAAAACCGCCGGTCCTTCCGTGCCCGTGGAGATCACCGGCCTGGCCGAGGTTCCCACTCCTGGCGACGAGTTTAACGCCGTCACCGATGAGCGCATGGCTCGGGAGCTGGTAGAGCAGCGCCGTCAGGCTCAGAAAGACGCCCTGGCCAAGCTGAACCAGAAGGTAACCTTGGACAACCTGTTCGCCAAGATGCAGGAGGGCGAGATGAAGGAGCTGAACCTGATCGTCAAGGCCGATGTGCAGGGCTCTGCCGAAGCCATCAAGAGCTCCCTGGAGAAGCTGAGCAACGAGGAGGTCCGTGTCCGGGTCATCCATGCCGGCGTCGGCGCCATCAACGAGTCCGACATCCTGCTGGCTTCCACCTCCGGCGCCATTATCGTGGGCTTCAACGTCCGTCCCGACGCTTCCGCTGCAGCCAACGGCCAGCGGGCCAATGTGGATATGCGCTTCTATCGGGTCATCTATGATGCCATCGACGAGATTGAGGCGGCTATGAAGGGAATGCTGGCACCCAAGTACGAGGAAGTGGTCATCGGTCACGCGGAAGTGCGCATGACCTACAAGGTCTCCGCCATCGGCACCATCGCGGGCTGTATGGTGAAGGACGGCAAGGTTACCCGGGACGCCCAGGTGCGAATCCTGCGGGACAACATCGTCATCCACGAGGGCGAGATCGGCTCTCTGCAGCGCTTCAAGGACGCAGTCAAGGAAGTTACCGCCGGTTACGAGTGCGGCATGAGCGTCGTCAAGTTTAACGACATTAAGGAAGGCGACATCTTCGAGTGCTTCATCATGCAGGAAGTGAAACGCTAATCCTTTTTCGCCGCACCGCTTTTGCGGCGCGGCGAAAAATTTCCGTATTTCCCCTTACGAAAGGAAGAATACTATGGCATCCAATCGAATTGCAATCATCAATGAGGAGATCCAGAAGGAGCTGTCCGCACTGCTCCGTACGGTCAAGGACCCCCGGGTCCAGGACGTCATGATCTCCATTACCCGTGTGGAAACCACTCCCGACCTGCGCTATACCAAGGTCTATGTTTCCTTCCTCCAGGAGGACAAAGCCAAGGACGCCATGGCGGGGCTGAAATCCGCCGCAGGATTCCTGCGCCGTCAGCTGGGCAGCAACCTGCGGCTGCGCTACAGCCCAGAGATTGTCTGGGCCCAGGATGATTCCATCCTTTACGGCGCGAAAATGCTGAAGCTCATTAACTCCCTCGAGGTGAAAAACGATGAAGACCCTGACCAGGAGTGAGACGGCGCGGTTTCTGCTGGAGCATGACCGCTACTGCATCCTGAGCCACCGCCGCCCCGACGGAGATACTGTGGGGTCCACTGCGGCGCTGTGCTTAGGGCTCCGGCAGTTGGGAAAAACAGCCCATGTGCTTTTTAACAAGGAAGTCACCCCCAGATTCCAGTGGCTCCACGAGGGACTGACCAAGCCGGAAGCGGAGGAAGGGGATATTGTAGTCACAGTGGACGTGGCGTCCCCCGGTATGCTGCCCAAAGCCTTTGAGCAGCTGCTTGGCAGGATCGATCTGCGCATTGACCACCACGGCTCTTCCACCTCTTTCACGGAGCTGGAGCTGGTGGACCCCGGCAGCGCCTCCTGCGCCGAGATCGTCTGGGATGTGCTGATGGAGATGGGGATTTCTGCGGACCGTCCCCTTGCGGAGGCGGTCTATGTGGGTACTTCCACGGACACCGGCTGCTTCCGCTTCGCCAATACCACCGCACACACCTTTGCCGTGGCGGCACAGTGCGCCAAAGCGGGAGCCAGGATCTATGAGCTGAATCAGGAATTGTTTGAGACAAACACCCTGGGCCGCCTGCGGATTCAGGGATGGATCGTGGAGCATCTGGAGCTGATTCGGGACGGGGAAATGGCCATCTGCGCCATTCCCCGCAGTGTGGAGAAGCAGATCGGCGTCACCGAGGACGATATGGACAATATTTCCTCCTTCCCACGGACAGTGGCGGGGGTCCGCATGGCGGCCACATTGCGGGAGACGGCGGACGGAGAGGTGAAGATCTCCATCCGCGCGGTTCCCGGCTTTGATGCCGCCAAGGTTGCCGAAAAGTTCGGCGGCGGCGGGCATAAAGGCGCTGCAGGCGCGTCTTTACAGATGCCCTTGGATGAAGCGGTCAAAGCGGTAGAGGCAGCGATGCTGGAATAAGAATGCAAAATGCAAAATGATGGTGTGCGCGAAGCCCGCGATTGAAACAAATTACGAAGCAATACGATAATTTTGCTTATACATTTTGAATTTTGCATTTCCAAAGAGAAATGGATAAATGAATGGAATTGTAATCGTAGATAAGCCCCAGGGGTGGACAAGCCAGGATGTGACTGCCAGGCTACGCAGGGTATTCCATACCCGTAGGATCGGCCATGGCGGAACGCTGGATCCCATGGCTACCGGCGTCCTGCCGGTGTTCGTGGGCCGGGCCACCAGGGGTGTGGAATTTTTTGAGCACGCGGAAAAAACCTATGAGACGGTGCTCCGTCTGGGACTGACCACCGACACCGAGGATATCACCGGCGCAGTGCTGACACAGCGGGAGGTTCGTGTGACCGCCGATCAGGTGGAAGCTGTGCTGGAGCGCTTCCGTGGGGAAATCATGCAGGTCCCGCCCATGTACTCGGCCCTGAAGGTTAACGGCCAGAAGCTCTGCGATCTGGCGCGGAAGGGAAAAGAGGTGGAGCGGAAGCCCCGTCCCATCACCATCCGCGAGCTGACGCTTTTGGGCATGGAGGGCAGTGATGTCCGTCTGCGGGTGCGCTGCTCCAAGGGCACCTACATCCGCACCTTGTGCAAGGACATCGGCGAGGCCCTGGGCTGCGGCGGCTGCATGGCCCAGCTGCGAAGGGTAACGGCGGGTGAATATACCATTGCCGAAGCGGTGCCTCTGCAGGAGCTGCTGGATTCCCAGGCACCGGAAGGGTATCTGCGGGGCGTGGATACCATGTTCCGCAATTACCCTGCGGTAAAGCTGACTGCCAACCAGGAAACACGCTGCCGCAACGGGAATTCCTTTTCCAGAAACCTTCCCGACGGTACCTATCGCGCTTATAGCCAAAGCGGGGAATTTCTCATGCTGGCGAAGGTGGAAAATGGTGTTATGTCAACAGTGAAGAGCTTTTTTGAAGTCGGATAATGCCGCGCCGCCGCAAAATCCGCGAACAAAAGACAAATCATTTTGCATTGTGCCTTGCGCATTTTGCATTCCGATTCGGTGAAGCCTATGAACAAGACAATTTACGCCCTAGGATTTTTTGATGGGGTTCACATTGGCCATGCGGAGCTGCTGCGGGAGTGCCGGGCTTTGGCAAAACGCGATGGCTGTGGGGCCGGTGTCGTGACCTTTGGTTCCCATCCGGACACGCTTGTGCTTGGGAATACGCCAAGGCTGATCAATACACCCTATGACCGGGAAAAGCTCCTGCGGGAGCGATTTGCCATGGATACTGTCATCACCCTGCCCTTCGACGAGCGGATGCGGTCCATGCCATGGATGAATTTTTTGACCATGCTGGTCCGGGAATATGACGCGGCGGGCTTTGTCTGTGGTGAGGATTTCCGGTTCGGCGACAAGGGGCAGGGGACTGCCCGGCTGCTTGCGGAGACCTGTGCGGCCTGGGGAATTCCCGGAACTGTGGTGCCGGAGCAGACCATGGACGGCATCCGGGTGTCCAGCACCTATATCCGGGATCAGATCGAAACCGGGGATATGGCCACGGCGGTACGGTTTCTGGGGCATCCCCATATCTTAAGCGGTAAGGTCGTTCACGGCCACCAGTTGGGACGGCGTCTGGGAATCCCTACCGCCAATCTGCAGCTGCCGGAGGAGCTGGCGGTGCCGAAGTTCGGCGTCTACGCCTGCCGGTGCCGCATTGACGGAAAACATTATCCCGCTGTCACCAACATCGGCACCCGGCCTACGGTGGAGGGCCACAGCGTCACCGTGGAGCCCTGGATTCTGGACTACGAGGGAGACCTGTATGACCGGGAGCTGACGCTGGAATTCCACTTTTTCCTGCGCCCGGAGCAGAAATTTCCGTCTTTGGAGGCACTGAAGGAGGAGGTCTTCCGGAACGCGGAGGAAACAAGGGAATTTTTTTCTGTATGAAACCTCTGAAGAAATTGCCAAGAGCTTCCTTAAAATAACGTTCACATTCTGCCCCCTTGTGTTATGGGGGAAAATGCGGTATAATAAGAAAAAATTTGCGGGGAGGGAGAAGCATGCCGCAATACGACGAGGATATGCAGCGACGCCGTCAAAAACGGGAAGCCCAGAGGAAAAAGCGGGAAGCGGAAGCAAAACGTATGAAGCGGATGCTGATCCTGGCAGTTTTGGTACTGGTGCTGTGCGGTGTGGGAATCTACCTGCTGGTGCAGCGCATGGGCGGCAGTGAGGAAAGCGTCCAGGCTTTCCAGCCAGTGCAGGAGACGATCACTCCCACCCAGCCCACCAGGGCCACCTCTCCTGCCCAGCAGAGTCCCACCACCACCATTCATATCAAGGCGGCGGGAGACTTAAACATTACCGATAGTATTATCACTTCTGGCCTGACTGCGGGCGGCTATGACTACAGCAGCGCGTTCAAAGATGTGGCTGCGATCCTGTCTGACGCGGATCTGACTGTGATGAACTTCGAGGGGAACGTCTGCGGCGAGCCCTACGGTACGGAGACCACCTCTGCTCCGGCGGAGATTCTGCAGGGCCTCCGCTCTGCCGGTGTGGATCTGCTGCAGATGGCAAACTCCTGTTCCATTAACAACGGCCTGAATGGCCTGAATGCGACCTTGCGGGCAATTCGAAATGCGGGCATTGAGCCTTTGGGAGCCTACAGCAGCGCCAGCGAGTTCCGCACCTCCAAGGGGTATACCATTACCGAGGTCCAGGGCATCAAGGTGGCCTTCGTGGCTTTCACCAAGGGGCTGGGAGGCCGGGGTATGCCAGCGGGAAATGAGGACCTGGTGAACCTGCTTTACACCGACTATGCCACCGAATATCAGAAGGTGGATAAGGAGCGCATTGAGACGATTCTGAAAAACGTGGAGGCAGAAAAACCGGATATCACTGTGGCTATGCTCCACTGGGGCAGCGAGTATAACGACGACATCAGCAAAAGCCAGGGAACCATCATCTCCCTGATGCAGAAGAACGGTGTGGACGTGATTATTGGCACCCATCCCCATTTGGTGCAGCCCATCGTCTATGACGAGGCGGCAGGAACCCTGGTAGCCTATTCGCTGGGCGACTTTTTCGGCGATGCGGAGCGGGGCGGTACAAACTATTCCATCATCCTGGATATCGAGATTACCAAGGATTCCAGCACCGGTGTCACCAAGGTGACGGATTACAGCTATACGCCTATCTACACGGTCAAGCCTTCGGACAGCGAAGGAGACTACAGCTACAGCCGGGTAATGCGTGTTGAAAAGGCCATTGAGGCCTATAACGGCAATTTCCTGGACAAGGTAACCGCCACCTGCGCGGCCAATATGGAGTACGCTCTGACGCGGATAGAAGATCGTGTCGTCATGAAAAATGGGAGTTAATACGAAAACTTGATGAGATCTTTTCTTCAGATTTTCGTATCATCAGAAGAAACGGAAGCGGACAATCTGCTTCCGTTTTCCTTTTGGAAGGTTGGGATTTTTCTTGCTATTTCCAACAGTTGCGGCTATAATAAAGAATACTGATTTGCGATTCTGCCATGCTGGGAAAAGCGGATGCTTTTTTAGCATGCAGTTTTGCCAAAAACGTTCTTCCGGAGGAATCTGCCATGACGCAAAAGAAAAGGATTCTACTGCTGACCACTGGCGGAACCATTGCCTCCGTACCCGGAGGGGAAGGATTGGAGCCCCGCCGCTCCGATGTGATGGAGCGGGAGCTGGAGCAGCTCAGATCCTACTATGACATCACTGTCCGGGACGTGATGTGTCTGGACTCCTCCAACATCGGCCCGGAGGAGTGGCAGGTGATTGCCGGACATATTTTCCGGGACCGGGCTGGGTTTGACGGGATTGTGGTCTCCCACGGCACTGACACCATGGCCTATACTGCCTCCGCCGTGACCTTTATGCTGCCGTTTATTGATGTCCCTGTGGTATTTACCGGCTCTCAACTGCCGTTAGCGGACATCCTTTCGGATGGACCGGACAATCTGCGCACAGCCTTTGCTATGGCGGCATCGGGACATCCCGGCGTGTTCCTGGCATTTGACCGGAAGGTCATGCTGGGATGCCGGGCGGTGAAGGTCCGGGCTTCCGGCTTCTCCGCTTTTGAAAGTGTCAATGCCCGCTATGCTGCCAGAGTCAGTAACTTAGGGCTGGTGGTGGACCCTGCGGTTCTGCCGCCGAGAGATGGACAGCCTGGCTTCTTCCCAGGAATCAGCCAGAGCGTTTTCCTTTTGAAGCTGACCCCCGGTCTGAATCCGGCGGTCTTTGACATGCTGGCGGCCATGGGTTACAAGGGAATCGTCATCGAGGCCTTTGGCCTGGGTGGTATGAACGTGCTGCATCGGGGCCTGAGAGGGATCCGCCGGTGTGTAGAGGATGGAGTCAGCGTGGTGATCACCACCCAGTGCCTCTATGACAGCGCCAACCTGGAGGTCTACCAGGTGGGCAGCAAGCTGCTGGAGCTGGGGGTCATCCAAGGCCGGGACATGACCACAGAAGCAGCCATGACCAAGCTTATGTGGGCCATCGGCCAGGGCAGAAATCCGGAGGAGATTGCGGCGCTTTTCCACCGCAGCCTCGCCGGCGAAGTAACAGGATTTGATTAAAAGACGGAGGTAATTATGGACCCGATCTATGTCACCGGACACCGGAATCCGGATACGGATTCCATTGTGGCTGCCATTGCCTATTCCGCCCTGCGCAATGCCTGCGGCGAGCGGGAGTATGTGGCCGCCTGCTTGGGCAGAGTCTCGGATGAGACGCAGATTGTGCTGGATCGCTTCGGTTTCCAGCCACCAAGATATATTGCGGACCTATATAACCAGGTGCGGGATCTGGATTTTGATACGCCGCCCATTCTGAGTACCGGCGTTACCGTAGGAAGGGCCTGGGATGAATTTCAGGACTATCCTGCCATCACCGCTGTTCCTGTGTCCCGGGAAAACGGCACGCTCTATGGCATCTTATCCAGGACAGACATTGCCAACTATAATATGTCCAGCATTACTTCCTGCGTTCTGGATGAGGTGCCGCTGTTCAATGTTTTATCTGTGCTGGAGGGAAAGATTCTCAATGAAGCCGGAGAGGACACGGATACCGTGGCGGGAGAGGTCACCATTGCCTTGCCCCAGAGCAATGAGAATCTGCTGTTCCAGAAACAGGAGAGCATTGTTCTGTGCGGTTACCAGCCGGATATGATCCGCCGGGCTCTGGAACGGAATGTCAGCTGTCTGGTGCTGTGCCAGGCGGAGCTGCCCATGGAATTCCGGGATTTTCCCACGAAGACCTGTATCATCACCACACCCTTTGACGCCTACCGGGCTGCCCGGCTGATCTTTCAGTCCACCCCTGTGGGCCGTGTCTGCAACACACAGGGTTTAGTTGGCTTCCACCTGGACGACCGGGTGGACGATGTCCGGGAAGTGGTGCTGAAATATCGCCATCCCAGCTATCCCATTCTGGACGAGCATGAAAAGGTAGTGGGCATTCTGACCCGCTATCATTTGCTGCGCCCCCGGCGGAAACGGGTGGTGCTGGTGGACCATAACGAGGCTTCCCAGTCGGTTCCCGGCCTGGAGGAAGCGGAGCTGCTGGAGATCATTGATCACCACCGTCTGGCGGATATCCAAACCAGCGGCCCAATTTATGTCCGCAATGAACCGGTGGGCTCCACCAATACCATCATCGCCAGTATGTTCCAGGACCGAGGCCTGATGCCCTCGGAGAATCTTGCGGGAATGATGGCGGCGGCGATTTTGTCCGATACGGTTATGTTCAAATCGCCTACCTGTACCCAGCGGGACATCCGCACGGCGGAGCGGATGGCGCGGATTGCCAATGTGTCCCTGGATGAGCTGGGTAAAGCCATTTTCTCTGCCGCCTTGGATAACAAAGCCCCGGAGGAGGTCCTGTTTACAGATTACAAGGAGTTCCACATTGCTGGTCACAGCCTGGCTGTGTCCCAGGTGACCTGCGTGGACAGCTCCAGTGTCCTCGAACGTAAGGATGCGTTCCTGACGTTGATGCGGAAGACCGCAAAGGAGAAGGGCTTTGATCTGATGGTTCTGATGCTCACGGATGTATTGCTGGAGGGCACTCAGATCCTTTATGTGGGGGATGACGATACCATCCGTCAGGCATTTAACGTGACACCGAAAGACAATACGGTGTTCCTGCCTAAGGTTATGAGCCGGAAAAAGCAGGTCATTCCCATGCTGTCCGATCTGTGGGGATAAAAAAGGGAAACCCCTGGAAAAGTTCACAAATTTGTGTTATTGTAATCGTATTGCGTAGAGGGGAAGGGAAATATGGGATTTGAAGCCTTGCTCGGCAATGACCGGCTGAAGCAGAATCTAACGGAAAGCCTGGCGAAAAAGCATATTTCCCATTTCTATCTGATTTCCGGCCCGGAGGGCTCCGGTAAGCACATGCTGGCAAAACTCCTGGCAGCGGCTATCCTGTGCCAGGGCAGTGAAAAGCCCTGCGGCGTCTGCAATTCCTGCCGGAAGGTTCGGGACGGGAACCATCCAGACTTCATCACTGTGGATGATCCGGAGAAGAAGACCGTTTCCGTAGACCTGATCCGTCAGGCCAGGGCGGACATCTATGTCCAGCCCAATGAGTCGGACTACAAGATCTACCTGTTTCCGCGGGCACAGGATATGGGTCTGCCGGGACAGAATGCTCTGCTGAAGGTGTTGGAGGAACCGCCGAAGTACGGTGTCTTCCTGCTGTTGACGGACAACCCGGATAAATTACTGCCTACGGTCCGTTCCCGGTGTACCCAGCTGCAGATGCAGGGCCTGAGCGAGGACACCCTGCGCCGGCAATTGCGCCTGGATTTTCCCCAGGCCCAGGAGGAGGACTTGACTGCGGCCATCGGCAGATGCGGCGGATTTCTGGGACAGGCAAGAGCGCTTTTGAAGTCCGGCGGAGAACTGCCGCCTCAGACGGAAGGCTTTGTCACGGCGTTTGCCAGGAAGGACACCCTGCTGCTTATGCAGACCCTGGTGCCCATGGAAAAATGGAAGCGGGATGCCCTGACTGAGATCCTTAGCAGCTGGGTAGAGCTGATGGAAAGTGCCCTGGTCTGCCGAAGCGGAATCCGTGCGGTTTCTCCCTATGCCCGAGAGCTTGCCCAGCTTCGGACCGGTGCAGAACTGCATGACGCGGTGCGCAGCCTGAAAAAAGCCCTGGAGTATACGCAAAGCAACGTTTCCCCCGCAGCAGTCTGCGGGTATTTGGAGTGGAACCTCCGCTGAGCGTAAAGATATACGTTATGAGATATTAGATATCAGATATGAGATATGGCTTGAATTTCATTCATCCCCGAAGCTACCTTATCTTATATCTGCCAAGAATGGAGTAATGCAATGGAAGAAGAAATCAAAGCTGTGACGCGGGAAGACGTGGAAGTCGTGGATATCCAGTTCCGTCCCGGACAGAAAATCTATTATTTTGACCCGGATGGTACGGCTTATGCCCCCGGGGATCATGTCATCATCGATACCGCCCGGGGCGCGGAGTTCGGAATCTGCGCCGGAGGCAATCACCGGATTCCGCCCAAAGAAGTGGTAGCCCCTTTGCGGAAGGTGCTGCGCAAAACCACGCCCCAGGACGAGAAAACCGTGGCGGAAAACCGGGCCAAAGAAAAACGGGCATATGAGGTCTGCATGCAAAAGATTGCGGATCACGGCCTGGATATGCAGCTGGTGTCTGCGGAGGTGGCCTTCGATGGCAGTAAGATCCTGTTCTATTTTACTGCCGACGAGCGGGTGGATTTCCGGGAGTTGGTAAAAAATCTGGCTTCCGTGTTCCATACCCGCATTGAGCTGCGTCAGATTGGCGTCCGGGACAAGGCCAAGATGGTGGGAGGCCTGGGAATCTGCGGCCGGCCATTCTGCTGTGCCAGTTTCCTGGATGATTTCCAGCCCGTGTCCATCAAAATGGCCAAGACCCAGAATCTGTCTCTGAATCCCACCAAGATTTCCGGTACCTGCGGCCGTCTGATGTGCTGTTTGAAATACGAACAGGATGCCTATGAGGACCTGATCCGTACAAGCCCCAAGCTGGACTCCTTTGTGGATACACCAGAGGGCCGAGGCATTGTGACGGAAGTGGATCTGCTGCGCCAGCGGGTGAAGGTACGCATGGAGGACAATCCCGAGACGATTTCCACCTTTGCCAATACGGATATTGCAGTGCTGCGCAGCGGCAAGGCCAAGAAGAATGATCCGCCCATCCCTGCGGATCTGGCACCTATTTCCGGCGGAGGCAAGCGGGCCCGTAAGGAGCCGGAGGAGGAAAAACCCATGCTGGAGCCCATCCGCTTCCGTTACAGCACGGAGAAAATTGTGGACGAGCAGCCGGAGAAGGCCCCCCAGGAACCCGCTGCTTCTGCAGAGAGCAAGCCGCCCCGTCCCCGCCGCCGGAAATCCAACCCGGAGCCCAATCCGGAGGGAGCGGCAAAACAGGCGGATTCTGTACCCAAACAGGAGAAGCTCAAAAAAGCACAGAAGAATCCGGAGACTGAGGGCGATCAGCCACTCAAAAATCGCCGCCGTTCCAATAACCGGCGCCGCAAGCCCCAGAAGCCCACGCCAGAAGCATAACGGGCGTGAAGGAGGCCCCAATGGAGAGCAAAGAGGAATCCAGGGAAGTGCGCTTTCCTGGATGGCTGTTTCTAATCCTGACCGTTGTATACAATGAGCTCCTGCTCCATTTCTGGATCACGGAGCAGATCCAACCGGGGCGATTGCTGGCAGTGCTGGCCTTCGGATTTGGCCTCGGTGGTATTCTGGCACTGCTCACCAGCCTGATTCCTTCTGAGAAAGCCGTCAAATGGATCAGCGTCGGGCTGGCCGTGATGGTGGCGGTGATCTGGCTGATGGAGTATTTTATTTCGGACGCCTACAAGACCTTTATGACCCCTGCCACGATTTTCAGCGGTGCGGGTGGTGTGGCCAAGGACTACCTGGATCTGGTGCTGTCTCTGCTGGGCCGCAGTTTCTGGCGCATTGTGGTGGCGCTGGTGCCTACGGTGCTTTATGCCCTGTTCTGCCATCCGGGAACCATCGGCTGGAAGAGCAGAGGCATCCTGGCGGCGTTCTGCTTGATTGTGTATCTCCTGGGCATCGCAGCGGTGACACAGCTGACGGGGGATGCCGCCCGGCTCGGCAAGGCCTATGAGTTCGACAGCGCGGTACGGAGTTTCGGCCTGAGTATGGGACTTACGCTGGAGGCAACCCATAGCTCCGGCGGGGAGAAAGAGCCATCCTTTGTTGAGATGCCCCCGGAGACCACCGCTCCTGTTCCGCAGTCTACGCAGACGCAAGATGTTCCGGAAGCTACGCAGCCGACGGTTGTCTATGGCGACAATGTGCTGGCCCAGTTGGATTATGGTGCGCTGGCGGAATCCGCCGGGAATTCCACAGTGGCGTCTATCTGCAGCTATGTGGCTTCTCAGACCCCTTCGAAGCAGAATGAATACACCGGAGCGTTCGCGGGGAAAAACCTGATCCTAATCACAGCCGAGGCCTTTACCGAGGAGGTTATCGATCCTGAGCGTACACCCACGCTCTACCGCATGGCCAATGAGGGCATCCGGTTTACGGATTACTACCAGCCCGCCTGGGGGGCCAGCACTACCTCCGGGGAATTCTCGAATTTGACGGGAATCGTGCCCACCAATGGCGGTATGTGCATGAAAGAGGCCCTGCAGCAGGATCTGTTTCTGACCATGGGCCACCAGCTCCGGAAGCTGGGTTACTATAGCGTGGCATACCACAATCACAACAAGGACTTCTACGACCGTGACAAGACCCACACCCATCTGGGGTACGATCAGTTCCTGGCCCAGTACGGCGGCTTGGAGGGTATCACCCCGGTGTGGCCGGAAAGCGATCTGGAAATGATCGATGTTTCTGTCCCCCAGTATATTGACCAGCAGCCCTTCAGTATCTATTACATGACTGTCAGCGGCCACTGTATGTACTCCCAGGAAGAAAACGCGATGACCAGGAAGCACTATGACGAGGTAGCAGATATGGACTGCGGCGAGGCGGTGAAGTGTTACCATGCCTGCCAGCTGGAGCTGGAGGCTGCCATGGCGTCGCTGATCCGACAGCTGGAGGAAGCGGGCATTGCCGATGATACCGTTGTCGTCTTGGCCACGGATCACTATCCCTATGGCCTGGAGCGCAGCAGCACCTGGCAAAATACGTCGGACTATCTGGCGGAGTTGTATGGAGTGGACAGTTATGACAAATTCATCCGGGATCACAACGCACTGATCATCTGGAGCGGCTGCCTGGAGGGTAGGAATATTACGGTGGACGAGCCGGTTTGCAGCCTGGACATTTTGCCCACCCTTTCCAACCTGTTTGGCTTGGAATACGATTCCCGTCTGCTGGTGGGCAGGGATGTATTCTCGGGAAAAGAACCGCTGGTTTTCTGGATGGATTACAGCTGGAAGACGGATAAGGGCTGTTATGATGCCCAGAGCGGTGAATTCACCCTAGCAGAAGGTGTGATGGTGGAGGACGGCTATGTGGACCGTATTTCTTACCAAGTGGCCAACAAGATCACCTACTCCCGTTCTGTGCTGGAGACGGACTTTTTCAATTATGTATCGGATGCCCTGAAGCAGGGAGAATAGAAGAAAACAAGGAGCTGTCCGGAAATGGGCAGCTCCTTGTTTCATTCTCAATTGTGCAGCGAACGATCCCTTCACTGCCGCGGAGGAGTGTTCTGACCATTTTTGAAAGGAATGACATCAGTTACCTTTCCGGGCTTCCACTTCTTCCGCTACCTCCAGGGAGCGCAGGACACTGTACTGGTCGTATCGGGTATCGGCATTTTCGGTGAGGAAGACCATCTGCGCCTCGGGATTATCGGAGGTGGCCTGAGAAACCTTCGTGGTGAGGCTGCCGGCATCCACATCCTCCAGGTACAGCCTGCAGCGTTCATCCGGTAGAGGGAAGGCGGGGTTATCTATACAGAAGGACAGGGCAAAGTCTTTGGACGCGCAGGTGGCTACCAGTGTGGCTGCAGCTGTCTGCAATGCCGCGTCCTTATCGCCGTTGAAGATGTACTGATCCGAGGAAGGAAAGCAGAAATTCGACAGCAGCACCTCGTCAAAACCCAGTCCCTTGAGCTCCAGAATTACGGAGGAGATCCAGCTGGTAGTGGTGGCGTTGGTGGGGTCCAGCCAGTACATGCCCGCACTGTCCGCCCACAGGCCCACCCGGCTGAGCATGTACAGGCCGCTACTGACATGGTTCAGGCCGAAGTTGTAGTCCCGAAAGGCGCTGACCCGGGCAATGGTGTAGAAGCCCTTGCTCTGTAGCCGGTCCACCAGCTTGGCTACAGAAGGAATGTCGGTGCTTTGGGAGATGACGGCGTCGCCCAGCTGGGAGGAATAGTAGAAGGAACCGTAAGCGCTCTTCATATCGATCATCACCGCTGTGCCGGAGGGCAGACGCTCGATCTGCAGCATCACATTGTCCATGTTGTTCTGGAACATTTCGGCTGTGATGTAATAGCCGTTGAGTTGGGTCAGATCGTTGGAGGTGTCGATGGCGTTGGCACCTTCATTATAATAAATGGCAATGTTTTCTTCAGCCACCGGGGGCACGGCGATCTCGCCAGAGACCTCGTTGGCGGACAGGCCAAAGTCCAGGGTGGCACCGTCGTTGGTGTAGACCACATAGCGCTGCAGCCAGATGACCCAGCACAGCCAGCCTACGATGCCGATAATCGCCAGCACCAAAGCCACGGTGCCCACACGGTTCAGCACTCGTTGGGTGCGGTAGGGAATGCTCATATTTTTCTCCTTTCCGAAAGAGGAATCAAAAGGCTTTTACAGCGGTGACGCAGCGCCAGTCTTCCTTGGCGTTCACTTCAGTGACGGTCAGTCCGGCCTTTTCCAGGGCGGCACTGACATCGTCCAGGCGGGTGTCCAGAATGCCGGAGCAAATCAGGGTGCTGCGGTTTGTCAGGAAGCCGGGCAGCGTCGGAGCCAGGCCAATAATGACATCGGCAACAATGTTTACCAGCACCAGGTCATATTCCCGGGCGGCCAGGGAAGCCATCAGCGCTTGGTCCTCCGTGACATTTCCGGTGAGCGCGGTGAACTCCGGCGCGGAAAATCCATTGTAAGCGGCGTTCTCCCGGGCGATGTCCTCCGCCTTGGGGTCGATGTCGATGCCCACGGCGGTTTCCGCGCCAAGGCGCAGGGCGGCAATGGACAGGATTCCACTGCCGCTGCCAAGGTCCAGGCAGTGGAAGCCGGGCTTCACTACCTGCTCCATTTTCTCCATGACCATCTGGGTGGAGGGGTGAGCTCCGGTGCCAAAGGTCAGGCCGGGATCCAGAATAATCTTTTTTCGCAGGGTTTCCCAGTCTGCCAGCCAGTAGGGCAGCACCACCAAGGTGTCTCCCACTTCCTGGGGCGGATAGCTGTCCTTCCAGCTTTCCTCCCAATTGTCCTCGGCCAGGGGGTTGACCGTCATGGTCAGGTTTCCTTCTGCGGCGGAATCTTCCAGCCGCTGCATTCCCTGGATGTCGGTGTCCTCTAAGTACAGCTTGATACGGGAGAGCCCCTTCAGCTGGTCCTGTAGTTTGTCATCAATATAGTCCCAATAGGCCCGGTTTTCCTCCAGAAAAGTTTCAAATTCCGCCTGATCCTCAATAACCAGGTCGGAAAAACCCTTCGCAGTCAGGAAGGCGGCCACATCTTCACAGTCCTTCGCGGTGGTATCAATGGTAATTTCCAGCCATGCCATGGCGGATCCCCTCCAATCCATACAATTGCAGAATATATTCTACCGCAGAACCGGAAAAATGACAACAGAAAAAGTCTTAAATTTTTGTGTACTACTTCCTATTTTTAAGAAAGTGGTATATAATATCCATTATCTGACTGAAAAATCCCAAGGAGCAAATTATGATTGAAACCATATCCCTTCTTTCCGGCGTGACGCTGCGCGTTTGCCGGGACACCCGATTCAAGCAGGGCTGCCTGAGCTTCCAGCTGGTTCGGCAAATGGACAAGCAGGAAGCGGCCCGGAATGCGCTGTTTCCCTCTGTATTGCTGCGGGGCACCCGGCGCTGCCCGGACCTGCGCTCTATCACGGAATACCTGGACACTCTCTACGGCGCTTCCGTCAGCGCTCTGGTACGGCGGGTAGGCGACTACCAGACCACAGGCCTTTGCTGCGGCTTCATGGATGACCGGTTTGCCCTGCCCGGCGACAAGGTGCTGCAGCCTGTGCTCTCGTTTTTGGAGGAGCTGCTGCTGGATTCTCCCCTGGAGGACGGCGGCTTCCTGACATCCTTTGTGGAAAGCGAGAAAAAGAACCTAATCTCCACCATCGAGTCGGAGCTGAACGACAAGCGCGCCTATGCCATGGGCCAGCTGCTGAAGACTATGTGCGCTGCTGATACCTTCGGCCTGCCAAGGTTGGGGGAGCCGGAGGAAGTGGCCGCCATCGGCGCGAAGGAACTCTATGCTCACTACCGCCATTGCCTGCGGACCAGCCCCATCGAGATCTTCTATGTAGGCAGTGCGGCCAGTGGGCGGGTGGCGGAGCTGCTGCAACCCCTGCTTCAGCATTTGGAGCGGGATGTGATGCCCTTGGCACCACAGACGGCTTTCCATTCCTGCCCGGGGCAGGATGTGGTGGAGACCATGGATGTGGCCCAGGGGAAGCTATGCATGGGCTTCACCACGCCTATCACCAACCGCTGTCCCGAATTCCCGGCCATGCAGGTGCTGAACACCGTTTTCGGCGGAGGTATGACCAGCAAGCTGTTCAGGAATGTCCGGGAGAAGCTGTCGCTGTGCTATTCTGTGGGTTCCGGGTATTACAGCACCAAGGGCATTCTGGCGGTGTCCGCGGGCATTGACTTTGACAAGGAGCAGCTGACCCGTCAGGAGATCCTGACCCAGCTGGAGGCCTGCCGCAATGGGGGGATCACGCCGGAGGAGCTGAAGGCTGCCAAGGAGGCCATCCTGTCCAGCCTCCGTGCCACTCACGATTCTCCCGGCTCCATTGAGGGCTACTATGCCACCGCCGCCATCAGCGGTCTGCAAATGACACCTGCGGAATACATGGCGGCAGTGGAGCAGGTGACGCTGGAGGACGTGGCGGCAGCGGCCAGGCAGGTGCGGCTGCACACCACCTATTTCCTGAAAGGAGCGAGCCGATGAAGCGGATTTCTTACCCGGAGCTGGACGAAACCCTCTATACCGAGGTGCTGGAAAACGGTCTGACGGTGACGGTGGTGCCCCGGAAGGGCTTTACCAAGAAGCTGGCCTACTTTGTAACCAACTACGGCTCCATCCACACGGATTTTGAACTGGAGGGGCAGGCGTACCATGCCCCGGCGGGAGTGGCCCACTACCTGGAGCACAAGATGTTTGATCTGCCGGGAGACCGGGATGTCTCCGCGGAATTTGCCGCCCTGGGGGCCATGACCAACGCCTTTACCAGCTATGATATGACCGCCTACTATTTTTCCTGTACGGAGCATTTCCAGGAGAGCCTGCATCTGCTGCTGGAGTTTGTCTCTACTCCCTATTTTACGGAAGAAAGCGTGGAGAAGGAACGGGGCATCATCGACCAGGAGATCGGCATGAACGAGGATTCTCCGGACAGTGTGGTGTTCGACAATCTGATGCAGGCCATGTACCGTTCCCATCCCATCCGGGTGCCGATCCTGGGCACCTGCCAGACCATCCGGGAGATCACCCCGGAGGTGCTGTACCGCTGCCACCGGGCCTTCTACACCCCCGGGAACATGCTGCTGTGCGTCATCGGTGACGTGGACCCGGAGCAGGTGGCGGACATGGCCCGGCAGGTGCTGGGAACGGAAAAGACGGAAGTGGGCAGGAAGCTGCGGCCCTGGCAAGAGGACATGAACTGCCCTGCCGGGGAGGTTTCCCACACCATGGAAGTGGCTATGTCCATGTTCAACCTGGCCTTCAAATGCGAACCCCTGGAAGCGGGGGATGCTGCTATCCGCATGGAAATGGTGGCGGATCTGGCGGCGGAGGCGCTGTTCGGGGAGTCTTCGGAGCTGTACCTGCGGCTGTATGAGCAGGGACTCATCGATTCCTCCTTTGGCGGCGGCTTCGAGACCGTGGACGGCTGCGCAATGCTGCTCTGCTCCGGCGACTCGGAGGATGCTGCCACGGTCCGGGACGCTATTTTGGCGCAGGCGGAGAAAATCGTGAACGAGGGGATCCCGGAGGAGCGCTTCCAGCGGATGAAACGCAGCGCTTTGGGCCGCCGGATCCGGGACCTGGACAGCTTTGATTCCACATGCTTCCGCATCTGCGCCTACCATTTTTCGGACTTTGCCTATTTTCGGTTCCCGGAGGTCTACCGGGGCATCCAGGCGTCGGAGATTTGCGATTTCCTGGGCAGGGTGGTCCGGCAGCCGCGGTGCGGCCTCTCCATCATCACACCCATTGCAAAGGAGGAGACGGTATGAATCCCAGTAACTATTCCGCCATATCCTTCCTCTTCCTGGGGATCGAAGTAAATCCGGCCCGCACGCTGTCCATCGGCCCACTGACCGTCCACTATTACGGCCTGGTCATTGCCGTTGGTCTGATCCTGGCGGTGCTCTATGCCTGCAAGCGGAGCAAGGAATTCGGCATTTCGGAAAATGACATTCTGGACGGCGTCCTGTGGGTCACGCCCTTTGCCATTCTCTGCGCCCGGGCCTACTATGTGATCTTCTCCTGGGCGGACTATGCGGACAATCCCATCTCGGTGCTTTACATCTGGGAAGGAGGCCTGGCCATCTATGGCGGCGTTCTGGGAGCCATTGTGGGCGTGGCGGTATTCTGCCGGGTAAGGAAGATCAAGTTCATCGCGCTGATGGACTTGGTGCTGCTGGGCTTTCTGATCGGACAGTCCATGGGCCGGTGGGGCAACTTCTTTAACCGGGAGGCCTTCGGCGCGGCCACGGATTCCTTCTTCCGCATGGGGCTTTACAACACCGTCACCGGAGCGTGGGAGTATTACCATCCCACCTTCCTGTACGAATCCCTTTGGAATGCCCTCGGCTTTGTACTGCTGCACTTCCTGTCGAAAAAGCGGAAGTATGATGGGCAGGTGGCTCTGGGCTACGCCGCCTGGTACGGTCTGGGCCGCAGCATGATCGAGGGCCTGCGGGTGGACAGCCTGTACTGGGGCCCCTTTCGGGTCAGCCAGATGCTGGCGGCCCTGAGCTGCGCGGCAGCCGTTACCGTGCTGATCTGGCAGAGCTTCCGGCCCCATGACCCGGCCAGGCTCCTGGTAAACCAGGCGGCAGCCAGAGAAGCGGCGGAAGCTGAAAAAGCGGAAGAAAAGAATGGTCAGGAACCCCAGTGATTCCCCAGAAACCCAATGAAAATCGCCTCCGGAGAACATTCCGGAGGCGATTTTGGATTATTCGGCATCCGCACTGAACAGGATGCGGTCATTGCTGATTCCTTGTTCGTGGAAGACCTTTAACAGTCGTTCCGTGGTCATGTTGGCCCGTTCTTCCCCTGCCAGCTCCAAGACGATGGAGCCGTTGTTCATCATGATGGTCCGGTTGCCCAGGGACAGGGCCGAGGGGATGTTGTGGGTGATCATCAGGCAGGTGATGTGGTTTTCTTCCACGATCTTCTTGGTCAGCTCCAGAACCTTTTCCGCGGTGGCGGGGTCCAGGGCGGCGGTGTGTTCGTCCAGCAGGAGCAGCTTGGGGGTCACCAGGGTGGCCATTAATAGCGTCAATGCCTGCCGCTGTCCGCCGGAGAGCAGACCCACGGGGTGGTTCATTCGGTCCTCCAGCCCCAGGCCCAGCTCCGCCAGACGGTCCCGGAACTCCGCCCGGTCTTTCCGGGAGATCATGGAGAAGGGAGAGGTGCCGCTGCTGGCCCGCATGTAGGCCAGAGCCAGATTTTCTTCAATGGTCATGCTGGGGGCGGTGCCCTTCAGGGGGTCCTGGAACAGACGGCCGATGAACTTGCTGCGCTTGTAGTCGGGCATGTTGGTGATATTCACGCCGTCCAGGTGAATGGCACCCGTATCTACCACGAAGGAGCCGGCGATGGCCCCGAACAGGGTGGACTTGCCCGCACCGTTGGAGCCGAGAATGGTGACAAAATCCCCGGGGGCCAGATGGAGGTTTACGCCGGACAGGGCGGTCTTCTCGTTCACCGTGCCGGGATTAAAGGTCTTGGAAATATTGTGGAGCTTCAGCATCCGGTCTTTCCTCCTTTCGTGGCGGGTTTCAGATAGGCTTTGATGGCAGGCAGACCGATGGCCAATGCCACGATGGTGGCGGAGATCAGCTTCAGACATTCGCTGGGCAGATCCATCCGCAGGGCAATGGCAATGATGAAGCGGTACAGGATGGAGCCCAGAATCGCGCCCAGTGCCTTCATCCAGATCTTTCCCTTGGGCAGCAGGGTCTCGCCGATGATCAGGGAGGCCAGGCCGATGATGACCATGCCGGTGCCAAGGTTGATGTCTGCCGTCTTCTGGTACTGGGCCAGAAGGGCGCCGGACAGGGCGGTCAGGGAGTTGGACAGGCACAGGCCTACGGTGATGGTGAAGCCGGTATTGATGGAGGAGGCCCGGACCATGTCAGGGTTGTCGCCGGTGGCCCGGATGGAAAGACCCAGTCGGGTGTTCAGGAAGATCACCAGCGCAATGCCCATGACCACAATTATGACGGCTGCGGGAACCAGTTTGAAAAAGCTGCCCAAGTAGGGCTGCACCAGAGTGAACAGAGTGGGAGTCCGCAGCAGGTTGACATTGGAGGAGAAGCCCATGACCGCCAGGTTCACGGTGTAAAGTCCGGTGTTGGTGATGATGCCCGCGAGAATGGAGGGGATATTCAGCTTGGTCTGCAAAAAGGCTGTAATGAAACCTGCACAGGCGCCCGCCAGCATGGCGGCAGGGAGGGCCAGCAGGGGATGCCCGGCCACGGCCACGGTGGCGGACACAGCGCAGCCCAGGGTGAAGGCTCCGTCGGTGGTCATATCGGCGATGTTCAGCACCCGGAAGCTGAGAAACAGAGCCATGGCCACCAGGGCGTAAATACAGCCAAGCTCCAGGGCGCTCAGAATGACGGCAGTTGAGATCATGGGAATTGCTCCTTGTTGTGAGTGTGAAGTGTGGAGTTAGGAGAGTGGAGTTGAGAGTGCTTTGGCCTGTTCGCCTTTGAAGTAAATGATTGTTTATGCTTGCACGCATTGTAGGGCGGGGTCATGACCCCGCCGACGCACGCATGGTTTCGCATATTTACGTCTATTTTGCCTGACTGCGTTTCCTAGCTGGTCGGCGGGGTCATGACCCCGCCCTACAATGCGTGCGAATATAAATGTTCAGCTTGCTGCGTTAGGTCGAAAAGCACGTATAGACCGGAAAACATGCAATGTTGGTATCCCCCTCGGGAGGAAGGGGATACCATCATTTTGCATTTCTTTATTCGCCGGTGATTTCGACAACGGTATTGGCCATGGTGGAGAACACGCTGTAGTCCAGGCCCAGTGCCGCGGCGGTCTCGGTATTGACGGTGATGATGCCGCCCTCCATGACGTGGAATTCGGGGACCGCACCGCCCAGCAGGATGTCTACGGCCATATCGGCGGTCTTGGCGCCAAGCTCGGTGTAGTTGACGCCGCAGGTGGTGAAGGCGCCCAGCTGGACGAAGGAGTCAGCACCGGTGTAGTGGGGGATGCCGGCGGCATTCAGAATGTCCGCGACGGAGGCTTCGGTGCCCATGACCACGTTGTCGGTGGGAGTGAAGACGGCGTCTACCCGGCCTACCATACTGGACGCGGCTTCGGTAATCTCGCCGGAGGTGTTGCCGGTCTTTTCCAGATAGGCGATGCCCTTCTCGTCCAGATAAGCTTTGGCTTCCGCAATGGGCATGGTGGAGTTGGCTTCAGAGTTGCTGTACAGCAGGCCAACTGTTTTGATATCGGGGTTGACGGCCAGCATCATGTCCAGGATGAAGGCGGTGTTTAGGGCGTCGGAGGTGCCGGTGACGGTGGGGATGCCCGTGAGGCCTGCGGTCTCAGGGTCAGAGATGGCGGCGTAGACCACGGGGATGCCGGTGCCGTCGGCGGCGGTGATCATGCACTGGGCAGCCAGGGTGGCGATGGGGATAATCATATCTACCTTGTCGCCCACCAACTGAGCGCCGATCTGGTTCAGGACGGTGGCGTCGTTCTGACCGTTGAATTCCTTAATCTCGATGGCGATGCCTTTCTCTGCGGCAACGGCCTGAAGCTCGGCGGTAATGGCGTTGCGGATCTCGTCCAGGGAGGCGTGATCCATCTGCTGCACGATGGCTACAGTGTAAGAACCGGGAGCGGCAGTTTCGGCAGGAGCCTCAGCGGCGGGAGCGGCGGTCTGGGGGGTGGTTTCAGCGGTTTTGGAAGCGCCGCAGCCGGTGAACAGAGCGGCGAGCATGACCAGGGACAGAATCAGAGAGATAACCTTTTTCATAACAATATACTCCTTTTTGATGTGATGTATTTATAGAATTGGATGGATGGGATCGGTTAGGGATCGCCATCGTCTTCCGGGATTCAGCATATGCCATTCTCCTTTCCCAATAAAAAAAGTCCTCGTTCCCCTAAGGGAACAAGGACAGAAACAATAATTTCTGCGGTACCACCTTGTTTGCCGGAAAATCCGACCGCCTCAGCACGGTGCCAACACACCGTCTGCCCGTTAACGCTGGCAATGCGTCAGAAGATACTCTGGAAGAACCATTTCCCTCTGCCCTCCGCGGCCCATTTGCTGCCCCGCTTTTCGCTCTGCTCTCAGCTATGCAGAACTCTCTGTGGATGCGCCTTGCAGCTTTACTTCCGCTTCAATGGTTTCATGATTAAGTTATGCTCTTTATACACCATTGGTGTCCGTTTGTCAAGAACTTTTTTTCGCGGAGAGCGGACGTTTTTTAATACTCCCGCACCACTGCCTTGACGATGCCGACGATCTCGGCTTCCGTGCCGTCGATGGGCTCGTAGTTGTCGTTCTCCGGCATGAGCCAGATCTGCCCGTTTCTCCGGCGCAGGCGTTTCACGGTGGCCTCGTCCTGAATCCGGGCCACCACAATCTGTCCGTCATCGGCGTTGGGCTGGGGGCGGACCACCACCATATCGCCGCTGAGGATCCCCGCGTTTATCATACTGTCGCCACGGACCCGCAGGGCGAAGCAGCCGGGATCGTGCCAGGGCATGGTGCCCTCCTGGTTCTCCACTGCCAGAATGGGAACTCCTGCAGTGACGACACCCACAATGGGGATCTGCCCAGGCCGGGCTCCGGTGACCAGAGCCCGTTTGCGGCCCTTGGCGCCGGGGGACTGCAGCAGCCCCTTCTCCTGCAGGGCCTGGAGATGGTAGCTGACGGAGGCGGTGGAGCGCAGGCCGACCGCCGCGCCGATCTCCCGCACGGAGGGGGAATAGCCGTTTTCCTGAATGAATTGGTTGACATAATCCATAATCATCTCAGCCTTGTTGCTGGTCCTGGGCATGGTCATTCCTCCTTGGAGTGGGGATGCATTTTCTTTATTATAGCACATATGACCGAAAAAGAAAAGAGCTTTTTCAAAAGTTTTTCGCAAGGAATTCCCGGCTCCGGACTATATTGATAGTAAAGGGGGCGTTAACCATGGCGAATGAGAACCAGGATGTGGAGCGGCAGGTCTGGCAGCGGGTATTTGCCCAGCCCCAGACAAAGCCGGAAGGGGACGATCTGCGGATGCTGGTATTATCCTCTCTGGAGGCGGCAGGGGCCTACCGGTATCTGGCGGGAATCCTGACCGGCAGGTCCAGAGAATTGGCAAGGCGGTTGTGGGAGGAGGAACAGGAGACCACGGCCTGCCTGCGGGGACTGCATCGCCTGTCTGGAGGCGGAAAGGAAAGGCCGAAGGGGATATCCGCGATACAGGATCGCCCGGACAAGGTGCTGGAGAAATGCTATCACCGGGCCCGGCGGACAGTGACGGAGTATACCGCCCGGACGGTGGACTCGGAGTTCGGGTCTGTGTTCCGGCGTCTGGCGGCGAAGGAAGAGGAACATTGCGCCCGGATCGCCCATCTTCTTGGCAGCAATGGATAATGAAAAAACTCCGATGCGTTACGCATCGGAGTATTTTTCATGGTGACCCGTACGGGAATCGAACCCATGTTACCGCCGTGAAAGGGCGGTGTCTTAACCGCTTGACCAACGGGCCTGGTAGCGGCAATCTGATTCGAACAGATGACATACCGGGTATGAACCGGCTACTCTACCAACTGAGTTATGCCGCCATGTGGTCAAAGGATTTCGGGCACCGCCGAAATCAGCTTCCTTATTATATCCTTAGAACCCTTTTTTGTCAAGAATAAATTTAGAATTTTTTCAGAAAATTATGGAAATACTTTTCCTGAGGTGAATGCGCTTGAAAGCTGCGAAAAGGATTGCTCTCTTTGGCATCGGCGGCAGCGCCTATGTGGGGCTGGAGCTGCTGTACCGGGGCTATAGCCATATCAGCATGTTCGGAGCGGGAGGGCTGTGCTTTCTGCTGATCGGCCAATTAAGGAAGCTGCCCGTTTCCAAGCCTGCCCGGGTAGGCTGCGGTGCGGGCATCATTACGGCGGTGGAGCTGGTGACGGGACTGCTGGTGAACCAAGATTATCAGGTTTGGGACTACCGGGGGCAGCCGGGGAATTTTTTGGGCCAGATCTGCCCCATGTTTACGGCGTTGTGGGTTCCCGTGGCGGCGGCGGCGATGGGCTTATACAGTTGGGCGGACGCTGGGCTGGACAAGCTGATCGGCAGGCTTCCACCCAAAAAACGGGAGGCATAGACGTATTCATGCACCTGCTGAAATGGATCCGTCCTTTTGCAATAAATGCGTCCCCGGCGGGTTCCGCCGGGGACATGTTGGTTATTCTTCGTATTTTCTGGGCAAGGGCGTGACGATGGGGGAGCCGTTGGGATTTAGCAGTGGGGTCAGGCCGCCCGCGTAGCCGCTGGCCTGCCACAGGTAATTTACACCGGTCTGCTTATCCACCCAGATCTCGACTCTTGTACCGAAGCTGCTCCCCTGGACATAGGTCCTGATGAACCGGTCCTCTGTTTTTGCCACGTTACTGCTCCTTTACGCCCTCGACGATACCATTAGCCATGCCCACCAGGCCTTGCATTTCGCTGGGGATGATGATCTTGGTGGCCTTGCCGTCGGCAATCTTCTGCATGGCTTCGATGGACTTCAGCTTGATCACCTGGTCGTTGGGGGCCTTTTCGTTCAGCAGGGCAAGGGAGTCGGCCATGGCCTTCTGGACGGCCAGGATGGCCTGGGCTTCACCGTCGGCCCGGAGGATGGCGGCCTGCTTCTCAGCCTCGGCCTTCAGAATGGCGGCTTCCTTTTCCGCGCTGGCCCGGAGGATGGCGGATTCCTTCTCACCTTCGGCGATAAGGATGGCGGACTTCTTCTGGCCCTCAGCCTGTAGGATGGCCTGACGGCGGTCACGCTCGGCCTTCATCTGCTTCTCCATGGAGTTCTGAATGTCCTGGGGCGGCAGAATGTTCTTCAGCTCCACCCGGTTGACCTTGATGCCCCAGGGGTCGGTGGCCTCGTCCAGGATGGCCCGCATCTTGGTGTTGACCACGTCCCGGCTGGTCAGGGTCTGGTCCAGCTCCAGGTCGCCGATGATGTTACGCAGGGTGGTTGCGGTGAGGGTTTCCATTGCCGCCATGGGCTGCTCGACTCCGTAGGCGTACAGCTTGGGATCGGTGATCTGGAAATACACCACGGTATCGATCTGCATGGTCACGTTATCCTTGGTGATAACGGGCTGGGGAGGGTAATCCAGCACCTGCTCCTTCAGGCTGACCCGCCGCGCGATCCGGTCGATGAAGGGAACCTTGAAGTGCAGGCCCACGCCCCATACCTGGTGGAACGCGCCCAGGCGCTCGATGACATAAGCCCGGGACTGCTGAACCACAGAAATGTTGGCGATGAGAATGACGAAAAGAATGATAAACAGTGCGAAAATGATCCAACCCATAATACTACCTCCTGATATAATTGTTAGACATTTGCGGGAACATCCGCGGGAGAGACGAAGGCTTTGACGCCCTCTACGCGGTCTACTCTGACTCTGGTACCCTCGGGAATGGGGTCGCCAGAGGTACTCCGGGCGGTCCAGACCATGGCGCCCAGCTTCACCTGTCCAGCGGCGGCCACGTTATCGATGGCAGCAGTGACAATCCCGGTGGAGCCGATCACCGCGTCCACGTTTGTGGATGTGAGCTTCGGGGTCACGTACTTACGGACCAGGGGCCGCAGCAGTGCCAGCAATCCTCCGGACACCGCCAGAAACACGGCGATCTGGAGCCCAACGGCTCCTTGCAGCAGGCAGACGATCATGGCGGCCAAAGCACCCGCCGCGAACCACAGGGAAACCAGGGACACGGTGGCGGCTTCTGCCAGAAGGAAGACCACGATCAGCGCCAGCCAGATAATTGCAGCCCAATTCATTGTTGCTGCCTCCTTTCTGCTTTTTTGCTGTGAAGCTATCATACCAGAAATCCGCGGCCAGGTCAATTGGCGAAACCCGCAAAAACAAGAATTTCTTGGATAAAAATAACAAATAATATTGGGGTGAGACTGAAAAATGGGATAAATTTACTAATCTATTTTCAAAATCGGTAATTATTTATCGAATTCTGTAACGTTAAGGTTATAAAATTGTGAAAAACAGTCAAATGACTGTAAATAAGGAAAACGCGAACTTGAGAATGACTCCTTCCAATTTGGAGCTTATGCAACTTCTGATAGAGAATACAGCGGTATTTGTGTAACTTTTTTCTGAATTTCCTGATTTTATGAGGGAATTCCCATATCGCTGGATGCCGGACGTTTCCCTTGGCACAGGCAGGGGAATCTTTACCGCATCTTTGCCAAAGCGCCGGGTGACGGCGAACTCTGGGGGTGTCAATGGAGGGAAATCGATGGTATAATACGACTAGGATACTGTGTGAGGTGAACAATATGAAGCTGCACAAGAATATGCTGGCGGATGGAATTTATATGCTTTTGACGCTTGGGGCGTCCTTCGCGTTGAATCTGCTGCTTTTGAAACAATTTGATACCCGTACCATGATCCCTATGATTTTCGTACTGGGGGTGTTCCTGGTGTCCTGGCGGACACAGGGGTATTTCTGGGGTATTGCCGCGTCGCTAATCAGCGTGCTGGCGGTAAACTACGCTTTTACATATCCTTACTGGGCCTTTGACCTGATCTCGCCGGAGTGTATTTCTTCTGCAGTGGTAATGCTGATTGTGGCGATCCTCACCGGGACACTGACCACCAAGCTCAAGCGTCAGGAGAAGATGAAGGCTGAGGCGGAAAAGGAACGTATGCGGGGCAATCTGCTGCGGGCGGTGTCCCACGACCTGCGCACGCCGCTGACCTCCATCTACGGGGCTTGCTCTGCCATGCTGGAGAGCTATGAGAAGCTGCCCAAGGAAAAGCATCTGAAGCTGCTGGGGGATATCCGTAACGATGCCCAGTGGCTGGTGCGGATGGTTGAGAATCTGCTCTCCGTCACCCGAGTGGATGCCGATCAGGTGAATCTATCCAAACGGGACACGGTTTTGGAAGAACTCATTGACGCAGTTCTGGTAAAATTCCACAAGCACTATCCTGAGCAGCCGGTCCAGGCGGAGCTGCCGGAAGAGTTTGTCAGCGTTCCTATGGATGCTATGCTCATGGAACAGGTGCTGATGAATCTGCTGGAAAACGCGGTTTTTCACGCCAGGGGCATGCGAAACCTATGGCTTCGGGTTCAGGTTCGGGGCAGAAAAGCGGTGTTTTGGGTAGAGGATGACGGCTGCGGTATTCCGGAGGACCGTCTGGGACAGCTGTTCACAGGAATGCTGGACAGCGAGGCGCCTACGGACACCAGCCGCAGCAGCATGGGCATCGGTTTGGCGGTATGCAGCACTATCATCAAAGCCCATGGCGGCAAGATTTACGCCGGGAACCGCTCGGAGGGCGGCGCATCCTTCTGCTTTACCCTGGATATGGAGGACAGTCATGGGGAATAATAAATATAAAGTGTTGATTATCGAGGACGACCGGAACATTGCCAGCTTTGTCCAGACCATTCTGGAGACCAACGGCTATCAGGTGCTGACGGCGGAACGGTGCCGCCAGGGACTTCTGGTTTATTCGTCCCACATTCCGGATCTGGTGGTACTGGATCTGGGATTGCCGGACCTGGACGGGGAGGTATTTATCCGCCAGGTCCGCACAAGCAGCATGGTGCCCATCATCGTCCTCTCCGCACGAACCGAGGAAAGCGACAAGGTTTCCGCTCTGGATCTGGGGGCCAATGATTACATCACGAAGCCCTTTGGCACCGCGGAGCTGCTGGCAAGAGTCCGGGCTGCCCTGCGGACCAGCCGAATCCAGGCGGCTATGCCCGGCAGCACCTTCACCGTGGGCGATCTGCTTATCGACTATGACCGCCGCCAGGTCAGCATCGGCGGTCAGCCGGTACATCTGACACAGACAGAATACAACATTCTGGCGCTGCTGAGCCAGCATACGGGAAAGGTCATGACCTATAGCGCCATCATCCAGGCCATCTGGGGCACCATGGATGACGGCAGCATCAAAAAGCTCCAGGTGAACATGGCCAACATCCGCAAAAAACTGGGCTGCCGCCCGGGAGACAACCGGTATGTGACCAACGAACTGGGAGTAGGCTACCGGATGGTGGACGAGTAACACTGCTGCCCAGACGGAAGCAGGAAAAAATCCAAGAGAAATCAGAAATATTTTGATTTTTCTTGGAATTTGGCTCTATATTTATCAGAAAACTTCGGAAAAAAGAATTCTATTTTCATTCTCCAGGGACTATAATGAACCGGCAAGGGAAATTACCCTGCCGGGGGAGGATGCATATGGAAGTGCTGGCGCAAAATCTGTGCAGCATCACCGCGGCCCAGGTCATCATGTGGTGTATCGGCGGCGTACTGATGTATCTTGCCATCGGAAAGAAGATGGAGCCTGCCCTGCTGCTGCCCATGGGGTTTGGAGCCATCTTGGTGAACCTGCCCAATTCCGGAGCGGCGGCGGTCCTTGGGCGGCTGTATGAGATCGGAATTGCGGATAACGAACTGTTTCCGCTGCTACTGTTCCTTGGTATCGGTGCCATGATCGACTTTACACCCTTGTTGCGGCAACCCAGATTGATGCTCTTCGGCGCAGCAGCCCAGTTCGGCATCTTTTTTACCCTGGGTTTGGCGTCGCTTCTGGGCTTCGAACAAAAAGACGCGGCTTCTATTGCCATCATCGGGGCAGCGGACGGCCCAACCTCGATTTTCGTGGCCCAAACACTGAACTCCCGATATACCGCCGCGATTCTGGTGGCAGCGTATTCGTACATGGCTTTGGTGCCCATTGTGCAGCCGCCCATCATCCGGCGCTGTACCACCCGGGCGGAGCGGAGGATCCGAATGCAGGACAAGGGCAGACCTGTCTCCAAGCGGACGCGGATCCTGTTTCCCGTTTTGGTTACTGTGATCGTGGGCCTGGCTGCGCCGGGAGCCGTGGCGCTGATCGGCTTTCTGATGTTCGGCAATCTGATCCGGGAATGCGGTGTCCTGAACACCCTGTCCGAGACAGCGCAGAACGTGCTGGCCAACCTCATCACCCTGCTGCTGGGCATCACCGTAGCCGCCCGGATGTCTGCGGAGGAATTTCTCCAGGCACAGACTCTGCTGATCCTTGGCCTGGGGCTGGTGGCCTTTGTCATGGATACTGTGGGCGGCATTCTGCTGGCAAAGCTCATGAATTTGTTCCTGAAGGAGAAGGTGAATCCCATGATCGGCGCGGCGGGGATCTCCGCGTTCCCTATGTCCGCCCGTGTGGTTCATAAGCTGGGCCGGGAGGAGGACAATCAGAATTTCCTGTTAATGAGCGCCGTGGGCGTCAACGTTTCCGGGCAGATCGCCTCCGTCATAGCGGGAGGCCTGGTTCTGGCTCTGGTGGGAGGGTAATATGGAATTGCGGTTTGACGATTTCCTGGCGATCCTGCCAATTTTTGGAAAAGGTTTCCTGGGAACCTTTCTGGTGACCATCGTAATCATCGGAGCGGTGTCCCTGCTGAACCGGCTGACGTCGAAAATTGATAATTGATCATTCGCTCATTTACCCCCGTTTTCAGCTGGGCAGACCGCATTATCGAATATCTTGTTCTTATGTCTCAATTTCTTAGCTGCATCTTTGCGGAGGACATCTTTACGGACGGAGAAGAAAGCATTATACTAACTGCACATATTCTCAAAAGGAAAGGAAATTGCAAATGCTGCCTGCCCTCATTCTCTTTGCCGTGACATACATCCTGATGCTGACCTTTAGCAAGTACCGGCCCTACATTGCCCTGACCTCCGGACTGATCTTTATCCTCAGCGGTATGCTGCCGTTGGATCAGATTCTTCCCGCCCTGGACTTCAATGTACTGTTGATGATCGGCGGCACCATGGGTCTGGTGCAGCTGTTCATCGACAGCCGCATGCAGGAGCGGATGGCCGACGCGATTATGGACAAGGTCCCCACTGTCCAGTGGGCGGCGGTGGCGCTGAGCTTGTTCGCCGGTGTGATCTCCGCTTTCGTGGACAACGTCGCCACGGTGCTGATGGTGGCCCCCGTGGCTCTGGAGATCTGCAAAAAGCTGAAAACCAATCCGGTGCCCTTCCTCATCTCCATCGCGGTGTCCTCCAACCTCCAGGGAGCCGCGACCCTGGTGGGGGACACCACCGCCATCATGCTGGGCTCCGCCCTGGACATGACCTTCATGGACTTCTTCCGGTTTCAGGGCAAGCCCTCCATCTTCTTCGCGGTGGAGCTGGGGGCCCTGCTGTCCGCCTGCATTGTCTGGTTCCTGTTCCGGAAGGAGAAGGCTCCCATTCCCAGGACCGGCCAGATGACCGAGGTTACGGACTATGTACCCACGGTTTTGCTGCTGGGCGCCATCGGAGCACTGATCTGCGCGTCCTTTGCGCCCGACAACTGGAATCTGCCTGCCGAGACCAACGGCATCATCTGCTGCACCCTGCTGGTGATCGGCCTAATCTACACCGGCATGAAGCAGAAAAGCTGGAGGGCGGCCCTGGATCCCTTGAAAGCCATCGATTTTGAGACCTTGGATCTTCTGGTGGGACTGTTCCTCATGATCGGTGGCATTTCCAATATGGGCGTCATTGATTCCCTGGCGTCGCTGCTGGCAAGGCTGGGCCGGGGCAGCGTGTTCCTGATGTACACCATCATCGTCTGGGCTTCGGTTCTGATCTCCGCGTTTATCGACAATATTCCCTATGTCGCTACCATGATCCCCGTGCTGGCAGGGCTGGCGGCGCAGATGGGCTGCGATCCCACGCCGCTGTACTTTGGCCTTCTTTCCGGCGCTACTCTGGGCGGTAACATTACCCCTATCGGCGCTTCGGCCAATATCGCCGCCATCGGCATCCTGCGCAAGGAGGGCCATGAGGTGGCAAATTCCGATTTTTTCCGGATCGGGATTCCCTTCACTCTGTCAGCCATCATCCCGGCGTACATTTACATCTGGCTGGTTTTCGGCGTTTGATACGAACCTGCGATAAAAAGTGTCTACTTTTTATCGCAGGGACATCGCTTGGCCGCATGAAGGTTTGGCTTTCACAGCACCCACTGTAGAGGAGGGTCAATTGGCGGTTCTTTGTATCCGAAAAAATCCGATCATCCGCGCGGAAAGGCTGCTTTCCGCGCTTTTTGCCATTGGACCGCAATTCGGTCAACTTGTATCGATACGAAATGCTTTTTTGGAAACTTTTTGTCTACAATGACAAAAACAGGGTGGACAAACGGAAAAAAATGCGGTATCATAGATATCGGATAATGCGGTATACTCCGCGAAATTTGAAAGAGGTGAAGTAATATGGCGTTTTCTTTTTTCGGAGGGGTTCATCCCAAAGAAAATAAGTGGTACGCTTGTGACAAGGAGACTCAGGTATTCCCCGAACCGGATATCGTTGTGATCCCCATGTCCCAGCATATCGGCGCCCCCTGCAAGCCCCTCGTCAAGAAGGGCGACCTGGTTACCGTTGGTCAGAAGATCGGCGACAACCAGGGCCTGTGCGTCCCTGTGCACGCTTCCGTTTCCGGCAAGGTCAAGGCCGTGGAGGCGAGGGCCCACACCAGCGGCACCACAGTCATGAGTGTGGTGATCGAGAATGATCACCTGGATACCCTTTGTGAGGACTGCAAGCCCCGCACGCAGGAGGAAGTGGATGCCCTTTCCGTTGAAGATCTGATCAATATCATCCATGAGGGCGGTATTGTCGGTATGGGCGGTGCCACCTTCCCCACCCATGTCAAGCTCTCCGGCGGTATCGGCAAGGTGGATACCGTCATCGTCAACGCTGGCGAGTGTGAGCCCTTCATCACGTCCGACGACCGCCTGTGCCGGGAACAGCCCGAGAAGCTGATCTCCGGACTGAAGATCGTTATGCGGATCTTCGGCCTGAAGGAGGGCCACATCGGTATCGAGGACAATAAGCCCGAGGCAGTCAAGGCCCTGAAGGCCCATCTGGCCGCCAGCGACGGCATCATCGTGGACGTGCTGCCCGCCAAGTACCCCCAGGGCGCTGAGAAACAGCTGATCTATGCCGTCACCGGCCGGGAGGTTCCCTCTGGCGGTCTGCCCGCAGCGGTGGGCTGTGCAGTGTTCAACGCTGCCACCTGCAAGGCCATCCACGATGTGGTCTATGACGGTATGCCCCTGATTAAGCGGATCGTCACCGTCTCCGGCGACATCCTGATGGAGCCCAAGAACCTGCTGGTTCCCATCGGCACCTCCTTTGACGCTCTGATTGAAGCCTGCGGCTTCTCTGAGAACCCCTACAAGGTTCTCTCCGGCGGCCCCATGATGGGTGCTGCCCAGTATGACCTGAGCGTTCCCACCATCAAGGGCGTCAACGCTATCACCGTTCTTGGCAAGAAGAACGAATACGCGGTGGAAGAACCCCGCTGCCTGCGCTGCGGCAAGTGCATCGACGCCTGCCCCATGAAGCTGATGCCCGTTCTGATGTACAAGGCCCTCCAGTCCAACGATGTGGAAGAGATGAAGGCCAACAACATTATGGACTGCATCGAGTGTGGCAGCTGCGCCTACACCTGCCCCGCCAGTGTTCCCCTGGTGCTGGGCTTCCGTGTGGGCAAGCAGCTCATCCGCAACGCTGCTGCCAAGGAAAAAGCAAAGGCTTAAGGAGGTGGAGATCCAATGGCACAGATGAAATACTTTTATGAGCTGACGATTTCCAGCTCTCCTCATGCGCATTCCCCCGTTACCACCCAGACCATCATGCGGGATGTGCTGATCGCGCTGGCTCCCGCCCTGATCGGCTCTATTTACTTCTTCGGCTTCCGCGCCCTGATGGTCACCCTGGTCAGCGTGGCGGCCTGTGTGTTCTTTGAGTGGGCTTATTGCCGTGTCACCAAGATGCACTGCAAAATCTATGACCTATCCGCCTGTGTTACCGGTGTGCTGCTGGCCTTTGTCTGCCCGGTCACCATTCCCTACTGGACCATTATCCTGGGCGCGCTCTTCGCCATCATCGTGGTGAAGATGCTTTTCGGCGGTCTGGGCCGGAACATCGTCAACCCCGCTTTGGCTGGCCGTGCCTTTATGTTCAGCTGGCCCGTGCTGATGAGCACCTGGGTCAAGGTGGGCTTTAACAACGCAGCCGGCCTGGTTTCCACTGCCGATGCAGTTACTGCGGCAACTCCTCTGGGCAATATGCACCAGGGCCTGATGCCGGACTGCTCCATCCTGGACATGTTCCTGGGCAATGTGGGCGGCTGTATCGGTGAGACCTCCGCGCTGCTGCTGCTCATTGGCTTCGCGTACCTGCTGCTGCGCAAGGTCATCACTCCCCGGATTCCCCTGGCCTTCATTGGCACTGTGGCGGTCCTGAGCTTCCTGTTCCCCCAGGGCAATGACCGCATTGCGTGGATGGCCGCGCAGCTGTGCGGCGGCGGCCTGATGCTGGGTGCCATTTTCATGGCTACCGACTATGTTACTTCTCCCGTTACCAAGCTGGGCCAGATTGTCTACGGCATCGGCTGCGGTGCCCTGACCATCCTGATCCGCTACTTCGGCGGCTACAACGAGGGCGTGTCCTACGCCATCCTGGTTATGAATGCCTGCGTTGTCCTGCTGGATAGAATCGGCCGTCCTGTGAAGTTCGGCGCACCCAAGAAGGAGGCGGCGAAGAAATGAAAACGGAATCCACTGTGAAATATGTTCTGCGGCTGGCGCTGACGCTGCTGCTGATCACGGCCGTGGTGGCTGTGGCTCTGGCAGCCGTGAACTCCGTCACCGCACCCAAGATCGCCCTGCTGAATGCCCAGAAAACCCAGGAGGCCATTGAGGCCGTCCTGCCCGGCGGCGGCGAGGAAGTGGCGTTCACGGATGACACCGGCCTGGTTGCCACGGTCTATCAGGGCAATGCCGGTTATGCCGTAAAGGTTACTCCCACCGGCTTCAACGGCACTGTGGAAATGATGGTGGGCATCGATCCCAGCGGCAACGTCTTGGGCATCTCCGTCATCAGCCAGTCTGAGACTGCCGGCCTGGGCGCTGTGTCCGCTGCCAGCACCTCCGCCGGTGAGGCCTTCCGTGGCCAGTTCGCCGGTATGAGCGGCTCCGTCTCCGTCACCAAGGACGGCGGCGCGGTGGATGCCATTACCGGCGCCACCATCACCTCCCGTGCGGTCTGCGCCGGTGTCAACGCCGCGCTGAGCTGCGTAGCCAACATGGGTTAAGGAGGTACTTTAAATGAATTTCAAGAAGCAATTTAAAGAAGGCCTGCTGACCAAGAACCCGGTCACCGTTCAGCTGCTGGGCATGTGCTCCACGCTGGCGATCACCACCAGCCTGTTCAACGGCATCGGCATGGGCCTGGCCGTTACCATCATCCTGATCTGCTCCAACGTGCTGATCTCCGCTCTGCGGAATTTCATTCCCTCTCAGATCCGTATCGCCGCTTACATCACCATCATCGCGGGCTTTGTCACCGTGGTGGATCTGTTCCTGCAGGCTTACATTCCTGCCCTGGCGGAAAGCCTGGGTGTGTTCATCCCCCTGATCGTGGTTAACTGTATTGTCCTGGGCCGTGCCGAAGCCTTTGCTTCCAAGAATAGCGTTCTGGCCTCCGCTGTGGATGGCCTGTGCCAGGGCATCGGCTATACGGTAGCACTGGTCATCACCTGTGTCATCCGTGAGCTGCTGGGTTCCGGTACCTTCGGCGGCGGTCTGCTGAACGGCGGCGAAGGCATCCGTATTATCCCCGCTCAGTTCCCCGCTATGCAGATGGTCATGCCCGTCGGCGGCTTCCTGGTCCTGGGCTTTGTCATTGCCGCTTCCCAGTGGCTGATGAAGTATCTGGAAATGAAGAGTAAGAAGAAGGAGGCTGCGAAATAATGGAAGCGATTCTCGGTATTATTATCAGCGCCATCCTCAGTGAGAACTTCATTCTGGTGAAGTTCTATGGCATCTGCCCCTTCATGGGCGTTTCCAAGAAGATCGACACCGCCGTCGGCATGGGCATGGCCGTTACTTTCGTTATGGCCCTGGCCTCCGCCGCCTGCTTTGCGGTCAATCTGCTGCTGGTGGCCCTGAACCTGGAGTATATGCAGACCGTGGCCTTCATTCTGGTCATTGCCTCCATCGTACAGGTGGTGGAGATGTTCCTGAAGAAGGCTGTCCCCGCCCTGTACAAGGCTCTGGGCGTGTTCCTGCCCCTGATCACCACCAACTGCGCCGTTCTGGGCGTGGTGCTGGTCAACGTGCAGGAGGGCTACAACTTCCTGCTCAGCGTCATCAACGGCGCTGCCGGCGGCCTGGGCTTCACCGTGGCCATCGTCCTGTTCGCCTCCATCCGGGAGCGTGTCAACAAGACCGAGTGCCCCGAGTGCTTCAAGGGCTTCCCCATTGCGCTGATCGCCGCCGGCCTGCTGGCGCTGGCGTTCATGGGCTTCTCCGGCCTGAGCATTTTCTAAGGAGGGCGAAAGAATGAGTATTTTGATTGCTGTTGCAATTCTGGGCGGCCTGGGCCTGATCTTCGGTCTGGTGCTGGCAGCCGCCTCTAAGGTCTTCTATGTGGAGACGGACCCCCGGCTGGACAAGCTGAATGCGTGTCTTCCCGGTGCCAACTGCGGTGGCTGCGGCTTCGCAGGCTGCGGTGCCTACGCGGAAGCAGTGTTGAATGGCCAGGCCAAAATCGGCAAGTGTGCCTCCGGCGGCAACGAGTGTGCTCAGGCCATGGCTGCTATCATGGGCGTTAAGGCCGAATCCGTCACCCGCAAGGTGGCTCTGGTCCGCTGCTCCGGCGCCAAAACCTATGACCAGGACGGCAACCTGACCAAGGGTGCCAAGGTCAAGGCCAACTACGAAGGCTTTAAGGATTGCCTGGCCGCCTCCAAGGTTGGCGGCAGCGGCCCCCTGTCCTGTAAGTTCGGCTGCCTGGGCTACGGCTCCTGCACCAAGGCTTGTAAGTACGGTGCCATCAAGGTCGTGGATGGCGTGGCCCGCGTGGACGAGGATCTGTGCGTTGGCTGTATGGCCTGCGCTGCGGTCTGCCCTCGCCAGCTGATTATTCCCGTGGAGCCTGATCGGAATGTGGTCATTGCCTGTAATTCCATGGCCAAGGGCGCTGCTACCACCCGTGCCTGTACCGTTGGCTGTATCGGCTGCGGTCTGTGTAAGAAGATCTGCCCCAAGGATGCCATCACCGTGGAGAAGAACCTGGCCCGGATCGACTACACCAAGTGCGACAACTGCGGCCTGTGTGCTACGGTTTGTCCCAAGAAGCTGATCAAGGACTCCAAGGTGGAGACCCTGGGCGACCCTGTTGTCCAGTCCACCAACGGCCCCGCTGTCTGATTCCCTGATCCATTGCCCTGCCCCTCCTGGAAACGGGAGGGGCAGTTTTTGGCAATTTGGGAATGGCAAAATGATCGTTTCGCCCTCAAAGGCACTTCCTGCTGCGCCGGCTCGAGAAGAGGGTTCTTGCACACAGCCTGGATGGGAAAGAAAAAAGTAATTTCTGGCCTCTCTTGGAAAAAAGGATTGCAACTATCGAATCCAGTATGTATAATAGGACGCATAAATTTTGACAAGGAAGAGAGATATGGAAAAACTTAAAAAATTCTTGACACGGAAAGATATCCTGTTCACCTTCCAGCGCTATGGCATCGACGCTTTGGGTGCGATGGCCCAGGGACTGTTCTGTACGCTGCTGGTTGGTACCATCCTGAATACCATCGGGCAGCAGTTCCACATCGGCTTTCTGACGGAGACAATTGTCAGAATCGGCTCCGGAGAGGGCGCGGTGGGCTATACCATCGGCGGTCTGGCTTCGGCCATGGTGGGCCCCGGTATTGCCATTGCCATCGGCTTTGCTCTTCACTGCCCGCCGCTGGTGCTGTTCTCCCTGATTCCCGTGGGCTTCGCGGCCAATGCTATGGGCGGCGCGGGAGGCCCGCTGGCGGTGTACTTCGTGGCCATTGTGGCAGCGGAGTGCGGCAAGCTGGTATCTAAGGAGACCAAGATCGACATTCTGGTGACGCCTATTGTCACAGTGCTGGTGGGCATCGGCTTCGCCAGCCTGGTGGCGGCCCCCATTGGCAGGGCAGCCAGCGCCGTGGGTGACTTCGTCAAATGGGCCACTATGCTGCAGCCCTTCTGGATGGGCATTCTGGTGTCCGTGGTCATCGGCGTTGCCCTGACCTTGCCCATTTCCTCTGCCGCCATCTGCGCGGCTCTGAGCCTGACAGGCCTGGCGGGCGGCGCCGCGGTAGCGGGCTGCTGCGCCCAGATGGTGGGCTTCGCCGTTATGAGCTTCCGGGAAAACCGCTGGGGCGGTTTAATTGCGCAGGGCGTGGGCACCAGTATGCTGCAAATGCCCAATATTGTGAAAAATCCCCGGATCTGGATTCCGCCTACGCTGGCTTCCGCCATCACCGGTCCTCTGGCCACCTGTCTGTTTAAGCTGGAGATGAACGGCACGGCGGTGTCCTCCGGCATGGGCACCTGTGGCTTTGTGGGCCAGATCGGCGTCTACACCGGCTGGGTCAATGACATCGCCAACGGCACAAAGGCGGCCATCACCGCCATGGACTGGATCGGGTTGGCACTGATCTGCTTTGTACTGCCTGGAGTCCTCAGCTGGGTGTTCTGCGAGGTGCTTCGCAAATGGGGCTGGATTCAGGAAAACGATCTGAAGCTGGACCTGTAATATCAAACTCCCCCAACGGTTCTGAAGTGACCGTTGGGGGAGCTTTTTCAATGCAAAATGATAGTATTCGTTATCGAATCTTGCAGCAGCGTTCGATTTTGTCAGCCGCGCCTTTGGCTCCGGGGCAGCTTCGAAAGCCTTCCGCAATCTTAGCGGCGTTTTCCCTGTATTGGGGATCCGTCAGAACGGTGATGATGGCTTCCCGGATGGCTTGCGGGGTGGTCTTCTTCAGTGGAATTCCCGCTTCCAGCTGTGCCACCCGGGCTGCTACGCCGCTTTGCTCTGTGGTTTTTGGAAGCATCACCAGAGGAACGCCGAAATAGAGCCCCTCACTGGCACTGTTCATGCCGCAGTGAGACAGAAACACGTCCGCTTTTTCCAAGATCGCGATCTGATCCACAGAAGGATAAACGGCAATTCCCTCCGGCAGTTTGCCGAATTGGGAGATATCCACCTGATCTCCTACGGAAAGAATCACCTGATAACCGGAATCTTTCAAAGCGTCGATGCAGTTTCGGTACAGAGGCAGCATGTCATTGTTCACGGTACCCATGGAGATGTAGACCAGTTTCTCTCTGGTCTTCGGGATCTCGCTCTGGGCCGGGCGGATGGAAGGCCCTACAAAGGCATATTTCTCCGAAAAGGTCTCAGAACAGGGCTGGAACTGGGGCGAGGTATAGACAATGGTGTCGGTCTGATCGTCATTGCTGACGATATCCAGAATGTTCTTCACCGGATATCCCCGGTCCTGCAGCCGCTGGATCTGCCTGCTGACCTTCCCCATGGAGAAGACCATGTTCAGAAGTTCCTTTGGGCCTTGCTTCATGATCTTGGGGGAATGTTGATTAAAAGCAAAGGTAGTGGTGGAGGAAACGAAGGGGATCCCCAGCTTCAGCGCTACAGCTTTGCCCCAGACAGCCATGGAGTCCGCAACGATGCAGTCAGGCCGCAGCCGTTCCATCTCCGCGCAGACCATTTCGTCGAGAGCCAACGTGGTGTCCACCAGTACCCGGGTGGACAGGGCCAGATCCGAGCCAATCCGGGCCCCTTCCTGAGGTGTCAGGTGTTGCTCCGCGTCGAATTCGTCGCAGGCAACAAATGCCGCTCCGGCGGCCTCAATCTTTTCCCGAAGGATATTGTAGGAGTAGTACAGTACCTCATGCCCCCGGGCCACCAGCTCCCGGACAACCCCCAGGGTGGGGTTGGTATGGCCCTGGGCAGGGATGCAGAAAAACACAATGCGGCTCATGCTATTCCTCCTCGGATTCCTGGAAGATTTGCGCGAACAGCTTCTCGCTGACATCCTTGGGCGGAATGGCAAGGCCCTTTTCATCGTCGGCAAGCACCAGAATGGTCTGACCCGGCTGCAAATCGAACAGATCCCGCGCCTCTTTGGGAATCACGAATTGCCCCTTCTCGCCGATTTTCACCATCCAGGCATGCTTCCCTTTTGGAAATTTCATGATAGCGCCTCCTCTGGAAGTATGATTAGTTATACCAATCATACTGCCAGAGAAACAGAATGTCAAGAGGTGTAACACATTTTCTCTGGCATGGGCATACCATAACCGGAGGTGATTTTGTGGCTATCGTGCGAACCGACATACCCATGACTTCCGCCCTGTGCGAGGAGACCATTCAGAAGCTGATTACAGCCTATCCCATGTTACAAACCGAAGTGCTGACGACAACTGCCTTTGGCCGCCCGGTGCAGACTCTGACCATCGGCGAGGGGGACCGAAAGGTACTGTACACGGCCGCCCACCACGCCAACGAGTGGATCACCTGCCCGGTACTGCTGAAATTCATGGAGGATCTGGCCCAGGCGGTGCAAAGCGGCGGGAAGCTCTATGGCGTGGACGCCCAAAATATTGTAAAAGCGGCCACCATCTATACCGTCCCCCTGGTGAATCCCGACGGGGTGGATCTGGTCACCGGAGCCATTGAGACCGGAACCCTGGAATACGAGACTGCCCGCCGTCTGGGGGACAATTATCCCAACATCCCTTTTCCAGACGGCTGGAAGGCCAATCTGCTGGGGGTGGACCTGAACCTGCAATACCCCGCCGGGTGGCTCCGGGCCAGGGAGATCAAGTTTGCCCAGGGCTATACCAAGCCCGGCCCCAGGGATTATGTAGGCCGTGCGCCATTAAACCAGCGAGAGTCTATCGCTCTGGCAAAATACACCGAGCAGATCGACCCCACTCTGGTACTGGCCTATCACACCCAGGGCAAGGTGATCTATTGGCAGTTCCAGGACTATCAGGTCCCCGGGGCCCGGGAGCTGGGGGAGGAATTTGCCCGGCTCAGCGGCTACACCCTGGCGGACACCCCTTACGAATCCAGCTTTGCAGGCTACAAGGACTGGTTCATTCAGACCTTCCGCCGCCCTGGCTACACCATCGAAGCCGGGGAAGGGGAGAACCCGCTGCCAATCACCCAGTTCGACGAAATTTACCGGGACAATCTGGGGATTTTGGTGACTGCCGCCCTTGGGCTGGCCCAATAGCTTTCTGATTTACCGGAATTTCCTACAGATAAACCTTGCTTTTTTCTGGGAAAGGAATATAATGGGAGAGACAAAATACAAAGGAGTGACCGATCATGGCGGAAACAATCTCCACGCAGGCAATGGAAATTATTCGTAAAATGCAGCAAAATGAGCTGACCGAAAGCGTAATCTATGAGAAGATCGCCGGCTTTGCCAAGGGGGACGAGAACAAGCAGACGCTGCTTCGCCTGTCCCGGGAGGAAAAAGCCCACTACGAGATCTGGAAGAGGTACTCCGGCATCGAAATGAAGCCCCAGAAGGCCAAGGTGCTGAAATACACCACCCTGGCCAGGACCCTTGGCTTTACCTTCGCGGTGAAGCTGATGGAACGGGGTGAGGAGAACGCCCAGACCGAATACGCGCTTCTGGCGCAGGAGGTGCCCGAGAGCATCCAGATCCGACGGCAGGAGGAGGAGCATGAGCGGGCACTGCTGGCCATGCTGGACGAGGAGCGGCTGCAGTATGTGGGCAGCATGGTGCTGGGTCTGAACGATGCTCTGGTGGAGCTGACCGGCTCTCTGGCGGGCTTTGTGTTCGCCTTGCAGAACAACCGGCTCATTGCTCTGTCCGGCCTGATCGTGGGCATCTCCGCCACCTTCTCCATGGCTTCCAGCGAGTTCCTGTCCGCCCGCAGCGAGGGCCGGACCGACGCGCTGAAGTCCTGTACTTATACCGGTATTGCCTATCTGATCACGGTGGTGCTTCTGATCGCGCCCTATCTGATTTTGGGCCCCACCCAGTACATTCCCGCACTGATCTGCATGCTTGCAGTGGTGGTGCTGATCATTGCTGGGTTCACCTATTACACCTCTGTGGCCCAGGATCAGCCCTTTAAGGGGAGATTCCTGGAAATGGCCGTCATCAGCATCAGCGTGGCGGTGCTGTCCTTCATTGTGGGCATCCTGGCAAAGAAGTTCCTGGGGATCGATCTGTAATATTCCCAAAACGGCAGCCGGTTTCGGCTGCCGTTTTTCATGATTTTCCTATTGACGAACACAGCTAAAGCTTATATAATAAACATATATTTAGATACAGACCGGAGGGACAATCTATGACCCAGCGGGAACGGCAGGTTTTACAGCTGATCGAAGCCAACCCCATGATCTCTCAGCAGCAGATCGCGGACAAGCTTGGCATCACCCGGTCCTCTGCGGCGGTGCATATTTCCAACCTGATGAAAAAGGGCTGCATCGCCGGGAAGGGCTATGTCCTGCGTAGCGGAAGCTATGCCGTGGTGGTGGGCGGCGTCAATGTGGATATTGGCGGCAGATCTTTCGCACCCTTGGTGGCTGCAGACTCCAATCCCGGCCAGGTACGAGTGAGCCTTGGCGGCGTGGGACGGAACATCGCCCACAACCTGAGCCTGATGGGGGTGGACGTGCGGCTGCTGACAGCCTACGGCGACGACCTGAACGGAGAGCGGGCCGCCGCATCCTGCTCGGAACTGGGCATCGATATGAGTCATGCCCTGCATATCCCCGGCGGGACCACCTCCACTTACTTGTACCTGACGGCTCCGGACGGGGAAATGGTGCTGGCAGTCTCCGATATGACCATCTGCGAGAAGATTACGCCTGCTTATCTGGCCTCCAAACTGGCTCTTTTGCAGAACGCCCAGGTGGTGGTGGCGGATACCAACATTCCGGAGGAATCCCTGCGGTATCTGGCGGAAAACTGTACGGCGCCCCTGTTCGTGGACCCGGTGTCCACCGCCAAGGCGGAAAAGCTCCGTCCCATCCTGTCCCAAATCCACACCCTGAAACCCAACCGGCTGGAAGCGGAGCTGCTGTCCGGGGTGAAGATCGAAACCAGGGAGGATGTGGTATTGGCGGCGGACCGGCTTATGGAACTGGGGGTCCACCGGATATTCCTGTCATTGGGAGCCGACGGGGTCTATGCCGCCATGGGTGAGCAGCGGCTGTGGCTGCCTGCGGTTCCCAGCCATATGGTGAACACCACCGGCTGCGGCGACGCTTTTATGGCGGCACTGGTCTGGGCGTATCTCCAGGGCAGCGACCTGGAAGCCACCGCGAAAGCCGGACTGGCCGCAGGCGCCATTGCCATGGAAGCCCCGGAAACCATCAACCCCGCTATGTCTGCGGAAGCCCTGAAAGCAAGAATGAACGGTCAATCACAAAATTGAGATAAAGGAATGGGAGTCAAATGCATATGAACAAGTATCTGGACATCAACCCTGAAGTTGCCGCCGCCATTGCGGAGGGCAAGCCCGTTGTGGCGCTGGAATCCACCATTATTTCCCACGGTATGCCCTATCCCCAGAATGTGGAGACGGCCCTGAACGTGGAGCGGATCATCCGGGAGAACGGCGCGGTGCCTGCCACTATCGCCATCATCGGCGGACGCCTGAAGGCCGGTCTCACTGCGGAAGAGATCGAGTACTTTGGCAAGAAGGGCACCGCCATCCACAAGGCTTCCCGCCGGGACCTGGCCATGCTCTGCGCCCGGGGAGAGGACGGCGCTACCACCGTTACGACTACCATGATTATCGCCCACATGGCGGGCATCAAGATCTTCGCCACCGGCGGTATCGGCGGCGTGCACCGGGGGGCGGAAGTCACCATGGACATCTCCGCCGATTTGGAGGAACTGGGCCAGACGCCTGTTATGGTGGTCTGCGCCGGAGCCAAGTCCATTCTGGATCTGGGCCTGACTCTGGAGTATCTGGAGACCAAGGGCGTGCCGGTCATCGGCTACGGCACCGAGGAACTGCCCGCTTTCTACACCCGCCAGTCCGGCTTCGGCGTGGACTATCGTGTGGACAGCCCTGAGGAGCTGGCTGCGGCATTCAAGGCCAGCCAGGACATGGGCCTGAAGGGCGGCATGCTGGTTACCAACCCCATCCCCGAGAAATACGCCATGCCTCTGGATGTGATCAACGCCGCCATTGACCAGGCCATTGCCGAGTGCAAGGCAAAGGGCATCCACGGAAAGGAAACCACCCCCTTCCTGTTGGCGAGGGTTTCTGAGCTCACCGGCGGCGACAGCCTGGCCTCCAATATCCGGCTGGTGTACAACAATGCCAGGATTGCGGCCCAGACCGCTGTGGTTTACAGCAAGCTGTAAACCGGTTTCGTATACGCTCCCCGTTCCATGGACTTTCTATGAAACGGGGAGCGTTGCCATTTTGGCTGTATCTGACGCTTCAACCAAAACTGTGGCGATGAAACTAGATTTTCTCTCCTTAGAAAGTGATAAACAGCTGGTGCATCATAGGCGATAGCGCTGACCCCCATAGCTGGCGATTGTGCCGATAAAATCTATGCCCCCCATAGAAATCCGCGGGAAGGAGCGGCTCCTATGAGGGGTTTAATTTCGCAACTTGTATCTACCGATGCTGTCATACTGATTCTCTTTTAAAATGTTTATCGATCCTGATTACTCATTTTCATGAGAGAATTCTATGAGACGGGAATATGTGATTTTCTATCCCCCAAATCAATATATTCGGCAACACCGTAAGGCGGTGATTTCCTGATAAATTGAAACCTTTTTACCAGGAAACAGTATCAGATGACAAACTGGTCCATGTAGCGCTTGGAAATGCGGATGCTGTCCAGAATTCGCTCGCGGCTGCTCTCGAAGGCCTTGTCCTCCACCTCAATGCAGGCATAGCCGTCAAAGCCGATATCTGTCAGAGCAGAGACATATCGGCCCCAATTCACGTCGCCGTAGCCGGGAAGCTTGGGGGACATGTAATCCAGGGGGTAGGCCATAATGCCGCAATCATCGAGCTTGTCGGGGAAGAGCTTGATATCCTTGAAGTGTACATGGAAAATTTTATCCCGGAATTCGTACAGAGGTTTTACATAATCCATTTGCTGCCAGATAAAGTGGCTGGGATCGTAGTTGATACCGAAATAAGGGGAATCGATAATCGCAAAAAGCTTCCGCCAGATGGCAGGAGTGGTCATCAGATTCTGACCGCCGGGCCATTGATCCCGGCCAAAGAGCATGGGACAGTTCTCAATGGCAACCTTCACGCCCAAGCTGGCAGCATAGCCGATGATATCCGGCCAGATCTCCCGGAACAGCTCGATGTTTTCCTCTACGGATTTGGTCTGATCTCGGCCGATAAAGGTCGTAACCAGATTGACTCGCAGCTTCGCAGAGGCCGCAATTACCTTTTTCAAATGGGCAATATTGTGGGCGCGCTTTTCCAAATCGCCGTCCATTGTGTTGGGATAGAAGGCCAGCGAGGAAATCTCTACCTGCTTTTTGTGACAGTAGTCCAGAATATAAGCGGCCTTTTCGTCGTCCAACTCCGCAACGTCAATATGGCTCACACCGGCATAGCGGCGCTCTGCTTTGCCCTGGGGCCAGCAGGCCACTTCCACGCAGGAAAAGCCCATTTCCGACACGGTATCAATCATTTCTTCAAAACTCCAGCCATCCAGAATGGCGGATACCAGACCCAGTTTCATGCTACTTCCTCCTTATTTCACATCCACAGCACAGCCCTTTGCAGAGGACTCGATGCTGGCGAAGACGGCCTTCATGGCGTGCAGCACGTTCTCACCGGAGATTTCAGGCGGCGTATTCTCTACCAGTGACTTTACGAATAGGTCGATGACACCGGAAGCAGTCTGGTTGTCGTTGGTCTGAATCTGGTCGATCTGGTAATCGATACGGGTACCGTCGGAATTGATCTGCTGGACGGAGTATCTGGGGTCGTCATACAGCCGCAGTTCGCCCTTGGTGCCATAGATAACGGTGGTGTTGTCCTCGGCGGCGTAGTAGGTCCAGCTGGCAGTCATGGTACCGATGGCGCCATTTTCCATCTGGTAAATGCAGATGGCGTTGTCGTCTACGCCGATGAGATTTCCGGTGGCATCCCGCTTGTCCAGCGTGGTCAGCATGGCCTGGGTTCTGACGATTTTGCTGCCAAGCACATACTGAATCATGTCCGTCTTGTGGATGCCCAGGTCAGCCATTGCGCCCATGGCTGCCTTGGTTTTGTCAAAGAACCATACGTTTTTACCGGGGTCAATGCTCCAGGTTTCGGGACCGCCGTGACCGAAGGTGGTGCGGAAGGTCAGCACCTTGCCGATAGCCCCCTGCTCGATCAGTTCCTTGGCCTTGGCGTGGGCTTTGGCCAAGCGCTGGTTCTGGCCGATCATCAGATACTTGCCGGATTCTTTGGCCGCGGCGACCATTGCCTCGCATTCTTCCAAAGAAATAGCCATAGGCTTCTCGCACAGCACGTGCTTGCCTGCTTTCAAAGCGGCGATGGAGATTTCGGCGTGAACATGGTTGGCGGCACAGACACTGACGGCATCGATGGCAGGGTCAGCCAGCAGCGACTCATAGGTTGGGTAGGCCTTGCCGCCGTAGGTTTTCGCCAGTTCCTCCGCCCTGGCCAGATTAATATCGTAAAATCCGGCAATTTCCGTATGGGGATTTGCCATATATTCGGGAATGTGGCGAACCTGGGCAATTTTTCCGCAGCCAATAATACCAACTTTGATGCTCATATTCGTTCCTCCTTCGTTACTGCTTGGGAGCCTTCGCCCTCTGGCGGAGGCTGATGATTTTTTCCTTGATGACCGGACCGGCAGTCTGAACCAGAATGACCACAATCAGCACCAGGCCCTGGAAGGTATTCTGGATATCCGGGCTGAGGGCGGGAATGCTGACAATGATAAAGTTAATGGTTGTATAGGACAGGGCGCCAAAGAACACCCCCAGGATTTTGCCCCGGCCGCCGGCCATACTCACACCGCCCAGCACAACTGCAGCAATGGCGTACATTTCATAAGAGGTGCCGGAGGATGCGGGGGTGACGTTGCCGATTTTGCATGCCTGGATGAAACTTGCAACTCCTACCAGCAACCCGGTAACGGCAAAAACAGAAACCTTCACACCCTCGACGTTGATACCGGTAAGCCGTGCGGTTTTCGCGTTGCTGCCGACCGCATAAACGCTCTTGCCATATTTGGTGTTGGACATCAGGAAAATAAAGAACAGGGTTATGGCCACAAACAGGAAGGAGATATAGGGTATCTGGATGCTGCCCAACCGCAGACTGCCGGTGCCGAACCGCATTCGCAGAAATTCATAGCTTGGCATATCACTGATCATGGAGAACTGACTGGAGGAAGATCCTGTAAGTGCCGGGTCCATTTCCCGCACCACGCTCAAGGTCAGGGAGCGGTAAATCAGCATGGTGCCAAGGGTTACGATGAAAGCGGGCATTTTCGCGTAGCCAACCAGAACGCCGTTGATAAGGCCGCAGATCAGACCGGAACCAAGGGCAGCCAGCAGCATCACCAGTACGTTGCCGCCAGTGGCGTTGTAGCTGACGATGGTCACGCCGGTGCACAGCACCAGAGAAGATCCCAGAGATAGGTCAATCTGGCCGGTGATAATAATCATTGCCATGCCGATGGCCATGGTACCTACAATGACCGTATTCTGGCTGGAAAGGATACCGGAGATATGACCCGGATTGAAGTGATTGCCGTTGGCATTGATGGTAATTGCGTAGACGATCAGAATGAGGACAAATACAAAAATATAGCTGTACTTGCTCCAGCATTCTGCCAGCAGTTTATGGGGTTGAATCTTATTTGCTTTTCGGGTCATATTAAGCCTCACTCTTTCTGGCTTCTGCCACAGCATTGGTGGAGTACATCATTACGGACTGCTCGGTAATTTCGTCGTGGTTGAAAATTTTGGCCACAGCGCCGTCGTAGAAAACCACACAGCGGTCGGAAACCTTTTTGATCTCGGGAATTTCCAGGGTGTTAATAATCACAGTCTTGCCCTCCTGGGCGAACTGTAGAATCAGTTGGTAGATTTCTGCTTTCGCGCCCACATCTACGCCCTGGGTTGGGTTGTCGAATATCAAGATGTCTGCATCGGTGTTCAGCCATCTGGCCAGGAAAATCTTCTGCTGGTTGCCGCCGCTGAGAGAGTTGATGGGATCCTGAGGATCGTCGGACTTGATGCGCAGCATTGTGTGCAGCCGTTCGAAGGCGGCAGCTTCCTTTTTTTGGTGGATTACAGGCTTCCTGCGGGACAGGGTATGCTCCGCAATCTGGAAGTTCTCCTGAATGGTCATATCCGGAATAACGGAATTTTCCTTACGGTTGGAGGGAAGCATAGCCATCCGGTGCTCCATAAAACGGGAGATATTGCCGGAGATGGACTTTCCATGAACCTCCACAGAACCGGACACAATGGGCAGCACACCAAACATGGTTTGCAGCACCTCGCTGGCGCCGCTGCCGGCAAGACCTGTAAAGGCAACAATCTCTCCCTTTTGGACGCGCAGGTTCACGTCCCGGAAGCCGTGGCCGGTGAAATCCTTTAATTCCAAAACCACGTCTCCCAGAGTGCGTGTGTGGTAAACATCTTTGTCGGCATACTCCTGGCCGATCATATCCGAGGTCAGTCTCCGGGAATCGGTGTCCCGGATCAGGCCGGAAGAGATGAAACGGCCGTTGCGGAATACCGTATAGCGGTCAGCGATAGCGAAAATCTCCGGCATTTTATGGGAAATGAAGATGAAAGAAGTACCTTCCGCCTTCATTTTTTTCAAAATTTCAAATAGATGGGATATTTCTTCGTTGCTCAGCGCCGTGGTTGGCTCGTCCAGAATCAGCAGCTTGGCATTGGCGTGAAGGGCACGGCAAATTTCCAGGAGCTGTTTCTCACTGGTTTTCAGCTCCGAAACCATCGTCATTGGATCCATATCCACTCCCAGTCGCTGAAACAGCTCCCGGGTCTGATCAATCATCTGCTTTTTCTCAAGAACATGCCATTTATTGCGGATTTCCCGGTTCAGGAAAATATTCTCATAGACGGTCAGATCGTTGATTACGCTGAGCTCCTGATGGACGAAAGCAATTCCGGCGTCCTCCATCTGGCGGATGGTGGGGTAAGTGTACACCTTACCGTCAAATTCAATATGCCCCTCATCCAGGGGCACAACTCCGGTGAGAATGTTCATCAGCGTGGACTTTCCTGCGCCGTTCTCACCCAGCAGGGCGTGAATTTCTCCTTTTTCCACATCCAGGTGCACGTCTGTCAGGGCATGGACACCACCGAAGGATTTGGAGATCCCCCACATTTGCAGCATTGTGTTCATACGCATTTCTCCTAATGGAATACTTGAGGCTGGCAAGGATAGCCGCGGAAAAAATCGGATGCAAGGCTTGGCCTTGCATCCGATTCCTGATTACTTATTCAGCATGGCCAGTGAAGCCTTCATATTCGGATACGTTGTTCTTGTCCACGATCCAGACGACTTCGTACTTGCCTTCGCCGACCTCGTAGTCCCAGTTGCCGGCCAGATAATCTTCCATGTAGCCAATGACGTTGGTCATCATCTTGGGGGAGAAGTAGACGGACATCATATCGTCGAAGTACTTCTGCGCCACGGGAGCCTGAGAGGACTTGCCACTCATGACGTCATACAGCTCCTGCATGCCACCGATGGCGGAGATATAAACTTCCATTGCCTCCAGATCGGCCTTGGTAGCCTCATCGATGGCATTGCCTTCCAGCAGCCGCAGCACGCCGAAGGTCATCTCGTCGTCCATGGAGTAGATGTACAGCTTGCCATTGCCCTTTGCGGAGGCCACGATATCAGCCAGTTTCTGCTCCAGATAGTCGTAAGCACCGTCAGCGCTCCAGTTGCAGACGACCTTGTAGTCGGCGCACAGGGCATCGATTTCATCCTGGGTCCAAACTTTGTCGGTCTTGTAGGTCTGCTTGGTGTGCTCGTCATAGTACTCCAGTTCGCCTCTCAGGAACTGCTCGAAGCCTTCCTGACGGCGGGAGCAAACGGTACCGTTGTCGCCGATCAGAGTGACCATAGTATCGCCGGGCACCATACCCTTCTGCTGCAGCCAGTAAGCGATGCCTGCGCCGCACTGCCAGTTATCACCGGAGGCGTTCAGGATAGCGTACTTGTCGGGACCTTCGATGATACGGTCGAAGGAGATGAAGGGAATATTGGCGGAAATCAGAGCTTCCTGACCTGCCTTAGCGGAGTCCTCCAGAGCGAAGAACACAACGCCCGCCGCATCGCCGTTGGCAATGATGGTCTGGACCTGGTCAACCTGCTCTTCACCGCTGGAAGCGGGCATGTACACTGCCTTATACTTGCCTTCCTTGTTGATTTCCTCAGCCTTCTTTTCGGCGTAGGCACCGGCCTGTGCAGTCCAGCCATGATCGGGAGTGGGGCCCGTGATGTAAATGGTCTTACCGGCAGCCGCTGCTTCCTTCTTAGCGCCGCAGCCTGCGAACAGAGCCAGAACCATGACCAGCACCAGGGCAATGCTAATTACCTTTTTCATTGTTGCACCTCCAAATGTTTTCAGCAAACAGGTTTGCTTTACATTATTTTACAGATCTTGGAAGGGGTTGTCAACGTTATTTCAACACTTATGCACGGAATCTACAATTTATATAACAAACAAATGCGATAATTGTGCAATCAGCATGATTTTCACAGAGCGTTTTTGAGCAAATACTTACAATAATCTTTTACTTTTTTACATTTTACTTTACATTATTACAATTTTACAGTATTCTGTAAAAAGGAGGTTTGCCTATGAAAGAGAAAGTAACCCTGACCCAGATCGCCCAAAAGGCTGGCGTCTCCATCGCAACGGTTTCCCGGATTCTAAACGGTACCGGACAGGTCACACCTGCTACCCGCCAGAAAGTGCTTCAGGCCATACGGGAGCTGGAATACAGCTCCGCCCTGAACAGCCTGACACCGGTTTACCAGACCATTCTGGTGCTGGTGCCGGACTTTGTGAACCCCTTTTACGCTCCCATCATAGACGGCATCCAGCAGACAGCCCACAACAGTGACCTTGAGGTATTCCTGATGCCCACCAAGGACAGCTACCCCAACACCGGGTATCTGGTAAATATGATCAAAAAAGAGGGCTTCAGCGGCGTCCTCTGGCTGTCCTCCACACCTCCGGTAGAGCTGCTGTCCGTTATCTCCCATCACTGTCCCATCGTCATGTGCTGCGAGTACCCGGAGGACTACCCGTGCTCGTATGTCAGTATCGACGACATCAGCGCCGCGTTCAAGGCTGTGAATTATCTGATTACCACCGGCTGCCGGAAAATCGGCTTTGTCAACTGCAGTCTCAAATACAAGTACGCCCGTCACCGCCGGGAGGGCTATCTGCGGGCCCTGAACAACGCCGGGCTGGAATACAATCCGGACTGGTATGTGAGCATTCCCACCATCGACTATACCCTGGCTTATTCCGCCATTTTGCAGACGCTGAATGCAGGCCCCACCCCGGACGCATTCTTCACCTGCTCCGATGTCTATGGGGCAGCGACCATAAATGCTGCCCAGCAGCTGGGGATCCGGGTGCCAAAGGACTTATCCGTCATCGGCTTCGACAACATCGAGACCTCCCGTATGACACTGCCTGCAATCACCACAATTGCCCAGCCCGGATTTCAAATGGGGCAGCAGGCCTGTGCCCTGCTGGTGGAAAAAATCCTGAATCCGGGGCTGTCTGACCGGCACATGCTGCTGAATACAGAACTCATTATCCGGGATTCCACCCGCTGACCGGCGCGGAATTCCACGATTGTCTCAGGCGTTCGTTTTTCTCTGCTGTCCCGACTGGCGGAACTGGGCCGGTGTGATGCTGCAGGCCTGGCGGAAACGCTGGGTGAAATTACTGTGGCTGGGATAGGCAAGCTGGGCAGCGATTTCGCTGCTGTGACTGCCGTACAGCCCAACACCGTGGTGGTCCTGCACAACGGTTCCCTTGTGGAGTGCCCCTGGGCCGAGGACGTAGCCGCTGTGCTGGAGATGTACCTGGCCAGGTTTGGCATGATGATGCCCCAGCAGATGCAGGCCTTATTGCCGCTTTGAAGGCCTGATTCCGATTTCTCTCTTCCCAAATCTTGTCCCCATTTTCCTCTACGGGAAAATGGGGGCGTTTTTTCTGCGGGCAAAAAACGATTTAATCCATCAAAGAGCCCGTTTTCCTGAAATCAGTTGACCTTCCAATGAAAGTGATGTACGATAAACTTAACGTAAATCATTGTCGGGTGAATCCGGCAACGCCGAACATCGGAATCAGAAGGAGGACACAGTATGATCGTTCGCAAAACCAAGCCAGAGGAATACCGCCGGGTGAATGCGCTGTTTGCCATCTGCTTTGAGCAGCCGTATCAGAACTGCCCCATCGATCCGGAGCAGGATGATGCCGCCCATTGGGCCGCGTATGACGACAGCGGCAATATGATGAGCACCTTCACCATCTCGGATTTTTCCATCCAGTTTGATGGCCATATATGCAAGATGGGCGGCGTAGGCGGTGTCGCCACGCTGCCGGAGTACCGCCGCCGGGGTGGAATCCGGGCCTGCTTCCAGGCGGCGCTGCCGGAACTATACGCAAACGGATATGATTTTTCTTACCTATATCCTTTTTCCACTGCCTACTACCGGAAATTCGGCTTTGAAACCTGTGTGCAGAAATATGCCTGGTCCGTAGATCTTTCCCAGCTGGGGTTCTCCACGCCATCGGGCTCGTTCCGTCTGGCGGAGGCGGACCGGCCCATGACTGAGGCAATCCGATCCGTGGATCAGACCTGGGAGCGGCATTTCAACATGATGGTGCAGCATGGCGAAGAGGCTTACCAGTGGACGCGGGAAGCGGAGCCAGCGGTAGAACAGGCGTTCACCTACGTCTGGTTTGACGAAGCCAATCGCCCCCGAGCCTACACCACTTTCCGGGCCGCGCGGGAAGCGGATGGACGGAATCTGATATGCAGCCGGTTCTGCTTTGCAGACCGGGAGGGCTTTGCAGGATTGATGCAGCTGTTCAAAAGCTTGTCCGCCGACCACCGGTACGCGAAATTCCAAACCCCTGCTCTGCCAGCCCTGCAATATCTGCTGCCGGAATGGTCTCTGGGTGCAGTAACCTGGACGCTTTTGCCAAGCAGCGGTATGGTCCGGGCCGTGAATGTCCAAAGTGTCCTGGAAAAAGCCCGCTACCGCGGGAACGGACAGGTGAAGCTGGAAGTCCAGGATGGACAGATCTCGGAAAACAATGGCCGTTTTGTGGTCACCTTCGCGGAAAACAGAGCGGTTTCTGTGGAAAAAGGAACCGGAGAAGCCGACGCGGTTTTGTCTGTTTCCGCGTTCTCCGCCTTGATCGCCGGGGTCTGCGATTTTGAAGAAGCAAGGCATACCTTCTTCGGCCTGACAATCCGGCGGGAAAATCCGGTACTGGACCAGGTATTCTTCCGAAAGCCTTTGATGATTACCGATTATTTTTGATATTTCTATACTGAGAGCCCCACACTTTTCAGCGTGGGGCTCTCATGCTAACCTGCGATTAAAAGAAGACGTTTTTTATCGCAGGGACATCGCAAGGCCACGATGTTGCTTCCGTGATTTTCGGGATAGAAGATCATGGAAACCCGTCTCATAATGATCTCTATATGATAATAGCCCAGCCGTGACCAAGCGGATGTTTTCCTTTGTGAATTCGTCCGCAATGATGGCTCGCCAGCCGCCGGTTCCAAAATGGATCATCATGCTTCCTCTCTTTCTTTCCGCAATGATCAGCCCATGACAACGGACACGTTATTGACGCTTCCCACCGGCATCACAGGGAGCTGGTCCACCGGTTCCCCATTTATGGTGACGGAGGCCACGCCCTTCTCCACCCCCTTGAGGTTGGTCACATGGATGCGGTACTCCGCGCCACGCCATCTGCGCTGAACGTCAAATTCCTTCCAGTCGGCTGGGATACAGGGATCGATGACCAGAGTATCGAAGTCCGGCTTTACACCCAGCAGATACTGGGTAGCCGCGTAATAGGCCCAGCCGGAGGAGCCTGTCATAAATGGGTGCCGCGCCCGACCAAAGGCGGTGTGGTTCCGGCCCACTACGAACTGGCAGTAGGAATAGGGCTCGGATTCCCGAATTTCGATCTTGTCATTCTGCAGGGCAGGACACAGCGCGTTATAGAACTTCATCGCCCGGCTGCCCCGGCCCAGTACAGCTTCCGCACACCAGGCCCAGGGATTGGGGTGGCTGAAAATCGCACCGTTTTCCTTCAGCCCCGGATAGACTCGGGTCACAAAGCCAATGCCGTCATCCCGGTGAGTGTAGCAGGGTGCGTTCAGCATCAGGCCATAGTCCGTAAACAGATATTCGTCCACCGAATCCATGGCGGAAATGCCACGGTCATGGTCCGCCACACCGCTGAGGACTGCCCAGGTGTTGCTCTCCATGTGTACTTTGCCCTCGGCATCTGCCTGGGTTCCGATCTTCCGATTGTCGGCAGTAATGCCCCGGATGTACCACTTGCCGTCCCACAGAACCTGCTGGCAGATCTGCTTCACCTGCTCCCCCATGGATTCGTAACGGGCGGCGTCTTCTTCCCTTCCCAGCCGCCGGGCCAGAGCTGCGAAATTCCCGATGGCCCAGTAATGCAGGAAGCTGACCATGGCGCTTTCTCCGCCGCCCAGGTTCAGGCAGTCGTTCCAGTCCGCCCGCAGGCCCTTGCAGATGCCGTTGCGGCCTACCTCCCGGGCGGAAAAGTCCAGGATTTTCTTCATATGTTCGTAAACTGTGCCTTCCCCGCCGTCAGCATAGGTGACAACCTCATCGATAAATCCGAAGTCACCGGTCTCCCGGACGTACTGAACGATGGAGGACACCAGCCACAGGGCATCGTCTGCGCAGGCATCCTTCAAGCCGTGGACGATCTGGCTTTTGTCCGGCGTGGGAACCACAGTTGGAGACTTGAAATCTGTCTGCGTCTCCTGGGGCTCGAACCAGCGGGGTTCAAACAGGTGCAGGCCGTAGCCCTGGGTGGTCAGTGCCCGCAGCAGCTCCACCAGGCGGCTGCGGCATTTCTCCGGATTGGAGTGGGGCACCATCATGGCGTCCTGGGCCGTGTCCCGGTAGCCTAGTCCCACCCGGCCGCCTACCTCAATGAAGGAGGTAAACCGGGAGAACATAACGTTGATTTCACTCTGATACAGGTTCCAGATGTTCAGCTCCGTATTCATACCCTCGTTGGGAGTGGAAACCTGCAGGCAGCGGAGCTTTTCATCCCAGAAGGCGGCGGTTCTCGCGAAATCCTCGTCCGCCTTTTCCTGCGTATACTTGGTCCGCATCTTTTTGCCTTCCTCTAAACCGCCTTCGCCCAGCAGGTAAAGGAGCCGGACTTCTTCTCCGGGCTCTAAAGCAACCGCCTTTCTCAGGCAGCCGCAGTGGTTGCCACCCTTTTCAAAGCTGCCGCCGCAGATGCCGGTTTCCACAACCAAGGGATTCCGCTCTGTGCGGTAGGGACCTATGAATTTGTCCCGCAGGCAGTCGAAACCATCCGGGGTAAAGTCCGAGGTAAAAAATTGGTAGCCGTCTTCCTCATAGTACAGATCGTGCTCGATGACACCGTCCTCGTACCGGCTGCCGGCGGCATACAGACTCATCTGGAAATTCTGGTTGTCCATGGCCACATGGTGGTAGCTGAACTCCAGGTAGGAGAAGACGGACAGCTTCCGTGGCCTGCCGGAATCGTTGCGCAGTTTCACATCCCAGATCTCCACCGGGTCGTCCATTGCCACAAACAGCTTCTGCTCCGCATCAATGCCGGAGTAATCACAGTGATATTTCGTGTAGCTCAAGCCGTGGCGGCAGGAATAGTGCTCCCTGGGCTTTCCCGCTGGCTGCCAGGAGACGGTCCAGTAATCCCCGGTATCGTCATCCCGCAGGTAGACATAGTGCCCGGGGCCGTCCATAGGCACACCATTGGGGCGGAACCGGGTAATCCGGTGATATTCCGAGGACTTGTACAGCAGATATCCTCCGGCAGTGTGGTTGAAAACGCCGTACATGTCCTTCAATCCAATATAGTTGGTCCAGGATACAGGCAGATCCACCCGGTCAATGACATATTCCCGTTGCTTGTTGTCGAAATATCCATAACGCATAGAACTACCTCCAGCATATTTGGGCATTATTGTCGATTCAAGTATAGCGGAAAGATGCCGTTTTGAAAAGGGCTAAAATACATCTTCTTGACTTTCGCTGCGCTTTGGAGAAAACTTTTTCCGGCTGACTGTGAGAATTGAACCTTTTCTTTTTGGACTCACTGCCGTATAATGGCAATAGAAACATGCGAAACCGGCGTATAACGATACTATTTCTGAAATGAGGAAATGCCATGCTAACATTCAAAACAGAGAAAATCTCAGAACACATCTTCCGCATTCACGCGCTTTCGTCGGAGCTGATGTATCTGGTGGTTGGCAGCAAACGTGCCGCACTTCTGGATACCGGCAGCGGTATCGGCAGCCTGCGAACCTGCGTGGAGCAGCTGACAGAGCTGCCCGTTACAGTGCTGCTGACCCACGGACATGTGGATCACGCTATGGGTGCGTCGGAGTTTGACCAGGTGTATATGAACCGGGAGGATGACGATATTTACCTCCAGCACGGCAGTGAGGAATTCCGCAAGTTCAGCCTGAAGCTGGTGGATCCCGGGGTGGAGGCTACGGAGGCGGATTTGATCCCCACCAAGGATGTGACCACGCTGCAGGATCTGAAGAGCGGCGATGTGTTCGATTTGGGTGGGGTCCATGTAGAGGTTTACGACTGTCCGGGCCACACCAGAGGCTCCGTGGTGTTCCTGATTCCGGAAGAGCGCACGGTGCTGCTGGGCGATGCCTGCAATGAATTCACGTTCCTGTTCGATGATTATTCCACCACCGTCACACAGTACCAGCACGCCCTGGTGAAGTTGGATGTCCAGCTGGCGGGAAGATACGACAGGGTTCTCCTGTCTCATGGGGACGGCAACGGCTTCCCGGACGAAATCCAGGGCGTTATCCGGGTCTGCCAGGATATCCGCGAAGGCCATACTGACGATACTCCTTTCTCGTTTCAGGGTGTCAGCGGCTTAATCGCCAAAGCCATGACCCCCGGTAAGGGAAGAACGGACGGCGGACATGGAAACATCGTCTACAATAAAGATAGAATCTGATACGATTCTTCGAGCAATAGTCCGCTTCTAAACGGATATCCAATGGATCCAGACATTTTTCAAATGGCTGCTTTTTATTGGATGTCCGTAAGATGTAAAAAACAAGGCGTCCCTTTCTTGGAAGGAAAGCGCTGCTGTAAGCGCGAGGCAGACAGCATGGAGACTTTCCCCATGTCTGCCTTTTATCAATTTCCCTATATCCGGCAAGGATTGATTCTTCTCCTGTCCCGGTCTTCGGAAAAGCAGGGTACATAGGTTATTCCGTCCGCGCCATCAGGAAATCGCAAGAAGAAACACACGATTATGCAAAATACGCGCTTCTTTCCCGCCCATCTCACATCAGGAAAGCCGCTGAAATGTAGAGCAAGCCGGTCTTTTGCGCTGTTTTTGGGAGAAGTTGTAATCAGTCTGCATGTATGATAATACATTTTCACGCATCACACAAAAGCAGAAAAAGACGCAAAGTCCAGCTTTCCTCGATGTTTCTTCTGTTCCAGCCTGAGCGTTTCGTTTTTAATCACCGCATTCAGTCGGTATATTTATACCAATATTGTATAGAATACACAGAATGCGCATCTCCGGCCCCCGCATCCATACGCAATGTTCTAAAAAACGCAGGAATACACACAAAACACTTGCAAAATACAAGCCGTATGCTATAATCAGATTATTCAAAACAGCGTATGGGGCAATGGAGTCACGTGGGGCAAAGCAACGTGACTCCAGTTTATTTTCACGGAAAGTCAATTTCAAGGCGCGTTTTGAAAAATACGGGTTTTGGCATCCGGTCTGTGATTTCGCGTCACGAAGGATGCACCCAAAGAAAAGGAAGCGAAAGATTATGGCAACAATCAAAGACATCACAGGCAGCCCCCTTCTTCTGGCACTGGTCATCGGCGGCTTGGGATACATCATGGCCTTCTCTGTGGTGTACCTGCTGAAGGCAAGAAAGCGCGCGTTGGAGATGGGCATCACCAAGAAAGAGATCAATGACATCATCAAGTCCTCTCTGATCTTCTCTATCGTTCCCAGCCTGTCCATTGTCATCGGTCTGGTAGCGCTGGCTGCTTCCCTGGGTACCATCTGGGCCTGGTGGAGACTGTCTGTCATCGGCTCCCTATCCTTTGAAACGCAGATTGCCAGTTCCCTGGCGCCTGTTCTGGGCTACGCCAATACCACCGAACTGATGAACAATGCCACTGGGGAACAGTTCGGCGTGGTGATGATCCTGATGAGTGTGGGCATGCTGTCCGGTTTTCTGATTCTGATTCCCTTCGGCAAAAAGCTGATGACCTCCGTTGACAAAACGAAGGGTGGCAACGGCTGGAGCAACGTTTTGAGCGGCTGTTTCATGCTGACATTGCTGGCTGTTTATGTTCCCGTCCTGCTGATCAGCGACACCATTCAGGCCCTGGTCATGATTACCGGTTTGATTGTCGCCATTGTTATGGGAATCGTTGGCAAGAAGCCCGGCTGGACTTGGATCAATAACTTCATCATGGCCGGCTCTATGATCCTCGGCATGGTATCGTCCCTGCTGTGGACCGCTATCTTCAAATAAGGGAGGAAAACAACATGAGCAAGAAAACCACCGCTCCCATCACGCTGGATCCCTTCCAGGCCTGGGCGCACCGCTGGGGCCGTCTGGGCACAGTCATCGCACTGATTTATATGATCGCGCTTCCTTTTATTGTTCTGAACTATTATGACTGCATTCCTACGCTGGGGCAGGTCTTTAATATTGCTACTTTTGGAATTCTGGCAATCTACATTCCCGTGGGTCTGTCGGAAGCCATAAGCTATTCCCCTCTGATGGGTGCTTCTTCCTATCTTGGCTTCATCACCGGCAACATTATGAACCTGAAGCTGCCCTGTGCCGTCAACGCGCTGAAGCTCAGCGGTAAGGAAGCCAATACCCCGGAAGGGGATGTGGCGGCCTCCATCGGTGTTGCCGCAAGCTCCATCATGACGGTAGTCATTTTGACGTTGGCCGCTTTGCTGATTTCCTTCATCAGCCCCATCTTCGAGCTGCCTGCTGTCCAGACCATGTCCAGCTATCTGCTGCCTGCCCTGTTCGGCTCCATGACCTTGGGACTGTTTGCCAGTACCGGTGCTGGGAGCAAAGTCGTCAAGGGCGGCATCAAGGGTGTCATTCCCGTCATCGTGATTGTGTCCCTGGTGACCCTGGCTGCGCGCCTTATGGGCATTGGCTCCGCTGTGCTGGGTATGGTGGGCTTCCTGATCCTGGCCATGCTGCCGGTGGCGATTATCACATCCCGCATTCTGTGGAAAAAAGGCAAGATCCAGGTGGTGGACACCAACGTCCCCGCCGAGGATGCTGAGGCCAAGTAAATTTCTCTCTGACCTTTGCGGCTTCTGCCGCAAAGGTCATTTTTGCACAGTGCGCAAAGCTGTTTTCCCGGGGAAATTGCGCAATACAATTCTGCAATGAAAAGTTCCTTTTCATTGCAGGGTAGTACGAAAATCGGGAGCCAGTATAAAATAATGGTAACTATTCAGTCGTACCCCAAGTTTCTCATATAAGTGATCGTTTAGTGTCGCACCAACTGTAGGGCGGGGTCATGACCCCGCCCTACAGTTGGTGCAAACGTAAACGATCATTTACCGCATAAATATATGCACGACTGAATAGATACAAATAATGCTGAAAAATCAGCGACGTTTTCCAGCAAGAGACCGTCCAGCAGGATTTCCTGCATATAGCAGGAAATCCAGATCACAACCGAATCGCCCTATTTTTTCTGCTTGCAGGCATATTCATAGGCCTGTTTATAGTCTTCCAGTTCCCGGTAGCACAGTTCCAGCTTTTGCGCCGTTTCCATGGGATAGGCTTCCTCCGCACTGTGGAAGCACCGGGCGGCATTTTGGTACGCTTTATTCGTTATGTAAACTTCTCCCCGGAGCATACACCAGCTCGGAGACCTTTGATCCTCCGCCGCATCCAGCAGGCAGGCCGCCCGCTGTAGGTCCCCCGCAGCCATAGCCTCCCTGGCCCGCAGCTCCAGCTCCCCATCCAGGCTGGGCAGGTGCTCACTTACCTTGTGCTCAGGAAGCCGACCAAGAAGCAGAAGCCGCCGCCGTTCCAGCTCTTTGGCGCAGTAAACGGTTTCTGTCCCTGCTTTCTCCAGCAGCATATCCGCATAGGGCTTCCGGCCTTCAGAAAGAGCCTGCTCTGCCAGCTCCAAATGGACCAAGACCCATAAAAGCTGCTTTTCCCTGTCAAAAATAGCATCCGGCTCCTGATATCCCTCCAGCACCAGGGCCGCTCCTGCCCAGTCCCCGACATCGTACAGCCGCCGGGCAGATTCCATAATCCCCTGGTTGGGAGACGCCACTGCTTCCTCTTCCAGAAAGAAACTCACGTTCTTTCCGAGCCTTCCAGCCAGATACTGCAGGGTCTTCATGGAAGGCTTTGCGGTTCCATTTTCGATCTGAGACAGCATATTCCGGGTAATGGCTTCCCCACACAGCTGCCGCTGGCTGAGTCCCGCCTCGATGCGCGCACACCGCAGCTTTTCTCCCAACTCCATGGTCATTCCCCCAAAAGGTAATTTATATTTACCTCATTTTATCACATTCCGCCTTGGTTTTCCATAGTTACGAAAAATTCATCCGTTAAGTGTTGTACCAGAAAAGATGCCTTCTCATCCTATGTGTCCATTTTCCGTGGTGTCGTTTTCCATTGTGTTGAAGGGGCTGCTAAATAACCCCTAAGAAAAAAGCAGATCCTCTCTGGAAATAGAAAGGGTCTGCTTTTTTCGAATATCGAAGCAGTGGATAACTTTTTTGGCCCAAAATGTGTACACCAATCATTTATTTCAATAATTCTTTCCATTTGCGTGGTAACGATATGATACTGCAAAACGGCTGCAGCCTCAACTGGCTGCAGCCGTATGCCGACTTTGACGCCCTCGGCGAAGCTCCTCGATCCGGGCGTACAGGTGTTCAAAGCTGTCCGGCGTTCAGACAACCTTTGTCAAGGTGAAAAATGATAGGGCCTTTGCCCCCCAATATTCACGCTACGAATCGTAAGCTGGTCATTCGAATGGATCGATTGCGGAGTAAGGAGAAATCCCTACTCCGCAATCCTTATTCATGAGGGATAATCTTGCGTATGGTTACTTCCACAAGCGGGGAATCCAGTCCCAGATGTGGTCCCAACTGGGCCTGCCAGGATTTTCGGGTTTGGAAGCTTCCTCCGCGCCGCACTGGGTACAAATGCCATCTTCAAAGTTATGGCCCAGAGCATCGATTTTCTCAGCCTTTGTTTTCCCGCAGGTTTCGCAGGCGAGTATCTTTTCACCGTCCTCGGTGCAAGTGGCTTCCACGGTTACCGTGCCCTCGTCCCATTTATGGCCCAGAGGATCGGTGTAGGAATCCTTGTAGGAATCGCCGCACTTCTCGCAGGTATGGGTTGTATAGCCCTTCTCTTCGCAGGTGGGTTCGGTGACGACGGAAGTGTACACGTGGTCACACGCTTCTTCTTCATCGCCCCACCAACCGCCAAAGATCTTATCCATCCAGCTCGGCCAACTGGGCTTTACCGGTGTACTGGGAACAGATTCCGGTTCCGAAGGATCGGTTGGTGCGGGAACATCCTCCCACACAGCATACAGGGTGATGTCCTCGGTCACGGTAATGGTGGTGTCGGAAATCACCTCGCCGTCTGCGCTGGTTGCCCAGCCCTTGAACTGCTTACCCTCGGGTGCGGTGAAACCGCACTCGGGCAGGTCGTAGCTTTCGCCGGAAGTGACGGTCACATCGGCCATCTCACCGGTGCCGCCGTTGGCGTCAAAGCTCACGGTGTAGGTGGTAACAGGAATGTTCTCCCAGATCGCATACAGGGTGGTGTCCCCGGTCACGGCAATGGTTGCATCGGAAATCACTTCACCGTCTGCGCTGGTTGCCCAGCCCTTGAACTGCTTGCCCT
>CAMGIN010000002.1 GCA_946056135.1 uncultured bacterium | reverse complement strand
ACTTGGGGACTCCTGTCTTCTATTTTCTGGGGTTCGCATCATTTTAGCACATACACATTTTGAATAATTTTAATGTCTTTTCAAAATTCAGGTAACCCAATAATATTGAAAATTGTTTGTCATATGGCCGACAAAAGTGCGGCAGGGGAGAACTATAGCAGAATCCCCAAAACAAGACCCATCACAAAACAAACAATACCCAGAGCAACAAATTCCAACGGATTTCGGAGATATTTGACCCGAACGACCCGTTTGAGCACCGGCTTTTCTACCACTTTTTCCACAATCTTATCTTCTTTTTTGACCATATTCAAGATGATGGGATGTTCATATACTGGCTTTCGTCCGGTAGCCAGGTATTCTACCTCGGTGTCCAGCACTTCCGCTAGCTTGATCAGCTTAATGGTATCTGGGCTTGCCTGATCGTTTTCCCACTTGCTGACCGCCTGCCGGGACACCTCCAGGGCATCAGCAAGCTGCCCTTGGGACATACTACGCTCCTTACGAAGGGTGCTGATTCTCTCTCCAATCGACATAATTACTCAACTTTCCTCTTTGCTTAAATGTCAACTATTAGTTGCATTAATCCGTTTTCTCAATTTCTTCAGAAAAGTCTAATTTTGAGAGGGGATTGGCCTCTGCGGCGATTTTCAGCTCTGTGTTTTCAATATGCGTGTAGATTTGAGTGGTATTCAGATTCTCATGCCCCAGCACTTCCTGGACGGTTTTCACGTCCACGCCGCCGGAGAGCATCATGGTAGCGGCTGTGTGGCGCAGCTTATGGGCGGAGAACTGGGTGGAATCCAGCCCAGCCTGCATCAGAGCCTTTTTCACCAACCGATGGACCGCGGAAACACTGATCCGGTTGCTGTCCCGGGAGCCGAACAGGGCCCGGTTGTCCGTAAGCACCTGCTGATTGCGGATGGGAAGGTAAGCGTCAATGGCCTTCCGGCAGGCGGTGCCGAAGTAGACAAATCGCTCCTTATTGCCTTTTCCCACCACACGAATGCGGTCCTCATACACATCTGTCAGATTCAGGCCCACCAGTTCGCTCCTTCGGATCCCGCAGTTGAGGAACAGCATTAAAATAGCATAATCCCGCTTTTCATTTGGCCCGGATACCGCCTGCAGCAAGGCAGAGCACTGGTCCATGGTCAGATATTTGGGCAAGCTTTTACGCAGCTTGGGATATTCCAGATCCGCAACAGGATTTTCTTGCAATTGTTTTGTTCTTACGGTAAGATATTTATAGAAGGATTTGATGGCAGACAGCTTTCTGGCCCGGGCCGCCGGAGAAATGCCGTACTCCGGCGCGGCGGAATCCGGGTTAATGGCTCTGTCATTGGCCAGATAGGACAGGAAATCAAAGATATCAGAGGTATCGATCTCCCGGATAAAAACAATATCAATGTCCTTGATGTCGATATCCTCCAGATTGGTGGTCATGGGCATGTCGTTGCGCATGAGCTTCATAAAACGGAGGAACATTCTCAGATCCAGATAATATTCCGAAACGGTTAGCTGGGACTGACCCTTGATATTTTCGTGATAAATAAGGAAATCCCGCAAAATCTGCGGACAATCGTGGTAGCGCTGCATAAAAAACCTCCTGTGAAAGGTGATAGAAAATACGAATTGTTATTTGTGCAAAATGACGGAACAGCTGCTGCAGCAGTTTTTTCAAGGCTTTGCCAATGATCCGGACCTATTTTCAGATATGCGCGATTTCACGGTGTATACTTACAGCGAAACGGCTGTTAACGAACGCTGGGAACGGCAGCGGCAGCTTGGACGTATCCATCTGGCTGTGATGCTGGAGCAAGAACCCATTGGTGAAGTGATCCTGAAGAATCTGGATTCCAAGAAAAGATTCTGCACACTAAGCATACATATGAAGAATGATTCTGTCAAGAATCGCGGTTTCGGAACCCAGTCGGAAATCCTGGCGCTGGAGTATGCGTTCGGATCACTGGGAATGGAAACGGTATTCGCGGATGCTGTCCATAAAAACAAACGCAGTCAGCACGTCTTGGAAAAGGTCGGATTTCAAAAGATCCGTGAGGACATGAAGTATGTGTACTATAGATGTGAGAAAGAAACCTGGGGCGGATTACATTCTGATACGCAAGGCTCAAAGCTTTAGATTTTGGACTGTTTATCAGTACCAGCATTATTATAGCACAAACGCTCTCTGAACGCAACAAAATTTTTATTTTGTGGCGTTCGCGACGTAGAAAGAAATAGACGCTATTGCGTCCCGCGAACTGTCCGCGGCCTGTCCCTGGTCCCCCAGGTGCGCGGCCACAAAATAGCCGTTGTTGTAGCGTTTGGCTCTGCGTCCCCACCTCCTCATGTGCAAATAACAGCATGGGGGGCGCTACCTGTCAAGCCTTTTTGCGCCTTGGCCTTCGATTTATGGTGAGAGCCCTTGGCATCGCGCCGCATGTCAACAGCTGAATCCGTAAAAGCAAAACTAGAGTCAAAAAAATTCTTTACATTTCGACGGATTGTCTGTAAAATGATATCAGAATCTAAATCCATTAGGAGGTATTCAGCATGAGTGTGAAGAGAATCGGCATACTTACCAGTGGCGGAGACGCTCCCGGCATGAATCCCTGCGTTCGGGCTGTTGTCCGTACCGCTATGTACCACGGTCTGGAATGCTTTGGCATCCGCCGCGGTTGGAATGGTCTGATCACAGGCGATATCGTCAGACTGGATGAAAAAAGCGTTTCTCATACGATCAACCGTGGAGGCACAATCCTTTACACCGCCCGCAGCAAAGAATTCATGACAGAAGAAGGCCAACGCAAGGCCGTCTCCACCTGTAAGTTCCTGGGGCTTGACAGCATTATTGCCATTGGCGGTGATGGTACCTTCCGAGGTGCCCGGGCACTGAGCAAATATGGCATCAATGTCATCGGCATTCCCGGCACCATTGACAACGATATTGGCTGCACCAATTACTGCATTGGCTTTGACACCGCTGCCAACACCGCCATCGAATGCATCGACAAGCTCCGCGATACCATGCAGTCTCACGAGCGCTGCTCCGTTGTGGAGGTCATGGGCCGCAATGCCGGTTACCTGGCTATGTATGTGGGCCTGGCTGTAGGCGCCACCGCAGTGCTTGTACCGGAGGAGCCCATCGATTTCGAACGGGATGTCATCGAAAAGATCCGCCAGGCACGATTCAACGGTTTCACGCACTACATGATTGTCGTCGCGGAAGGTGCTGGCTCTGCGTCAGAAATCGCCGCCAAAATCAAGGATGCCATCGATCTGGATCCCCGTGTGACTGTTCTTGGTCATATCCAGCGCGGCGGCAGCCCTACCGGTCGCGACCGTGTCAACGCAACCAAGATGGGATACCTAGCTGTGGAATTGCTGCTCCAGGGAAAAACCAACCGGATCGTATGCACCCACGACGGTGGATTTACCGATGTCGATCTGGACGAAGGACTTGCCATGAAGAAGGGTATCCAGCAGATGGAAGTGGATGTTCTGGCAGCCATGACCGGCATCTGATCTCCCCTTTCCCCTTTTGGAATAATCAAATTAGATTATGCCGCCGCAGACAAAAGCTGCGGCGGCATATTGCTATTGGTATCGCTTGGAGATTTTGGAGATTTATTCTAGTTTTTAATTAAACGGTTCAACCCCTTTTTATTAGGCCGGGCCAGCGGCATTGCCGCAAAAACGAATCAATACATTTCTTGCCGCGAATCGTATCATCGTATTATTGTATACCGATTCCAAGTAAGGAACCTACTCCATTCAGAAGGACTAGAAAATCCTCCGTTGACCATTGATCCAGGTTCTTGTATGCGGGTGTCACGATTTCAGAACCTCTGCTGACATTCATAACGCAGGAGACCATTTCATCCTTTTGCGTTGTCTGTCCATTTGGAGAAAGTGCGTATACCAGGCTTAACAGATCATCAGTTGTCATCCGGAAGCCATTCTCTGTTTCTGACAAATTGAGCAAACAGGGTTGTGCAGCCACGCTGGTTTTCAGTGTCATGTCACCGCTCAGAGGATTCCACGCAAAGGCGATAAAAAGCGGATCGTCGTTTCCCTTCTGAATATTCCAGGTTTCCGTATACTGATTTTCTTCGTTCTGCGTGGCTACTGTGATGGCCAGTTTATTATCCTCTCCATTTTTGCGCTGCGTTCCCTGTAAGCTCAGCAGATTTTCCAAAGGATTCTGCCCCAAGTCCAAACGATATTGAAGCGACGATCCCTCCGCCTCATACAGAAGACCGATTTTTACAACGGAATTCTCATAAAGGTAGAAAGAGACCACTGCAGTCCCTTCTCCGATATCTGTGCCGTCGGTCATTCCGGAGAGGATCTGCTTAATCTGCTGCCCGCTGACAGAAAAATCCAGTTTGTACCCAGTCACAGTGATATCGGACAGCGAAATCGCACATTTTTGAGCCTTGCATGGCAGTACAGCAATTCCCATCAGCGTCTTCCGCATATCTTCAGGGGAGGTTTCCGGAAGACCAGGCAATGCGTAAGGGCGGCCCATATTTTCCTGGATCTCCTGAACAGAAGACTCCCATTTCTGCAGCAGGCTGTCATTGATCAGAAAATTCAAAAGCGGAATCTGGCGTATATCGGCTGCGAAGGTGTCGTAGGTTATCCCATAACAGATTCCGCCGACCAAATCCACCGATGAAACCGCCATAAAATCCGAATCCAGATATAGGGAAAAATCTAATGTTTTTGACGACGTACTGACATTTCCTTCCGCACAAAGCTGATGAGCCGTACCATTGGTCTGCAGGGTCATATCATAGGTGACTGGCCCCAAAAGCTCTTTTTCCGTCTCCAGGTCCACGTCGATGGTGTACTTGCCCTCGGGCTCCAGACTTCCAGCAACGATCAGCAGCGGGTCATCCTGAAATCGTTGCTCCATCTGAAAAAACAGATCGTTCAGTGCTGTAGTCAGCACCATCTTGGGTGCCACTCGGATCAGGATTGCGTCCCAAAAAGTGAAGACGAAAAATCCCAAAAGCAAAGCAACAAGAATGCCGAGAAGCCACCATCTGTGTTTTTTTGGTTCCATGGAGACCCTCTCCCCTTTCCTGATGGTTCCAACAGTCTACCCCATACTCATGAATTCCCTATGAACAAAAAGATCTGCCGACTCTTTGCGGCAGATCTTTTTTATATTTATGCTTTGGGATGACACTTTTCGTATACAGATTTGATCTTTTGATTGATCATGTGGGTATACATCTGGGTTGAGGAAATATCGCTATGGCCCATCAGCTCCTGCAAGGAGCCGAGATCCGCCCCGTTTTCCAGCAAATGCACCGCAAAACTGTGGCGCAGTGTGTGCGGTGTAATGTCCTTTTCGATGCCTGCCTTTGCCTGATAGAACTTCAAAATCTTCCAGAAACCCTGACGGCTCATCCGGGCGCCGCCAACATTGACGAACAGTGCGTTCTCCGAAGGATCCGCAACCATCAGCATCCGAACATCTTTCATGTACACAGACAGCGCCCGCAGTGCGGCAGGATACAATGGGATAACACGAGTTTTTTTTGCGCCGTTGCACTTAATAATCCCCAGCTCCAGGTTAACATCCTCCACATTTAAGTCGATGAGTTCTGTAACCCGAATACCAGTGGCATACATCACTTCCAGCATGGCTTTGTCCCGAAATCCTTTGGAATCCACACAGGAAGGCTGCGCAAGAAGCAGCTCCACTTCCTTACCGGTCAGAATTTCAGGAAGCTTTTTCTCTCCTCTATCCACATGGATCTCTCCATTGACAGGAGAGATTTCCAGAAAACCTGTAGATACCAGATAGCCATAGAAATTTTTCAGGCTTGCCAGTGTTCTGGACACAGTAGCGCCGGATTTTCCCTGTGACTGGAGGTAAGTCAGATAATCACTGATATTCAGTTGGGTGGCACTCAAAACATCCATATCTTCCCTATTCTGCAGCCATTGCGAAAACTGGCGGATATCCCGCATGTAGGAGGATACTGTGTTGTTTGATGCCTGTTTTACCTTGGTCAGGTAATTTTCATAGGCTTGAATCAAGTCCAACATGAATCAGTTTACCCATTTACCCTTTCAAAAATCTATCAGACCCGCCAAAAACGGCGAGATGACGCTGTAGTTTACACTGCCAATCAGCAACCCCAGAGCACACATCAAAGCGACCCCAAAGCCATCCAATGGACGATCTCCGGAAATATGGCGCAGCCAGAACCAATACAGTATTGGAACGGATGTGCAGTCACTGAACAGCAGGAACCACCGGAGCAGCCATCCGGCAGACCCATAGGCCTGAAAAATGCCGATCGATACAAACGCGAACAAAAAAGCTTTCCCAAAGCAAACCGGCAACAGTAACACAGGCCTGAAAAGAAACACCGCAAAAGCGGAGAAAAGAAAAGGTAATGTGGTCACACACAGCATCCCAACGATCGACACAGACACCGGAAGTGTACTGCGCATCAAAGAAACAAGCGTTCTGCCGGCAGACAGATATACCAAAATACCGCATAAAATTCCGGACACCCAGAAGCATGCAAGAAAGAAACGGCAGCCCCTGCGCCACAAATTCGGCAGATCGGGACAGAAAAACCGTGCCACAGAATAGACTCCCTCCCTGAACACAAAACAAAGTAAAGGTTCCCTTATGCAGAAAAATGAGGGTGTACACGGCACGGGCATAGCAATACCCCAAATCGAATACACCCATACTATACTCCAAAATTTACAAAAATTCAAGCTTTTTTAGCCAAAACAACGTTTTTTGTAGATTATGACGATATTTATGTCAACATTTTTATGTCAACCAGGTAAACAAGCACTGCATTTTCTTTTACCATTTTCAACTTTTCTGCCATATCTTGCGGTGTTTTTTTCGTCTATGCACAAAATATTGTTTTTGCAAGATATCTTTCACTTTATTGAGATGCGGTAAACAGCATTTACCTATGACGAGATTTTGTACAACTTAACGATGGACCGGTCGGATTTTCTTTCCCCTTCTGCTTCCTCCGTCGCGCAATCCCAGCAGCCATGCACAGGCACTCCCCCCAAACACCAGCCCAGCGGTTACCCCAACCGCTTCATACTGCCCCCCAAAGAAAAGTGCTGTAATGGCAAGCAGAATTCCGAAATAGATCACACCGGACGCACCGCACACCAGCAGCCGCTGGCGCTTGATTTTAGCATAGGCCGTCATCGCTCCGGAGAAGGAGGCCAGCAGCAGGATCACAATAATGCCATAGCCGATGTTCCCCCAGGCCAGTTTCTCCATGTCCACCAGCTTGGCCAATACCGCAGCAAATAGCAGCGTTACCCCCAGACTAACCACGGCGCCAATGGTCAGCCCACCCGGCATAGACATGGCTCTTCCGGTCGGTTTTTGATTGACTATCATTCCCCTCTCCCCTTTCGCTACAGCCTATTCCCTTCTGAAGGAAAAAAGAACCAGCACAGGACCGAGCCTGTGCTGGTTAATAATTGAAGAAAGGATCAAAGGAATCACACCTCGACATCGACTTTGGAAGTCTTGCGCTGCTCCTGGGCTTCGGTGACGGTGCGGAACTTCATGCGGGTATCCCGAACCTCTGCCAACGCCTTGGAGATGGCTTCTTCCGTCTGACGCAGAGATTCATCCATATATTCGTTGCCGGCCTTCCGCAGCTGATTGATCCTGGTCTGGGTCTGGCCAACCAGCTCTTCGCTGCGCTTCTTGGCCTCTGCATAGATTGCTTCCCGGGTGACCATCTGGCGGGCCTTCTCCTGGGCCTCCTTCAAAATCCCCTCCGCCTCCCGCCGGGCCTGACTGATTAGTTCATTGCGGGATTCCACAATTGTACGGGACTGCTTCAGTTCCCCGGGCAGCTGGGCAATGATTTCATCCAGCATGTCCAAAACCTTATCCCGTTCCAGAATACACTTATCCGCTGCCAGAGGCATGGAACGGGCATCCTGCACCATATCATACAATGCGCCAATGATATCTTCGGTATTACGATCGCTCATAATTCATTTTCCTCCTTGAGTGGTTTGATTCTTTTGTGCTATCCTCTTCTGAAAATCCGGAATAATTTCCTGCGGCAGGAAGTCCGAAAGGTCCACGCCATAGGTTCCCAATTCCTTCACCATACTGGAGCTCAAGTACATATACTGACTTTCCGCCGTCAGAAACATGGTATCCAGCTCCGGGTTGATTTTGTGATTGACCAGTGCCATCTGAAATTCATTTTCAAAGTCCGATCCTGCCCGAAGTCCTTTGACAATAACACAACTGCCCCGCCGTCTGGCATAATCCGCCAGAAGCTCGTTGGAGCCGTCAACCTCCACATTGGGCAGATCTCCTGTGACCCGGCGGATCAGTTCCACCCGTTCCTCCAGGGAAAACATGGGGTTTTTGCCCGCATTGACCATGACGCAGACGATCAGCTTGTCAAAGATATTCGCGGCACGCTGGATAATGTTCAGATGACCGCTGGTCACCGGGTCAAAGCTGCCCGGATAAATCGCAATTTTCATAGTTCTCCCACGCCGTTATGCTTTTCGGTAAAGCGTCAGCAGCGTTTTTCCGTATTTATAATCCCGGGAGCGGGTGTAGCCTTCCAATTCCCAGGGCAGCTCCTTTCCAAAAGGGCGTTCTGTGACTATTATACCATCGGATTGCAAAATGTCAATTTCGGTTATTCGATTTAAGGAATTTTCCAAAAAAACTTCCGCGTAGGGTGGGTCCAAGAAAATCATGCTGAATTGTTCCCGGCAGCGCTCCAGATAGTCCAGGTAATCGCTGCGGACGACCTTGGCATCCTGCTCCAGCTTCGTGCGTTTCAGGTTCTCCCGAATCAGCTTGCAGGCCTCCTCCCGGGCGTCCACAAACACGGCGCTCCTGGCTCCACGGCTCAGGGCTTCGATGCCCAGCTGCCCGGTGCCGCCAAACAGATCCAGAACCTTTGCTCCGGGAATCTCAAAGTTAATAATGCTGAAAAGGGCCTCCTTTACCCGGTCCGTAGTAGGACGGGTCAGCATTCCCTCCGGGGTCTTCAGCTGAACGCCCCTGGCTTTTCCTGTGATGACACGCATAGTCTTTCCTCTTTTTTCCTTAAAATAAACAGAGTATGCTCCATGATACCAGCAGTTCTTTCATAGGATACCAAATTGAAAAGGATCCCATGCGGAGTCATAGATATACTTTCATCTCTTTGATTCCGCAAAATTCAATCTTCCGTTTCTGCCTGCTTCTTATCCTGAAAATGATGAAAAACTGCCGCCGCCGCATCCTTGGGCAGCAGCCGTTCCAGCTCCGGCAGAGTTGCCTGACCGATGGCAGTGAGGGACTTGAACTGCCGCAGAAGCTCCTGCTTTCGTTTTGGGCCAATACCCGGAATTTCATCCAGCTCCGAATACCGCAGCCGCTTGCTGCGAAGCTGGCGGTGGTAGGTGATGGCAAAGCGGTGTGTCTCCTCCTGGATATTGCCGATCAAAGAGAATACCGCTTGGTTGTTGTCGATGCGGATCTCCTGTCCCTCTGGAGTCACAAGCGCACGGGTGCGGTGCCTGTCGTCTTTCACCATGCCGAACACCGGGAAATGCAGCTCCAGCTCCTCCAAGGCGGCCACAGCCACCTTGGCATGGTTCACGCCGCCGTCAATCAGCAGCAGATCCGGCGCCTCGTCGAAGCCCTTGTCCCCCGTCTTGTAGTGGGCAAAACGGCGCTTTACCACCTGGTGCATGGAGGCATAGTCGTCCTGATCTGTCAGTCCCTCCAGCTTGAAACGCTTATAATCGCTTTTTTTCGGCTTGCCGTCCTGAAAAACCACCATGCTGGCAACGATGTCCGTTCCGGAAATGTTGGAGATATCAAAGGACTCCATCCGTTTCGGCGGCTCCAGGGCCAGCATTTTTCCCAATAGGCCCAGGGTGGCGCTGGAGCGTTCTTCCTTGCCTGTGACCCGCTGGGCCTCCTCAAAGGCATTCTTGCAGGCCAGCTCCACCAGCCGGACGTTGTCGCCCCGCTGGGGCACATGGAGCTTGGGACGGCGGCCGTACTGCTGCTCCAGCAGCTCGGCAAATAGCTCGCTGTCTTCGATCTCGAAGGGCAGCAGCACCCGCTTGGGCGCCATACCACGGCTGAGATAAAACTGCTTCATCAGGCTGGATACTGCTTCCGCCTTGTCATCGGGCCTGGCAAACACCTCATATTCCTTGTCCAGTAGGTTGCCGCCGGAGAAATGGAGCACGGCAAAACAGCCCTTGGCCTCGGTTTCCCCGTAGCCTACCACATCTGTGTCCGCCAGGGTCCCGGCGGTGACAAGCTGCTTTTGTCCCAGGTTTTCCACTGCCGTCAGCCGATCCCGCAGACTGGCGGCCAGCTCAAATTCCAGATTGTCCGCGGCAGCAAGCATCTGCTCCCGGATCTGATCGGCCACTGCCTTGTAGTTGCCCTGGAGCAGCTGCTTTGCCTGGAGCATGGTCTCCCGGTATTCGGTGCAGCTTTTGTTCTCCTGGCACCAACCCGCACACTGGTTCATATGGTAATTCAGGCAGGGGCGCTCCTTACCGATATCCCGTGGGAACTGCTTATGGCAGCCGGGAAGCTTCAGCGTCAGCCGGATAGCCTCCATCACATCATGGGTCACGGAGCGCCCGCCATAGGGGCCGTAATAATCGGCGCCATCATCTGCCGGCTTGCTGACGATGGTGATTGCGGGATAGAGCTCCTTCATATTCAGTCGAAGATAAGGGTAGCCTTTGTCATCCTTCAACAGGATATTATACTTCGGCATATACCGCTTGATCAGGGAGCATTCCAGCACCAATGCCTCAAATTCTGAGGCTGCCACGATGACATCAAAATGATGGATCTTGCTCACCATAATACGGGTCTTTGGCGTGTGAGAGGCTGTATCCTGAAAATACTGGCTGACACGATTTTTCAGTTTTTTGGCTTTGCCTACATAGATCACCTTATCGGTTTTGTCCCGCATAATATAAACGCCAGGGGCATAAGGCAGAGTCAGGGCTTTTTCCTTCAGTTCATCAAAAGTCATGGTATCCTTTTAGTCGGCCTGACAGGTTTCTCGGGAACAGCCGATCCTGTAAAGCCGTAGAAGTCGTTTTCAGAGAGGATGGAAATAGGACCGCCTCAATGCAGTTTTTTGGCATTGAGGCGGTTTGAATAAGTAATTGTTAATAAACGTCCCGCTGGAGCAGAGTGTCCAGAGCGTTCACAGCAGCCTCAGCATCAGGGCCAACAGCGCTCAATGTAACCGTGGAACCGGTAACAACCCCCAGCGACATGATGCCCAGCAGACTCTTGGCATTCATCTTGCGGGTGCCGGATTCCAGCCAGATGCTGCTCTCAAATTCGTTCGCTTTCTGAACGAAGTAGGTTGCCTGTTTGTTGTGCAGGCCGGATTCACAGCGAACGATGACTTCTTTATTGAACATAATACACACTCCTTTACATCACACCCGATAGGGTACGACGGGTCTGTGTATATCATAGCATTTTTACTGAAAAAGTCAACTAATTTTCGTCCTGTTTACACAATAAGCTGGTTCGAATTTGGAGTTTCCTTGTTTAAAACGTTTCCATTTTTTGGATTTGATGAAAAATTATGCAAATTCCGCAATGGTAACGCCGTCTTCGCCCTCTCCATACTGGCCCAAACGAAATTTTTTGACGAATTTATTCTTTTTCAGTGTCTGCTGGACGGCAGCACGCAGAGTTCCGGTACCCTTGCCATGAATGATACGAACCTGACTCAGATTGTTGCGCATGGCCTCATCCAGATACCGCTCCAGCACACAGATAGCCTCCACCGAATCCATACCGCGCAGATCCACTTCCGTGGGCATAGCACTGAGCTTTATCTCACGACCGGAGTGTTTGGGATGCCCGCCTTTTTCCTTGTAGGGGTTTTCATTTTCCAGCAGATAAACCTCGTCCGGCTTTGCGGACATCTTCAAAATACCGGCCTGAAGCTGATAGGAACCGTCCTTATTGATGGCAATGACACTGGCCTTTGTGCCAAGTTTCAGAAGCTCCACCGTATCTCCGACCAGAATCCCTCTTGTGGGCTTGGGCCGTTCCTTCCGGGGCTGGGCTGCGCGCAACTTGTCCTCTGCCTCGTTCAGGTTCCGGCGAAGCTCTGCCTGACGCTGGTTGATCCCCGCGGTATCGGCGTTTTCCGTCAGCTGCTTGCGCAGGGCCTTCAGCTCTTCGGAGGCGATATTGGCGGCAGCTCTGGCTTCCTCAATGATCTGCTGGGCCTCCCGGCGGGCAGACTCCATGGCCTTTTCCTTCTCCTTGCGCAGCTGCTCGTTGTATTCCTCGCTCTGCTGTTTGATCTTGGCCGTCTCCTGGCGCAGACGTTCGGCCTCCTGTCGGGCCGCCTCCATCTGCTGGCGCTGCTGCTCCAGCTGAGACAGGACATCCTCAAAGTCCTTGTCGCTCTTGTCCACCAGATCATCGGCTTCCTTCAGAATCTCCTCCGAAAGGCCCAGCTTCCGGGAAATGGCGAAGGCGTTGGACTTGCCTGGAATGCCAATTAGCAGCTTGTAGGTGGGGCGCAGGGTTTCCACGTCAAACTCGCAGGAGGCATTGATGACGCCCTTGGTGCGCATGGCATAGAGTTTCAATTCCGCGTAGTGGGTGGTGGCCACCACACGGCTGCCCATTTTTCGGCAGAATTCAATAATAGCTGTTGCCAAAGCTGCTCCCTCGGCAGGATCTGTACCGGCGCCAAGTTCGTCGAAAAGCACAAGTGTTCGGTCGTCACATTGGGCGACCACGTCCACGATGGTACGCATGTGGCTGGAAAAGGTGGACAGGCTTTGGGCAATGGACTGCTCATCACCGATGTCCGCAAGAATGGCATCGAAAGTGGAAAGCGTGCTGCCGTCTCCCGCGGGAATGTGCAGGCCGCACTCCGCCATCAGCGTCAGAAGACCGATGGTTTTCAGCGTCACGGTCTTGCCGCCGGTGTTGGGGCCGGTGATGATCATAGAGTCGAAGTCCGTACCCAGCCGCACCGAGATGGGCACCACGGTCTTGGGATCGATCAGCGGATGCCGGGCCTTGCGCAGCTCCACCCTGCCCTGATCGTTCATAATGGGGGCCCAGGCCCGCATCCGGTAGGCAAGCTTGGCTTTCGCGAAGATCACATCCAGCTGAACCAGCATCCGGTAGTTCAGGTCAATGGACTCCCGGTAGGAAGCCGCTTCACTGGACAACTCCGCCAGGATCCGCTCAATCTCCTTTTTCTCCTTCAGCTCCAGCTCCCGCAGGGCGTTGTTGGCGTTGACGGCGGACATAGGCTCCACAAAATAGGTGGAGCCGGTAGCGGACACGTCATGCACCAGGCCGGGAACATCATTTTTACATTCACTTTTCACAGGCACAACATAGCGGCCCTGACGGATGGTGATGATGGGCTCCCGGAGGAACTTGCTGTAGGCGGGGGAAGAAATCACCTTCTGCAGGCTGTCCCGGATTTTGGCGGACTGGATCCGCATGTGACGGCGGATATCCGCCAGGGCAGGAGAGGCGTTGTCAGCAATCTCCTCCTCGGACAAAATCGCGCCGAAGATCTTATCCTCCAGGTATTTATTGGGACTCAGCGCCCGGAACAGGCTGTCCAGCACCGTCTCCTTTTCATCCTCTGCCACATACCCCTTGATGGTTCGGGCGCAGCGGAGGATTCCCGCGATCCGCAGCAGTTCAATGGGCTGCAAGGAACCGCCCCGGTCTGCCCGCTCCAGGGAGGCGGACACGTCAGTGACGTCTCCAAAAACAGGGTTCCCCTTCCGGGTACATAGATCGGAGGCGGCGGTGGTTTGCTGCAGCATCAGCTCCACTTCCTCCAGATCGGAGCTGGGGCGCAGCTGTAAGCAGGCGTCCTTTCCGCCTTCGCTGCCCGCGCACCCGGCAAGAAGCTGCAGAACCTGGTCCAGTTCCAGCTTCAGCAGCGATTTTTCATATAATTCAGACATGATTTTCTCCTAAAATGTAAGTAATTTCAATCGCACAGAAGCATCCCCAGCGGGATGCCTGACGGGAAACTTATTCAACAAACAAGGACTTATAGAAATCCAGCGTGGAAAATCCTCGTTCCAGCTGTGTGGTTAAGAAAGCTTCCGTCAGTTTTGACAATGCCTCCAGGGTTTCCTCCCCGATCTGGAAGGAGAACAGCCGCTTGGGATCGCACAGGCTGATGTAGCGCATGGCTTCCAGCAGCGGTGGCGTCACGGGCAGGCGGATGCCGTTGGACTCCCGGTCCCGGCAGTTCCGGCACTCCAGCTGTCCCGCCGACAGATCAAACCGGTCCGGATCCTGGTTCCCACAGATATGGCAGCCGAACAGATCCGGCGTGTAGCCGGAAAGGCAGGCGGCCCGCAGCTCGAAAACTGCCTTGATCTTCTTCTCCGGCAGGTCCAGATAGGACAGCGCATACAGGCAGTTCAGCAGCAGGGCCTGCAGCTCCGGACTGGGCTGATCCTCCTGGGAGAGGACCTCCGCTGCCTGGGCAAAGTAAGTACCCAGGGACAGCTTGGTCAGTTCCCGACGCAGGGGCGTAAACAGCTCCAGGGAGGATGCCTCGTTGATGGTGTACTGTCCCCGATATTCAAATAACGTAAATTCACCGTAGGCCAGCAGCTGACAGGGAGCGGTCAAAGGACTGTTTTTCCGGCGCAGTCCCCTGGCCTTTACCGTCAGCTTGCCGTGGCGGCGTGTCAGCAGCGTCAGCAGGGCGTCCCGGTCATTGTAGTCCGTAACTCTCAGGACGATGCCCTGGATCGTCAAATACATGGCTTCCCTCCGATTTGAGCTGTTTGCTGTACATGAGATAAGCTTCCGGCGCTCCGGTCTCCAAGAATAATTGCCAGTAATCCATAGCGTTCATCCTAATCCCTCCTGTGGATAGGATTTGCACGCAGGAACAGTCTTACAACTGGAAATTATTCGCTGTAGCCAAAGTTGCGCACTAGGAAATCGCTGTCCCGCCAGTTCTCCTTGACCTTGACCCAGGTGGTCAGGTATACCTTGGTGCCCATAAACTTCTCGCAGTCTGTCCGGGCCATGGAGGAGATTTTCTTCAGCATATCGCCATGCTTGCCGATGATAATGCCCTTGTGGCTTGCCTTTTCGCAGTAAATGGTGGCGTCGATATCGATGATGCCGTTTTCCCGCTCAGAAAAACGAGTGATCTCCACGGCGGTTCCGTGAGGGATTTCCTTGTCCAGGCACCACAGCAGCTTCTCCCGGATGATCTCCGCCATAACCTGCCGCTCGGGCTGGTCCGTGGTCACATCGTCCGGGAACAGGAAGGGACTTTCCACCGCGTACTTTTCGCACTCCGCCAGCAGCTCCTCCACACCGTCGCCGGTTTTGGCGGAGATGGGGATGATGGCGTCGAATGCGCCTGCCCGGGCATAGACATCGATCACCTCCAGCAGCTTGTCCTTTTCCACAGTGTCGATCTTGTTGATGGCTAGAATGGTTGGGCACCGGGTGGCGGCCAAGCGCTCGATCAGCGCCTCCTCCTGCTTCCCAACAGAAGCAATGGGCTCTACCACCAGGATGGCGGCGTCCACGTCGGAAATGGACTCCCGGACGGTGTTCACCATGTAGTCATCCAGCTTGGTGCGGGCCTTGTGATAGCCGGGCGTATCTACGAAGACATACTGCATATTGTCCCGGGTGACGATCCCGCAGATTCGGTTCCGGGTGGTCTGGGGCTTATTGGACACGATGGTGATTTTCTCGCCAACGAGGTAATTGGTCAGCGTGGACTTACCCACATTGGGGCGTCCGGCAATGGTAATGATTGCGGTTTTGGTATTCATAAGGTTCTCCTAATCTATGAAACGTATTCAGTCTCTGGTCATTCCGGGAATTCCGGCGGCGATGGCCTCTTCTCTTGCCCGCATTTGCCGCTTCTGCTCCCCCTCGTCCAGATGGTCGTAGCCCAGCAAATGGAGCATGGAGTGGATGGTCAGGTAGCCAACCTCCCGCCGGACGCTGTGGCCGAATTCCTCCGCCTGGGCAACGGCCCGCTCCAGGCTGATGCACATATCTCCCAAGGGAACCAGGCCGGTTTCCGGGTCCCGGTATTCCTCCCAGTCTTTTGGCGGATTCCCCGCTTCCAGCTGGAACATGGGAAAGCTCAGCACATCCGTGGGCTTGTCTATGTTCCGGCTCTCCCGGTTGATGATTTGAATTCCTGCGTCATCCGTCACCAGCACGTTGATTTCGCAGGCGGCGGTGATGCCCTCTGCTTTCAGGGTCTCCTGGACGCACTTGCGGATATTGGCACGGATGGTAAACCTTTGCAGACTCAGCTGCTCGAAAACCAGGTTAATTTTATGTTTCATATTATTTCTTCCTCTGATACCGGCCCTTGAACTGCTGCTGAGCCTGCTTTTTCATTTCCGGCTTCTGGGCCGCCTTTTCGTATGCGTTGATGATTTCCTGCACCAGGGCGTGGCGCACCACATCCGCCGAGGTCAGGCGGCAGATGGCAATGTCCTTCACCCCGTCCAGCACCCGGATGGCGTCCTTCAATCCCGAAACCTTGTCCTCCGGCAGGTCGATCTGGGTCACGTCGCCGGTGATCACGATCTTGGAGCCGAAGCCCAGACGGGTCAGGAACATTTTCATCTGCTCCCGGGTGGTGTTCTGGGCCTCGTCCAGAATAATGAAGCTGTCATCCAGGGTGCGGCCCCGCATGTAGGCCAGGGGCGCCACTTCAATGGAACCCCGTTCCTGATACTTCTGGAAGGTCTCCGCCCCCAGCATATCATACAGGGCATCGTACAGCGGACGCAGGTAGGGATCCACCTTGTTCTGCAGATCGCCGGGAAGGAATCCCAGCCGTTCGCCTGCTTCCACCGCCGGACGGGTCAGGATGATCCGGTTCACCGTCCGCTCCCGGAAGGCTGCCACCGCCGCGGCCACTGCCAGATACGTCTTGCCGGTACCGGCGGGGCCCACGCCGATGGTGACGGTGTTCTTCTGGATAGCGCGCATGTAGTGCTGCTGGCCCACAGTCTTGGCCTTGATGGGCTTGCCCTTGGCGGTAATGCAGACCACATCCTTGGCCATCTGGGCCACTTGGTCGTCGTTTCCCTCGTTGACCAGGGTGATGAGATAGCGGACCCGCTGCTCGTCAATGGTTTCCCCTTTCGACGCCAGCGCCAGCAGCCCCTCCAGAGTGCGCACAGCCTTATCGGCCATTTCCTCGTCGCCGGAGACCCGCAGGTCCGTTCCCCGGTTCACCACCTGGACATTCAGCGCTTCCTCAATGCGCTTGATATTTTCATCAAAGGAGCCGAATACCGCAATCAGGTCCTCCACCCGCTCGGCATTGACGATCCTTTCAACTGTTTTTCCCATTTGTGTCTCCAATCTGTTCCTTCTGTTCCCTGCCAATCATTTCCACGCAGATGTAGCTTCCCCGCAGATGGTACACGCCTTCCTCCGAGGAGACCGTTTCCAACCGGCTGCGAATTTCCCCGGCAACCATCTGCCCCGTCAGATAGCGGTCCGCAAAGCCGGTCAGCGCGTTCTGGGCACAGTCCGGCGGGATTTCGGAAAGCGACGTTTCATAGACGGTGTATTCCTCCACACACAGCGCCACCGGCAGCGAAAAGCCTCCCGGCAGGGTGACATCGTATTCTGAATACATTCTACCACAAGTGGGGTCCAAAATTCCACTGTCTTTCCATAAATTTATCCGTTTTTTTCCGAGAAGCAGGCTGTATTTTCGCTTCACTTCCGCGGCTTCCCCCCGCTGAGACCATTCTGAGGGTGTTACTGCCTCAAAACAGCGGCTGGTCTGGGCCATGATCTCCCCCTCCGCCCGGGTGGCCTGGATGCAGATGCCGCAGTCGGTATAGCCAGAGATCAGCACCTGCCCCTCCTTCACTGCCTGCCCTACCTGAAACAATGCGTTTCCCCGGGTGACAGTACCGGACAGAATGTAGCCGTCCCGGGAGGCCACAATGCTCGCCACCTCCCACTGCGGCTGCTCAGTCTGGGGGTCTGTCCGTTCCCGCACGGAGATGGTGGCCACACATCCGGCAGTATTCACCCCGGCCCACTGCAGCTCCGGCACTGCAGCCAGCAGGGCGTTCTTCACCTTCTCGCTGCGGACCTCCCGCCGGGACGCCCCGCAGCGGATGCCGCTGTCCTCCGCTGCCGCCAGGATCCGTCTGGCGGGAACGGTCACATTTCCCTCCACCCGGATGAAAAACACCCGGGAGGGCAGGTACAGAGCCATGGCAAGAAAAAGGGCCATGCCGAACAGCAATACCGGACGGTGCAGCAGCCGTTTTCCCGTCCAGTACAGACCCAACTTCTGAAGCAGCTTCAGAGTCTCCCCTCTTTTTTCAGATATCTTTGCCAGAGTCCGGTAATCCTTCCGCCGAATTTGGAAAACATATGTCAGTTCACTTTTCTGCTGCACCCGGAAAACGTCTATGCCGCTTGCGTTGATGGCCCCCAGTGCTGTCTCCGGTTCTGCGCTGGTTAGCTCCACCTCCACCATCCCAGCCAGGGATTTCCATAGATCCATGCTTACCCCCTCCGCTGTACCGTAACGCTGTCGATCCTGCCGCAGATCACCAGCTGCTCCGCGGTCATGCGCATCAGCTCCAGATGGCAGCCGCAGACACAGACAAACCCGTACTTCACTTTTACGGTGATCCGCTCCCGGCTGTATTCCTTGACGCCGAAGTGATTTTCAATCAGCACCCGGCGATCTCCGGCAATCTCCACAATAGGCACCCCCGGCAGCGACTCCCCGCTGAGATCGGCCCCGTCTGCCAGCCGTTCCAAAAAGTAACGTCCCCTGCCCATTTCGGCACCTCCCTTTTTGCAAGCATATGAATGCCGGAACTCTTTCTTGCATAGATTCTTCCGAGGTGAGGTCTGTGAAAAGGAAGCGGCTTGTGTCCGGGATCGGTGCATCCATTGGCATGCTGATCCTGATTTTGGACGGAAAAACGGCGTTGGATGGGGCCAGAACCGGCATCGAGCTATGTCTGAAAACCGTGATTCCCTCCCTGTTTCCTTTTTTCCTATTGTCCACAGTCCTGACAAGTGCGTTTCTTGGTTCTTCTCTGGGCGTCCTTCGTCCCTTGGGAAAGCTGTGCGGAATCCCCAAGGGTGGAGAGTCCCTGCTGATCTCCGGCTTCCTGGGCGGATATCCTGTAGGCGCACAAAGTATTGCTGCCGCTTACCGTTCCGGGCAGCTTTCCCGAGAAGAGGCGCAGCGGCTGCTTTCCTTCTGCAACAACGCAGGACCCGCCTTTCTGTTCGGCATGGTTGGGGCCATGTTCCCCAGACAGTGGATGGCCTGGGCACTTTGGGGAATTCATCTTTCCAGTGCCGTATTCGTAGCAATTCTGATACCAGGAAAGGAGGCGCGGATGGCCGCTCCTTCTCCCGGGAAGCCAGTCACCCTGTCCGAGGCACTGAACCGCTCGGTTCGGATCATGGCATCGGTCTGCGGCTGGGTGGTGCTGTTCCGGGTCGTAATCGCCTTTCTCAGGCGGTGGGTGCTGTGGCTGCTTCCAGCTTCGGCCCAGGTGGCGATCATCGGACTGCTGGAGCTGTCCAACGGCTGCTGTGAATTGCTGTCCGTTTCCGATGTGGAGCTGCGGTTTGTAATCTGCTCCGGCCTGCTGGCTTTCGGCGGTCTGTGTGTGACCATGCAGACGTTCTCCGTCACGGCGGGCCTTTCCCTGCGGTATTACTTTCTTGGGAAGCTGCTGCAAACGGCCTTCAGTGTACTGCTGGCCGGAGCGCTGGTATCAGGAACCCTGCTTCCCTGCTGCGGCATTTTGCTTACTTTTTCCCTGATTCTGCGGAAAACGCAAAAAAGAGTAGCATTCCCAGAGCAATTGCTGTATAATAAGGGCAAAGCTTTACGGAGGACACCGCCATGCTGTTTCGAAAAAAGATAGAACGCTCCTGCGCTTACTGCCTTTATGGCGCACACCTGGAGGACGGGCAGATTCTCTGCTCCAAAAAGGGAATGCGCACTGTTGAGGACCGGTGCCGCAAATTCAAGTATGATCCCTGCAAGCGGATCCCGGTCAAGGCCAAGGCGCTGGATTTTTCCAAATATGAAAGCGAGGATTTCTCCCTGTAACAATGCTTTGAGGGCCTATGGCCCTCTTTTTTCTTTTTCAGTATCTATTCAGTAGCGCCACAAGGACTCCTGCAAATGATCGTTTATCGCACCAATTTATATCTTCCCCCATCGTAGGGCGGGGTCATGACCCCGCCGACCAGCCCAATGGATCGAAAGTAAAAAATGGATACGCAGTGTTTGGATTTTACATCTAATTAGGCGTTTTTGTTAACCTACTGCTTCGGCGGGGTCATGACCCCGCCCTACGATGGGTGCTGCACTAAACGATCATTTAAGCGACAATCCTAATCGAAACTGAATAATTCCCTTTTTCGTTTGAAAGTTTTACAGCTTCTGAATCGTATTGTGGTTGAAGGCGCCTGAAACAAAGGAGTGGATATCATGAACATAACGGAGCAAGCGGAACGCCTGGCGAATACCTACGCGGACGCCATTCTCCGGCTTAGCTACACCTATATGAAAAATACCGACGACGCGCAGGATATCTGCCAGACTGTATTTGTTAAGCTGCTGACCCAGCCCAGGGAATTTGATTCTCCCGAGCATGAGCGGGCCTATGTGCTTCGCATGGCCGCCAACGCCTGCAAAGACCTGCTGAAAAGTCCCTGGCGGAAACGCAGCTGTAGTCTGGATGCCTTTATGGAGATTCCCGCGCCGGAGGAACCGGACGGCAGCGTGCTGGCGGCAGTCAACCAGCTTCCGGCATCTTACCGTTCCGTGATCTATCTGTATTATTACGAAGGATATCAGGCATCGGAAATCGGCCAGATTCTGGGGATTCCTACAGCCACCGTCCACACACGCCTCGCAAGAGGCAGAGAAAAGCTGAAACCTTACCTGGAGGAATATGGATATGGAAATGCATCAGTATCAGAAAAGCTATGACAAGCTTTCCTTTACAGCGGAGCAGAAAGCACGGATTGCCGCCAACGCGGCCCGGGAAGCCGGCACTGTCTCCCGAAAGACCAGAAAGAACCACCATGTACTCGGTAAAATTGCGGCAGCCGCCTGTCTTGTTTCCATTCTGACGGTCACCGCGGAAGCAGCCGGGATTCCAACCCCTGTTTCTGAAATATTGTCCCCTATCTTCGGCGGCGCTGTGGCCCAGACGGAAGTCATCGATCAAATCGGACGGCCCATTGACGCCAGTGATACGGATAACGGGGTGACCATCCGCGCAGAGGCCATCATTGGCGACCGGTATAACGCCTGCATCGTCTTCTCCGTCACACGGGATGACGGCACCCCTCTCCTTCCGGAGAATATCCCCGCAGAGCAGCTTCGACTGGGGGACTTTGGCGATATCCGCCTGGTCCAAAGCGGCGGGGCCCACGGCAGCGCACGGTTCCGGGACGAACTCCCCGGAGACAGCCAGATTCAGTACATTTGCACCATCAGCTCCGACGAACCGCTGAACAAAGGAACCGCGAAGGTGGAATTCCAGGATCTGTCTTACTGGGACGAAACCTCCGGCGACAGTGTTCCCGTTGTGGAAGGGCATTGGAAATTCCGGTTTGACGTGGATTATGCGGACTCCTCTGTCAGACTTGGCAATGGGGAAACCTTCTCGCAGGAGGGCATGCAATTTACCATAACGGATATCTATGTTTCTCCGGTGGGAATCCGGTTGGATTACGAGGTGGATTCCGAAGTGCAGTGGAGCAACGCCCCCAGCGGGAGACTGCCGGAAGAGGACCGTCTCCAAATGGAGCGCTACATGGAAAATGTGGAGATCCTTCTGGTGAAAAAGGACGGTACTGTGATCGATATCAGCAACACCGGCGGCAGCATCCGTCCGGAAAACGGAAAGACCTACTGCTCCAAGAGTACCGTGTTTTCCGACATCCTGCTTTTGGAGGAAGTGGAAAGCGTCCAGGTTGGGGGAATCCCCTTTCCCATAGAAGGGTAACGCTTCTGAAAAACGAAAAAAACAGCAGGGGCTTCTCAGAAACGGGAAGCTCTTGCTGTGTTTTCGTGGACTTTCTGATTAACTGATTACAGCATTACAGTCAGCAATGTGACGATGATGGCAATACTGATGAGGATGGACAGAGAATTCAAAGCACTGGACAGTCCCACATCCCCCTTCATTTCTCCCGTGAAAGCCGGTACAGCGGAACCAATGGGGCTGAAGGCCAGAATTACCAAAGCCTGTCGAATCTCCAGCCCAAAGGGCAGGAGGAAATAGAAGATCCATGCGAGGATCATGGCCACACCGTACCGGATGGAAAGCAGCTTCACAATGGTACGGATCTGTGCTTTGTTCCCCTCCAGCTTGAAGCCAACGCCAATCATCAGCATAGCCATAAAGGCATTGGCGTTGCCGATGATTCCGGCACAGGACATGACAAAACCCGGCATGGAGATTTTTAGAAGATTCATCACCAGCACAAGCACATAGCAAACGAAGGGAACGGAATGGGCCAGAGATTTCAGAATGCGCTTAACAGAAAAACCGGTACCGTCCTTGACCATGACAGCCATGCTGTAGGCGCCGCCAAGGCAAATCACCGAGTTGCCGGTGTCAAACAGGCTGGTAGCCACAACGCCCATGGGTCCCAGAAAGCTCTGGGCAAAGGGAATCACAAAGGTGCCAATATTGTAGCCCGGAAGATTCAGCATTTCAAAAGCCTGCTGCTCCCGGCCATACTTCCGGTTAATCAGAAATCCAATGGCAACATAGAGCAGCCCACAGCCAATGCTCAGCAGCGCAAGACTCAGCAGCGCCATATCGATCTCCCTTCCGGCGAAGCTGCTGATAATAGTGGCAGGCAGCGTGATCCGAATGGTAATCCGGGACAAAATGGTAAAATCCTCCTGCTTGAAGAATCCAATTTTCTTCAGAAAGTACCCCAAAAGAATGACAGCAATAAAGCTTCCTGCCCGCATCAGAACGTCCAGCATGATTCTCTCTCCTTGAATGTTTTCTGGAAAAAGTATAGCAGATTGTACAGAAAAAAACAACTGCCGTATCACACCGCTATCATCTCTTTTGCGTTATGAAATTTTCACTTTTCATGCATAATTTTTTATTTCTCTATCGAATTTTTCCGGTCACTGTGATATACTAACAGAAAATCCATAAGGAGGATGATTCTGATGACCAAAGAACAAGTTTTGCAGGAAGCAGGCGGTCTGCTGGAAGAAATGTGTTCCCACCGCCGCTGGCTCCATGCCCACGCGGAAACCGGCTTTGACCTGACTGAAACCAAGCCCTATGTCAAAGCCGCTCTGGAGGAAATGGGCTATACCGTAAAAGAATGCGGCAAGGCAGGTCTGGTGACCACCGTCGGTAAGTCCGGCGGAAAGGTGATCCTGCTCCGTGCGGATATGGATGCCCTGCCCATCACCGAGGAAACCGGCCTGGGCTATGCCTGCGGCAACGGCAGAATGCACGCCTGCGGCCACGATATGCATACGGCCATGCTGCTTGGCACCGCAAAGCTGTTGAAAGAACATGAGTCAGAACTTCCCGGCATGGTAAAGCTCATGTTCCAGCCTGCGGAAGAAGTATTCGAAGGCAGCAAAGATATGATCGAATCCGGCGTCCTGGAGGATCCCCGTCCTGACGCGGCCATGATGATTCATGTGACCGCCGGTATGCCCATCCCCGCCGGCACTGTGATCGTTTCCTCTCCCGGTGTCAGCGCTCCGGCGGCCGACTATTTCAGCATTCGGGTCCAGGGCAAGGGCTGTCACGGCTCCGCGCCCCAGAACGGTGTAGACCCGCTGACCGCCGCGGCGCATATTCTGATCGCGCTGCAGGAGATCCACGCCCGGGAACTGTCCTCTACGGAGGAAGCGGTGCTGACCATCGGAACCTTCCAGGGCGGCGAGGTCGGCAACGTGATTCCCGATTCCGCAACCATGAGCGGCACCATCCGCACCTATGACGAGAAGACCCGCAGCTACCTGAAGCAGCGGATGACTGAGATCTCCCAGAGCATTGCGGCTTCCTTCCGGGCCACAGCGGAAGTCACCTTCGGCAGCGGCTGCCCCACCCTGGTCAATGACAAGGACCTGTGCGAGAAGGTCGCCGGATATCTGAAGGATCTCTTAGGACCCTACGGCGCCTTTACCACGGCGGAACTCAGCGGTGGAAAGCCCTCCCGTGGCGGCGGTTCCGAGGACTTCGCCTATGTCACCCAGGAGGTCCCCGCTCTGATGCTGGCGCTGGCAGCAGGTGAACCCGCCAAGGGCCACACATTCCCTCAACATCATCCCAAGGTGACCTTCGACGAAAATGTTCTCAGCACCGGCGCGGCAGTATTCACTTACTCCGCTTTTGAATATCTGCGCGGATAAAAAAGGAGGCATCTATGGAAGGGCAAAACCGTGTCCTGGAATACAAATGTCCCTGCTGCAACGCAGGTTTGGTTTTCGGCGGAGAAAGCCAGCTTCTGACCTGCGAATACTGTGGAAATACCTTTGACATCGATGCTGTTAAGGCCTTCAACGACAGCGAGAAGCAAAGCGACGAAGAATTTCAGTGGGATGATCGTCCGAACCAGGAATGGGCAGAGGAAGAGCAGCAGGCCATGCACGCCTTCCAATGCCCTGCCTGCGGCGGTGAAATTCTGACCGATGAGAACACCGCCGCAACCTTCTGTCCCTACTGCGACAATCCCACCATCATGCCCTCCCGTCTCAGCGGCGGACTGAAGCCGGACGCGGTCATCCCATTCCAGACCAGCAAGGAGGACGCCAAAACCGCGTTTCTTCGGCTGTGCAAGGGAAAACCGTTGCTGCCGAAAGAATTCACTCAGGAACAGCGCTTGGAAAAGATCACAGGCATGTATGTTCCCTTCTGGCTTTACGACTGCAGCGCAGACTACAACGGCAGCTATAAAGCTACCAGCGTTCACACCTGGTCGGACTCCCAGTACCATTATACGAAGACAAATCACTTTCTTCTGCGGCGGGGAGCAGAGGCCAGCTTTCAGGGGATTCCCATGGACGGCTCCTCCAAAATGGATGACACTTTTATGGAGTCCATTGAGCCTTACGACTATGGCCAGATGAGGGACTTCGATATGGCCTATCTCACAGGCTTTTTGGCGGACAAATACGACGTTCCTTCCGAAGACGGGGAAGCACGAATCCGTCAGCGGGTGGACAACGCCGTGGAGGATGCGCTGCAGCCCTCCCTGATCGGCTATGCCACAGTGGTTCCCACCTCCAAGCAGCTTCAGATCCGGCACAGCAAGGCTCGGTATGCGCTGCTGCCAGTGTGGATCCTGAACACCCAATACCGAGGAAAAATCTACACCTTCGCCATGAATGGCCAGACCGGAAAAATGACTGGCTCCTTCCCCATCTGTCCCAAGCGGACAGCCGGATGGTTCGCCGCAATCTGTGCCGGGGTAACACTGCTTTCCCTGCTGGTGCAGTGGCTGGTTCTGTAAGGAGGGAACGGACTATGAAACGAAACGTGATTTCCCTTCTTTTGCTCCTGCTGATTCTCGTGGGATTGTCTCTGAATGTTTCCGTTGTGTCGGACCCGACACTGGTGGTGGACAATGCCGGACTGCTCTCTGCCCAGGAGCAAGGAGCTCTGGAGGACAAGGCGCGTTCTCTGGGGACGGAATATGGAATGGACATCGTGATTCTGACGGTGGACCGTCTGGATGGCAAACGACCCCAGAATTACGCGGATGACTACTATGACAATCACGGATATGGTGACAGCGGTGTTTTATTCCTGCTGGCCATGGAAGAACGGGATTGGTACATCTCCACCTGCGGCGACGCGATTTACGCCCTGACGGACTACGGTATTCAGAAGCTTGGGGACACGGTGATTCCCTATCTGTCCGATGGGGATTTCTACAACGGCTTTGACGCCTATCTGGATGCCCTCCCCTATTATCTGGATTCGTTGCAGGAGGGAACACCGGTTGACGGATACGCGGATTACTCCGGGGACTACTACCACGGCGACCAGGAGACAATCGTGTATTCCCAGCAGAAACGTTCGCCCAATATCCTGCTTTCTCTGGTGATCGGTATGGTCGTGGCTGCAGCAGCGGTGCTGATTATGCGCGCCTCCATGAACACCAAACGTATGCAGTACAGCGCTTCCGATTACATGAATCCCGGTTCCTTTCATCTGCGGACACAGCAGGATATCTTCCTGTACAGCAATGTTACGAAGGTCCGCCGTCAGGAGAATAACAACAGTAGCGGTGGCGGTGGCGGCGGAAGCTCTGTACACACAAGCTCCAGCGGCCGAAGCCATGGCGGCGGCGGCGGAAAATTCTAATTTCAAAAAAAGGAGAATGACATATGGGTCTTATCAAAGCGGCACTGGGCAGCGCAGGCGGCGTCCTGGCAGATCAGTGGAGAGAGTATTTTTACTGCGACAGCATGGGCGCGGATGTATTGGTCAGCAAAGGACACAAACGCACAGGCAAACGCAGCAGCAACACCAAAGGCAGCGATAACATCATTTCCAACGGTTCCGTCATCGCCGTCAACGAAGGCCAGTGCATGATGATCGTGGAGCAGGGCAAGATCGTGGAATTCGCCGCGGAACCCGGAGAATTCACCTGGGATGCCTCCACAGAGCCCTCTGTTTTCTACGGCGGGCTGGAAAACGGCGTGGAAGGATCGCTGGGAACGCTGATGCGGCGTCTCAGCTTCGGCGCGGACACCGCCAAGGATCAGCGGGTGTATTTCTTCAATCTCAAGGAAATCATCGGCAATAAGTACGGCACACCCTCGCCGGTTCCCTTCCGGGTGGTGGATACCAATATCGGCCTGGACATGGATGTCTCCATCCGATGCAACGGCGAATATTCCTACCGCATCACCAATCCCGCTCTGTTCTACAAGAATGTCTGCGGAAATGTGACCCAGGATTATACCCGTTCCCAGCTGGACAGCCAGCTGAAGTCTGAATTCCTGACGGCCCTGCAGCCCGCCTTTGCCAGGATCTCCGCACAGGGCATCCGCTACTCTGCCCTGCCGGGCCACACCATGGAGCTGGCCCAGGCCATGAATCAGGTGCTGTCCGCCAAGTGGAGCGATCTGCGGGGTATCAGCGTGGTATCTGTCGGCGTCAATTCCGTTACAGCCTCTGCGGAAGATGAGGCCACCATCAAGGAGCTGCAGAAGTCTGCTGTATTCCGTAATCCCAACATGGCCGCTGCCCACATGGTGCAGGCCCAGGCAGAAGCCATGAAGACTGCCGCCGGAAACAAAAACGGCGCGATGGCAGGCTTCATGGGCATGAACATGGCCCAGGCTGCCGGAGGGTTCAACGCCAATTCCCTGTATCAGATGGGACAGCAGCAGGCAGCGGCACAAAAGCCCGAGGCTCCCGCGGCAAAAACCTGGAAATGCAGCTGCGGCGCGGAGAATACCGGAAAGTTCTGCGCCGAATGCGGTGCGCCGAAGCCGGCTGAGGGCTGGGTCTGCGCCTGCGGCAGTGTGAACAAAGGCAAATTCTGCCCGGAGTGCGGCGCCAGAAAGCCTGCCGCCGCGCCCCTGTACCGCTGCGACAAGTGCGGCTGGGAGCCGGAAGACCCCAGGCATCCGCCGAAATTCTGCCCGGAATGCGGAGACCGGTTCGACGACAACGACATTCAATAAGTTCCTGATTGCAAAAGCAGCCCTTGACCGCAACAGTCAAGGGCTGCTTTTCTGTAATCAAAGCTTCCGAACCATTTGGATGTCAAAGGGTTCTTCCTCTACCATTTGGGGAATTGGCCGATCCGTGACCACCGCGCCCATGGCTTGATAAAAGGAAATTGTTTCTTTCGAAGAACATGCGGAAATGTACAATTCTTCGGCGCCGCGTTTCTTTGCCTCGGCAATACCGCGCAGAAACAGTTTCTTTCCGAGACCATGTCCACGGTAAGGCGCGGAAACATGAAGGGTATCTACGATCATCCGTCTTCCCAAGAGATTCTTCTGCAATCCGATGAACCCGATCAGTTTCCCATTTTCAAAAGCTCCATAGGCAACCAAATCCCCGCCGGTCAATTCGGCAGCTTTCTCCCGTTTTCTTTCCGCTGACCAGTCATCCGTAAACGGGCAAACTACGAGACGGTATTCCCCATCCGCTTTCCTGTAAACCTGGGTAACAGACTGGGTGCGGACAAAGCTGTCCAAAGCCGTAACGGGCGTATTGGATTTGGTCAATACTTCTATTGGGAAACCCATGCCACACCTCTCTGACGTGCTGCTTTTCTTCTTAATGAGGATATCCGGCAGCCCATCCCGTTTCCTATCACACCCGGCGCTCCGTCAGACTCCTGGCAAGGGCGGTCATGTACGCGGGATCGTCAAATACCGTCAGCGCGTCAATGGCGTACTGGGTGTACTTCTGCACCAGCGCCTCGCACTTTTCCAGGCCGTACAGGCGGACAAAGGTATTCTTTTCGGCATCCACACCGGTGGCTTTCCCCAGCTCCGCCTGGGTGCCGATGACATCCAGCATGTCGTCCCGAATCTGGAAGGCCAGACCCAGTCCGGCGGCAAACTGGCAGGCGGCTTCAAACTGCGCTTCGTCAGCACCTCCGGCAATGGCCCCTAAGCAGCAGGCAGCGGAAATCAGCTTCCCGGTTTTCCGGGACTGGATATCCAGAACCTCCTGCTCCGTCAGCTCCCGTTCCTCACTCATGATGTCCAGCACCTGTCCACCCACCATGCCAAGGGAACCGGCGCACTCCGCCAGCAGTCCGATGGCCGTTGCCATGTCCTCCGGCTTGGGCAACTTAGCCGTGGAAGCCACCATAAAGGCATCCGTCAGCAGAGCGTCTCCCGCCAGAACTGCCATGCCCTCGCCGAAGACCTTGTGATTGGTCAGGTGGCCCCGGCGGTAATCATCGTTGTCCATGCAGGGCAGGTCGTCATGGATCAGGCTGTAAGTATGGATCATCTCAATGGCTGCCGCGAAAGGGGCTGCCTGCTTCCAGTCTCCGCCGCACATCCGGCAGAAGTCAAAGGCGAAAATGGGACGAAGCCGCTTGCCTCCGGCAAGAAGGCTGTACTCCATGGATTCAAACAAGGGCTTTTGGGGTTCCTCTTTGAACTGGGCGTAGAAATCTCTCAAATAGCTTTCAATATACTCCCGGTATTCCCGGCTTTGTTGCTCAAGGTTCATCCTGGAAATCCTCCTCCACAGGGCTGCCGTCCGGGGCAGTCATGATCTTTTTCACCTGAAGCTGGGCGTCGTCCAGCAGCTTCTGGCAGCCGCGAACCAGCTCCGTGCCCTCCTGGAACAGCTTCAAGCTTTCCTCCAGAGCTACGTCTCCCCGCTCCATGGCGCGGACGATCTGCTCCAGACGGGCCATCGATTCTTCAAAGGTCTTGTTTTGCGGATTCATTTTCCTTCCTCCTTTTCTCCATAACGGTTGCGGACAAACTGCCGTCACTTAAGGAAATGCGGATACGCTCTCCCAGCTCCACCTGCTGTACGGAGCGGAGCACCTGTCCCCCCTCCGTCTGAGCCATGGAGTAGCCACGGGTCAGAACCTTCAGCGGACTCATGGCGTCCAGCTTGGAAACTGCCGCGATGTACCGCTGATTTTTCTGGGTGAGATTTCTGGTCTGAGCGGAAATCAGCCGATTTTTCAGCAGCTCCAGGCTTTTTCCCCGCTGCTCGATGTAGCCCGTGGGACTACGCAGCGCAGGAGACTGGGAAAGCACTGTCAAATGCTGCTGGGTGGCTTTCAACTGGCGGTTCAACGCCGTTGCCATACCAGCAGAGATGGCATCCAGGGACTGCCGCAGGGCGTCCTGGTCCGGCACCGCCAGCTCCGCCGCATTGGAGGGGGTAGCGGCCCGGAGATCGGCCACATAATCGGAAATGGTCACATCCGGCTCATGTCCCACAGCGGAGATCACCGGGATCTGGGACTGATAAATTGCATAGGCCACCCGCTCATCGTTGAACGCCCACAGGTCTTCGATAGAGCCGCCGCCCCGGCCTACGATCAGCAGGTCCGCCAGCTTGTACCGATTGGCATAGGCAATGGCCGCTGCAATCTCTCCCGGAGCTTCCGCGCCTTGAACCCGTACCGGCAGCAGCCGGACATTGGTCAATGGATATCGCTTTCGCAGAATCCGCAGCATGTCGTGAACCGCCGCTCCGGCGGAGCTGGTGATGATACCGATGGTGCCGGGATATTTGGGCAAGGGCTTTTTGTGGGCAGGATCAAACAAGCCCTGGGCCGCCAGATTCTTTTTCAGCTGTTCAAAGGCCGCGTAGAGATCCCCGACTCCATCCATGGACATGGCGGTGCAGTAGAGCTGATAGGCTCCATCCCTGGGGAACACGGAGACCTTGCCCATGGCAATGACCTTCATGCCGTTTTCCGGACGGAAGCGCAGCCGCATAGCATTCCCTTTGAACATGACGCATCGCAGGGCACTGCTCTCGTCCTTCAGGGTAAAATAGTGGTGACCGGAAGGATAGAGCTTATAGTTGCTGATCTCACCCCGGACCGCGACCTGGGCCAGCATGGGATCTGCATCCATGCGCCCCCGGATATATTCATTTAGCTGGGTAATGGACAGGATGTTTTGTGCCATTTGAGTCCTCCGTAGCCCGGTAGGTCAGCACCGCAACCCCCATGGCGTTATCGGTTGAAAATTGGGGCTGAGCAAAAATCGGATTCAGCGGTGCCGTCATCTCTCGGAGCAGAGAATTCGACGCCACACCGCCGGAGAATACAACCCGCAGCCCCGGATAGGCTTTCAGTGCCTGCTGTGTCGCCAGGCAGACCGCTCCGGCAACACACCGAAGGGCATAGCCCGCCGTCTCCGCAGGATCGCCCTGGGCAGCATGGAACTGCTGCACCTTATTCTGAACGCCGGACAGGGAAAAAGACATATCCGAACACTTAACCTTGAATGTCTCCCGGGACTTGGCTTCCCTGCTCAGGGCATCCAGATGCTTTCCCGACGGGAACGGGAGTGCTAGCAGCTGGCCGGTGCGGTCGATGAGCTGACCGGCAGAGATATCCGTGGTCCCGCCGATCTTGCTGCATTTCACATTCTTCCCCTCAGGCTCCACCAGCAGCAGCTCCGTAGTGCCACCGGACAGGTGCCAGGCCAGATGCGGCTGGTCCATCAGTTCCATGTGGTTTGCGCTCCAGAGGGATGCGGCCACATGTCCCTGCTGATGGGACACCTCGACCAGCGGAACGCCCAAGGCATCCGAAAGCAGCTTTGCGTGGCTGTAACCCACCAGGAAGCAGGGCATATAGCTGCCCTCCACCGCTCTGGGACGGGTACTGACGCCAACCGCGGTGATTTTTTCCCCATGCAAATTGGAAAACAGCCTGCCGGAAAGCTCCGGCAGGCTTTTGGTATGGGCAAATACCGCGTCCGACTGACGCAGGCCAAGCTCCCCCTGTTTGACAGGCAGAAGACGAGAGCAGTTCTCCCCATCGGTACCGTCGAAGTACGCAATGGAGGTGGTATAGTTGCTGGTATCGATGCCGATGACACTCATTGGCCTGCCTCTTGTTTGTTCAGGCTCCGGGCAAAGCTGCCCAGAATGCCGTTGACAAAGGAACCGGTATCGTCGCCGTCATACTTCTTAGCAATCCGGACGGCCTCGGAAACCGCGACGCCGGTAGGAACATCCTCCACATAGAGGATCTCATAAATCGCCAGCTGCAGGATACAGCGGGCCAGGCGGGAGATCCGGCTGATATCCCAGCCGATGGAAAATCTACGAATCTGGGCATTCAGGTCCTCTTCCCGGTTGGCCACACCGGACACCACGCTGTCAATATACTGCAGCTGGGCCCGGCTGGGGCGCTCGGCATAGACCTCATTTTCCGCACCCAGCTTTTTGTAATACTCCTTGTCCAAACGGGTGGAAACCACCTGCTCGGGTTCTTCGCCGGTGAATACCCGGCCGTAGATCAAATGTACCGCCAGTTCTCTGGCATTGCCTCTCGTCATGGCCTGACCCTTACTTGCGGATGATGCCGCAGACGTTAACATTCACATCGGCGACAGTGACACCGGTGACAGACTCCACAGCGTTGGTCACAGCGCTCTGGACAGCCTTGGCAACGTCCATGACGCTTTCGCCGTAGGCAACAACAATGTTGCAGCCGATGGTCAGGGAATTGTCCTCCGCAATGGCGATCCGGATACCCTTCCCCCAGCTCTTCTTCCCGACGACCTCAGCGCCGCCCTTGACAACACCCTCCACCTCGGTCAGTGTGTGCTCAACGATGGTAGCGACCACATCCTCAGAAATCATCACATTGCCGTTTTCCTGGATCTGGGTGATGTACTGCTTATTTTCAGCCATAAGGTTACCTCCTGAATGATGGTCATGCCCAGCGGCATGACATACTTTTGTTTATTATACCACGAATCCAGAAAAATACAACTATTTTCTGTAATCCTTGTTTCTTTTTCGGAAAGATACCCCGAAAGCCACGCTTCCGGGGTATAATACGAAATCACTGCACTTCAACGACCCGGATATCCTCCAGAGAGTAGTCCGACTGGGTCATGACAATATCCGCGATCACGGCCACATCCTCCTGCTGCAGTCCTCCCTCCGGAGCAGCTACAGCTACGGAAATCCCCTCGCCAGACATGTAGGCCACACAGTCGGCGTAGCCCTTGGCGATGATGAGGCTCTCAATCTGGGCTTCGCTGAGGGCAGTCTGGACGATCTCCTCCAGCTCCATGGCAGATTCCACTTCCTTACCACCATCCTCTCCGCTGTAGGCCATAGCCTCCTGCAGCAGGTTCACGGCGCTGTCCCTGGCCTGCTGCCGGGAGAGACGGACTGCTGCGAAGTAATCCGTGGCTGTGGTATTCACGTCCTCCCCTGCCGCAATGGCTGCCATATCCTCGCTGAGCACCAGAGTATCGTCAGACATCACTTTTTCCGCGTCCAGCGTGTCGGTCAGATCGGCAGCCGTGTTTTTCTCCGTATAGACCCAATTCACATAAATTCCGGCGCAGACCGTAACCAATACTGCGGCAGCCACCATGTTCTTCTTCCAAACTTTCATAATAATGCCTCCCATTCATTTCATTTTCAATACGCTGATTTTGTCGGTGGAAAGTCCGGTGGCATTGGACACCGCTTCCACAATGGACAGTCGGACCCTGGCGCTGTCAGCTCCCTGGCATAGAACGATGGCCCCCTGGTAAGTAGGTGGATTGACCTGCTTGACCAGACCGGCTTCCTCCCGGCTGGCATTGGAAACCAACACGGTTTGCCGCCGGATGTCGCTGCCCGCATAATTCTCATCGGTTTGGTAGATGGTCTGCTCCCCTGCCGCTTCGGTCAGAAGGACCTTTACCTTCCCAGCTCCGGCAATCTGGCTCAGAATGTCGGTAAGGGATTCCTGCAAACACGGCTGAGATGCTTCCACGGTTTTTTCCGGTTTCTCCTGTTCTTCCTTACTCTCCGGCAGTGCCATGAGCAAAATCCCTGCCAGAACCACCAGCAGGACATACCGGTACTTTTTTACGGCCTCCATACCGCTGCTTTTGAGTTTTACCCAGTCCATAGCTGATTCTCCTTTGCGATCCCCAGATCTGTCTGTATCAGGCTTTCCAGCTGCTGCCTGGCGTAAGGGGAAACGCTGCCGCCGAGTTTCGCCCCCAGCGGAACAGGAGTGCCGTCTTCGCTGACGGTAACCTCTACCGTTAAGGAAGCATTCAGCGCGGCAGCTTTGTCCAAGATATATGCTTCCGATTCCGCCTTTATGCTATCCACCAATGCCTGCCGGGCCATTTCTTCTCCCATAGTCGATGCGCTTTCCGCCTCAAGGGTCAGCGGCAGGGACAGTTCCGTCAGCGCATCCAGGTCAAGATGGGCAATGGGCCGGATAGCGGTGAACGCCAGGATCAGGCCGCAAAGCAGACGGATCCATTCCTTTGCCCCACAGTTCTGCACCAAGGCAACCACAATTCCGCACACAATGGCGGCGGCGGTCACAGAAAGAACATATTGCCGCAGTGCTTCCATTATCCCACCCCTTTCAGGAAGCAGACCGTACTGATAAGAAGCAGCAGACATACCGAGCCGGTCATTGCCAGCAGCAGCCCCATGGCCGTAGAAAAGTCCTCGATCAGCGCAGTCATTTCCTTGGCACCAAAGATCCCACAGATGGCGGAAGTGGCTTTCAGCACCAGATATTGGATGCCAATTTTGAAGAAAGGCTCCAGGAACACAGAGAGAATTGCCAGAATCCCATAGATTCCCGCAGCATTTTTCAGCAATCCCGCGCTGACCAGTACGGCTTCTGAGGCATCTGACAGAATTCCGCCTACGACAGGAACCACAGAGGAAATGGTCACCTTCGTTGCCTTCAGCTTGGCCGCGTCTGTAGTGCCGCTGACCACGCCGGTAATACTCATATAGGTGGTATAGATAGTGAGAATGGTTTTCAGGCACCAGCTGACAGCGGCTTTGATCAGGTCCCGCATCTTTTTTAAGACATCTTCCCCAACCGCGCAATTTGCAGCAGCCAGGGCCAGGAACAGGTAGACCATAGGCACCAGTACGTTGGAAATCAGGCTGCCCAGCACCATGTCAAAGGCAGCCGTTCCCGCGTAAAGGGAGGCCGAGGCAGTTATTCCGCCCTGGGCTGCCATGGCGGCAGTCATGATCGGAAGCAGCAATTTTCCGTACTCGCTCAGCTCCGTTACCGTGTCCGCGCCCAGACGGATCATGGCATTGGCATTCAGCAACAGAATGGCCGCCAGCGTCACCGTCCCTGCCAGCTGGGCCGCTGTTTTCACACTTCCGGAAAATGTTCTGAGAATTGAAATCATCATAACCGCCGCAGTAACAGACAGGCTCACCCTGGCAGCTTCCTTCAGCTCCGGACGAAGGCGGGTCAGTACATTCCGCAGAAGCTCCAATAACCCCTCCCCGAAGGACTCGGTTTTTTCCGGCATCTGTTCCGCACCGGATTTGGGAACCTCAGGCGCTGTGATCTCCAGGGCAGCAGCCGGGACAGCCAGGGTAAATACCAAAAACAGAATGAACATTGGTGTTAACAGTTTCATAATTGCCCGAGAATCTCCCGTATCAGTGTGAGAAATGCCTGAAAAATTGGTATGGACAGATAGACAATCACCGCGCTGCCAAGCATTTGCAGGGTCTTTCCAAGGGAATTGTTTCCGGCATCACTACAGATCATTGCTGAAATCTCCGCTGTCAGTGCGATTCCCACGGCTTTCAGAAGGATTCCCAGCATGCCACTTTGCAGCTGACCTACCGACTCCAATTCCTGAAGGAGATCCAGCACCGGCTCCAGATAGGATACCGCAAAGATCCCCAGGATGCAGCATCCTGTCAGGGTCAGCACTGTAGCAATATCCTTCTCCTGCTTGCCAAGTGCCAGACCAAGAATGACGGTAATCAGCACAATGGCTGCCGCTTTCCAAAATGTCTCCATCAGAATTCAAACAGGGTTTTGACCAGATCAAACAGGTCCGCGATTTTTTGTGCCAGCATCATAAGCACCACTACCAGCCCGGCCAGGCTGGTCATGGTAGCCTGCTCCTCCCGCCCGGAGCGGGACAGCACTTGATTTAGAATCGAGACGATAATGCCAATCGCGGCGATTTTAAAAACAAGATCGATCTCCATACTCAAGCAAACAGGATCGCCAGAGCCACACCCGCACAAAGCCCAAGCGTCTGATAGCTCCGCAGGCGCACATCCCTGTTTTTGTTCAAAGCAGCCAGTTCCCCCTGGCAGGCAGACTGGACCGCTTCCAGACCAAGCAGCTGCCCCTGAAGGTCAAATCGGCCCAGGCAGCGTCCCAATTGCTGAAAAATCCTCCGAATATTCCTGGGCAGTTCCTGGTTCCGCTTTAAAGCAGCGCTCATGCAGCTGGAAACATCGGGAGATGCCTGCCAGTCCAGTTCCCGTGCAAGGCCCAGAAAGATATCCCGGACAACGCCGCTTGCCGTCTTTCCTGTCTGGCGGCACAGCTCTGGCAAAGGTGTCAAGCGGTATTGCAGCTCCCACTGCATGTATTGCAGCGATTGGATCAGCTGCCGTAGGAGCCGTTCCTCCCGCCTGCAGCCGGCCGCAATGGAGAAGCCAAAGCCGCCGCATCCTGCGATGATCAAAGCCGCGCCAATCCATTTGCAATTCATAGCGTCATCCTTTCCACATGATAAGACTTGTCCTTATGCAAAAGAACCAGTCCATCGAAAATCCTGTTTTCCACCAACACCCTGTAAACACTTCGGCAGCGGAAATCCCGCTCCGAGGCGGCGTGGGCCGTGGCCACCAGACGAACGCCGCAATTCGCCGCCTGGACCAGGGCTTGGCAGTCCCCTTCTGCAGTGATCTCATCCAGGGCAATACAGCTTGGCCCCATGGTACGCAGGGTCATGTCGATCCCGGCTGGTTTTGGACAGCCTGTCAGCACATCCATTCTTTTTCCTCTGGCAACCCCTTCTGGGAACAATTCCCCCCGTTCGTCAACCACGCTGACAGTCTCCTTCTGGGCCAGCTGTCGGACCAGATCCCGCAGCAGCGTGGTTTTCCCCCAGCCAGGTGCCCCCAAGATCAGGATGGAACCCTTCAGTGCCGCCGCATCTTTTCCGATACCCTGGAAATCTCTGGCAATCCGGATGCAGAGGGATCGGGCCTGCCGGATCCCTTCGAAGCATCCGTTCCGGCATATGGCTTCTCCGCAAAGGCCAATCCGATGTCCACCAGGAGCCGTCAGATAGCCCTGGGCCATGGTTGCCGCTGCCCAGGGTGAATACCGGCTGGCGGTATTAATGATGAAATTCAGATCCTCTTCTGTCACGTTTTCACGCAGCCATATCTCCTTTCCTCCCAGCACCAGCTCGGGAGGCGCGTTGATCCGCAGCCGAAGCTCCTGGGCCGATTCCTTTCCCAGGCTGTCCACTTCCCGCCGCAGCCTGGGCGGAAGAATGGAAAGCAGTTCCTTCCATGCACACATCATTTGCATCACTCCTGGGAAAGACTATGCACGCCAATGCGCAGAAAGTACCGGAACGCAAAAAATCACCCTGAGCGAGGCAAACGCTCAGGGTGATCCGCAGATTGGGTTACCGTTTGTTTTTCTTATAGAGAATGTTCAGGCCCTTCAGCAGCAGATTCTTATCCAGAATAATCTCCCGCTTGCACAGGGGAATGATGAACTGCGCCATACCGCCGGTGGCGATCAGGGTAGCCTTGTGCCCCAATTCGGCTTCCATCCGCTCCACGAGGCCGTCAATCATGGCAGCGGTGCCGTACATTGTGCCGCTGCGCATACAATCCACCGTATTCTTGCCAATGACATGCTTGGGCTTATCCAGGCTGATGCCGGGCAGCTGAGCCGCATGACTGGTCAGCGCGTCCAGAGAAACCTTGACACCGGGGAAGATCACACCTCCCAGGTACTGATTTTCCGGCTCCACCACTTCGATGGTGGTAGCGGTGCCCATATCCATCAAAATCAGGGGCGCTTTGTACTCGGCCAGAGCGGCAACGGCAATGACGATGCGGTCACTGCCCACCTGAGAGGGCACATCCACATGGATGTTCAGTCCGGTTTTCAGTCCGGGGCCCACCACCATAGGCTGCTTTCCAATGACTTTTATGACGCCGGTCCGAACGGAGTTGAAAACCGGCGGCACCACAGAAGAAATGATGCAGTCCTCAATATCCGAAACCTGGACCCCATAGGCCTCCATCATGTTCTTGATCTCCACGCCGTACTGGTCAGAGGTACGGGTTCGGTCTGTGGCAATCCGGGCTTTGAAAAACAGATCGTCATTTTGGAAACAGCCAATCACAATATTGGTGTTGCCGATATCAATGGCAAGAAGCATAGCGTTTTCTCCTTAACGTTTATTCATGCGTGATTGCAGATGCAGCAGTGCCTTTCCAATCACTGTCACCAGAATCGCGGCGATGATGGCTTCCGGAATACCGGAGGCGGTAACAGTGCCCATCATCAGGCCGAACACGGCGGTAATGGCCACATTTTTCGCTTCCGCATACTGCTGTGCCAGCAGAAAATAGATGCTGCCCATAACCAAAATGGTATGGCAAAGGGTGGAAACTGCCGCAGTGACCGGCAGCGCAGCGTAGTCCTGCTTGAGAATTTTCTTGAACAGCTTCCACAGCCATCCAGCAATAATTCCGAAGAGAATCCGACATCCCAGGGCAATCCACAGGCTTTTCACTACCCCCGGCAGTCCTTCTGTGGTCATAAAGGGAGAAAAGGCGAAGGACAGCAGTCCCGGGCTGGTGGTGTTAACCCAGATCGAGCACAGTCCGAACACACCGCCAAGGACACCGCCTGCGCTGGGACCAAGCAAAACAGCTCCCAGAATCACCGGGATGTGCATGGTAGTGGCTTTGATCACCGGAAACGGAATAAATCCGATCCCCGTGATGCCCATGACCAGCAGGACACCGCAGAGCATGGCAAGGGTTGCCATATACCGGGTATCCAGCTTCTTTTGTTTCATATGTAATTACCTCCTGCTGCCGTTCCTGATCCAGGATACAGCGCAAATTTGAACCCTCTCAGGTCCAGCGCATATTATAGCAGGATCTGATAAAAAATACAAGTAAAAATCATGCTTTACAGTCAGTCAAAAACGGACTATAATAATGCGTACGAAACAACGCAAAAGCAGCTGATTCAGCAGGCATTCTTATAACAAAAAGTCAGGAGGAACCTCTATGCTGAAAGGAAAAACCGTCCTGCTGGGCGTTACCGGCGGTATTGCCGCTTATAAAGCCGCCGCACTGGCTTCCGCACTGGTGAAACAGCACGCGGCGGTGGAGGTGGTAATGACCGAAAACGCCACACAGTTCATCACGCCCCTGACCTTCGAGCAGCTTACCGGACGCCGGACCATGGTAGATACCTTTGACCGCAATTTCTCCCATCAGGTGGAGCATATCTCTCTGGCGGAGCGGACGGATCTGGTAATCATCGCCCCGGCCACCGCCAATGTCTGTGCCAAGCTGGCTCATGGTCTTGCGGATGATATGCTGACCACCACAGTTCTGGCCTGCCGATGCCCCAAGCTGATTGCCCCGGCTATGAATACCAATATGTACGTAAATCCCGTAACCCAGGACAATCTGGCGCTGCTCCAGCACTACGGCTGGGAGGTTATCGAGCCTGCCAGCGGACGACTGGCCTGCGGGGCGGTGGGTAAAGGAAAGCTCCCGGAGCCGGAAGAATTGCTGCAGTACATTCTGCGGCATCTGGCATTGCCCCACGATCTGGCTGGCAAAAAAATTCTGGTCACCGCCGGACCCACGCAAGAAGCGCTGGATCCTGTCCGGTATCTGACCAACCATTCCACAGGCAAAATGGGCTACGCCCTGGCGAAAATGGCCATGCTCCGGGGGGCGCAGGTCACGCTGGTCTCCGGGCCTACCGCCATCGCGCCGCCGCCTTTCGTGCGGGTGGTCAATGTCACATCGGCCCAGGACATGTTTGAAGCTGTGGCTGCCAACGCACCGGAAGCGGATTTCATCTTCAAGGCAGCGGCGGTGGCGGACTATACCCCTGCGGATTATCAGGACGATAAAATCAAAAAGCAGGACGGCAGCATGTCCATCCCGCTGAAGCGCACCCAGGATATTCTGAAATATCTGGGAGAACACCGGCAGCCGGGGCAAATCCTCTGCGGTTTCTCCATGGAGACCCGGGATATGGTGGAAAACAGCCGGGCAAAGCTCCACAAGAAGGGCCTGGACATGATCTGCGCCAACAATCTGAAGGTTCCCGGAGCCGGATTCGGTGTGGACACCAACATTCTCACCGTCATCACGAAGGATTCCACCGTGGAGCTGCCCTTGCAGTCAAAAGAAGACGCGGCGAACGCCATTTTGAATATCGCTATCTCCCTGAAATAAGGATGATACCGGCAAGAGGAAACTCCTGCCGGTATTTTTCATGTTTTCAACAACGCTTCCAGCCGGCTTTCCAGGACAGAATCCAGGGAAAACAGACGGACATAGGAGACAAACTTTTCAATGATAAAAAGGCGCAAGCCGAAGCTTGCGCCAAATCATGCAGGATTTTTTTTAGATTTACCAAGCATGTACTGATGGAGCAGAGCTTGCGCTATTTCCATGGTTTGGGTTCAGCAGGAAGTTCACTCCTTCCCTTGCATCGGATATCCTCAATCCAGTTCCTCCGGAACGCTGTAGTCCTCCATATCGTCTATAGACAACTGCGCTCCCTGGCCGTTTTTCATAGCCTCCCACTGTTCTTTTGTGATCAGGATGGCCCTGGGCTTGGATCCCTGGAAGGGGCCGACGATGCCCTTTTCCTCCATCTCGTCCACGATCCGGGCCGCACGGGCATAGCCAAGCTTCAATCGCCGCTGGAGCATGGAGACGGAAGCCTGCCCGGTTTCCAGAATCACATCCACAGCAGCGGGAAGCATCTCGTCCCCTTCCAGTTCTTCATCACTGGGGTCTGGGTCGGAGACGCTGGCAGGCTTTTTCCCGGCCTGCTGGGCTTTCTTCTCGATTTCATCCAGGACCTGTTGGTTGTAGTCGGCCACATAGTTTTCCTTCACATACTCGGCCACGGCTTCCACCTCGCTGTCGGTGACGAAGCAGCCCTGGACCCGGAGAGGCTTGCCGCTGCCGATGGGGGCATAGAGCATATCGCCCTTGCCCACCAGCTTCTCCGCGCCCATGGTGTCCAGGATTATCCGTGATTCCATGGCGGAGGCTACCGAGAAGGCAATCCGGGAGGGAATGTTGGCCTTCATCAGACCGGTGATGACGTTGGCGGAGGGCCGCTGGGTGGCAATAATCAGGTGCATACCGGCGGCACGGCCCATCTGAGCAATACGGCAGATGGAGTCCTCCACTTCCTTGGCGGCCACCATCATCAGGTCTGCCAGCTCATCGATGATAATCACCACCTGAGGCAGCTTCTGGCCGTCCTCCTCGGCGGTAACGATGCTGTTGTAGGATTCCAGATCCCGCACACCCAGATCGGACATCATCTTGTACCGGCGGAGCATTTCCGTAACTGCCCACTGCAGGGAGCCTGCCGCCTTTTTGGGGTCTGTGACCACGGGGATCAGCAGATGGGGAATGCCGTTGTAAATCCCCAGCTCCACCATTTTGGGATCCACCATGATGAGCTTCACATCCTCCGGCCCTGCTTTGTACAGCAGGCTGATGATGATGGAGTTCATGCACACGGATTTACCGGAGCCGGTAGTGCCCGCAATCAGCAGGTGGGGCATCTTGGCAATGTTGCCCACAACGCAGTTCCCGTCAATGCTCTTGCCCAGAGCAATGGAGGTCTTGGATTTTGCTTTGGCAAACTCAGAAGAGTCGATGACCTCCCGCAGGGACACGGTGGTAACGGAACGGTTCGGCACCTCGATGCCCACTACGGAGATTTTTCCGGGGACAGCCGCAATGCGGACGCCGGAAGCGCCCAGGCTCAGGGCAATGTCATCGGCGCAGCTGGTGAGCTTGTTCAGCCGGACACCTTTGTCCAGCTCCACCTCATACCGGGTAACGCTGGGGCCCCGGGTGACGTTGATAATATGGGCGTCGATATTGAAGCTGGCCAGGGTCTCGTTGAGACGCCTGGAATTTTCCCGCATTTCCTCCGTACCGTCGGTGCCGCCCCGGGTTGGCCGGTTCAGCAGATCAATGGGCGGGAAGGCGTATTCCGGTTTCTGGACCGTCTGTGCCTGGGCGATCTCCTCTGCTACCTGCTGGGCAGAGGCTGCCGCATCCCGGGCACTGACCTTGCCGGGTTTTGGTTCCGCAGGTGCTTTCGGAGCAAGCTTTGGCTGGGATTCCAGCTTCGGCGCAGGCGGGATGGGTTTATCCAATTCCAGATCCGGCATTCTTGCAGGGATCTGCGCTTCCAGTGGCTCCTCTTCTACCCGGACAGGCGTTGGTTTGGAAACCGGTTCCTCGAAAACAGGCGGCACCTCTTCCCGGACATATTCCGAGGTCCCGGCCAAGGGAGCGCCGATCTCCACGTCAATCCGGTTCATAAAGGCTGCGCCCTTCCCGGGAACCTGTTTGACAGTGTCCGGCTGGGACGGCTGCACCGGTTTTGACACAGGCTGCGGCATCGTTTGGGGCTCTGGCTTTTTTGCTTGCCGGGTGACAACAGGCTCCGGAAAGGGTTCCGGCTCCTCGAATGCTTGATATTTCACTTGCTGCGCCGCCTGTTCCCGGCGCTGACGCTTGTGCGCAATCTGCTTGTTGGCAATATGATTGACCACAATGGCCGCAGGCTCTATATAGTCATCCTCTTCCTCCGGATCTTCCTCCCAATCGTCCCGGGGACGGTTGGCAATGGCGCGGATAATACTGGGAATGGTAATCTGCATGGCCCCAAGGAGGGTCAGCACAGCGCCAATACCAGTGAGCAAAAAGGACAGGGGCTTCCCACAGGCCCAGCGGAGCAGATAGGCAAATCCGCCGCAAAGGACACCTCCGGTCGTGCCCGCAATGCCGCCGCTGTACAATTCCGCGATCAACCCAAACCCCTGGGACAGGGGCTGGTTCTGCACAATGAGATGGTAAATCGCGCCGCAGAGAAACCCAAAGCTCAACACGCAGATACTGCGCATCGTCACCGGCGTTTTCCGACAGAAGGTGTGGATGATGAACAGATAGAGCAGCGCCGGAATGGAAAAATAGAACCCCGCCTGACCGATCAGGCCAAGCACGACGGATTTCACCACCTTCAGCAGTGCCCCATCGGGGTTGACGCTGATAATCACAAACAGAACAAACAGCGCCAGACTGAGAAAGGCCACCACAAAGCTGGCAGAAATGGGATTGTCATACTCCGTCTTTGCCTTGGCGTTTTTCTGGGCAGCAGCGGTGGTTTTCTTGACGGCTTTCTGGGTGGATTTTTTCGTGGTAGATTTGGCGGAAGACTTGGCAGAGGGCTTTTTTTCTTTTGCCTCTGTGACCTTTTTCTCGGCCTTACTGGCAGGTTTCTTTTCAGCCATGATACCCCTCCTTATGCCATGAGATTCAAAATAAAGGTAAACAGCGACAGCCCGAAGCAATACAGAGCAAACAGGGCGAAGCTATGGTTTTGGGCAATACGGCGCATGAGCCTCACGCCCAGTATTGTACCGCCGAAGGCGGTCAGCGAAGTCACTATGTACCGGAAAAGGATGCCAAAGGATAATGTCCCCAGCCCGCTTGCGGCAATCTCCATCACATCCCAGACAAGATAGCCCAGGGTCAGGACCAGATTCATCACCAGCGCCATGTTCAGGCCGTAGCCCCGCTCCACGCCGCAGACGGAGCCAATGGCTGTGGACACACCGATGGCGGAGAACCCCGGCACCACGCCCACCGCGCCGCCCAGACCCATGAGCAGGCCCTCCACCCGGGACAGGGTCCGGGAATCCCGGTTACTGGTGGGCAGGAATTGGGGAATGTAGAGAATCACGCCATTCAGGAAGAGGAACAGCGCCACCAGCATCAGGTTGCTCCCCAGCCTGGAGGCCCGCTGGCAGAAGAGAAGCCCCAGAATCACCGGAACCAGCATGGTTTTCATCATGCGAAAATCCATCAGGCTGCGCACATCCAGAGGGCGCTTGCGCTTGCGCTTGGGGACCCTGGCCAAGGCCCTGGCCCGGGAGATGCGCACCAGCTGACTGCGGCAGCTGAGATACAGCGCCGCGAAAATTCCCAGATGGATCGTTAGATCCATGGCTTCCATACTGCCGGAAATGCCGTAGAATTTCAGCAGCAGCACCTTATGGGCCTGGGCGGAGACAGGCAGGATATCGGTCAGTCCCGCCAGAAACCCGTATAAAATACTTTGGAGCCAGTTGAGATTCAAGGGCAGTCCCTCCTTTACAAAGCAGTACACCATATGATACCATATTCTATAGAAAATTTCCAGTCCTAATTTTCGTTACCGGTTCGGCTGTAGTTTTCCCGCTCACATGGGCGTTTGGACACAAGAACATGGATGTTTTCCGTTTTTGTGCCAGGATGTCCCATTACAAATCTCAAGGAGGGTTCTGATATGCAGAAGATATTCCTGCTGCTGGAAGCCCAGACATAAAACCAATGCCCCCAGCTCTTTCCATGGAGCTGGGGGCATTGAAACTATTTCTTCTGCTTTTCGATCATCCGGTGCAGCGTGGACAGGGCGTCATTCAGGCCCCCCAGCTTGTCGATGAGGCCGGAGGAAACCGCTTCCTTGCCATAGAGAATGGTGCCCACATCGGTGGCCATCTCCCCGGTGGCCATCATATAATGCTCGAAGTCCTCCCGGCTGATCCGGGAATTGGCGGTGACAAAGTCCGCGATCTGCTCCTGAATCCGCTGGAAATAGCGGAAGGTCTGGGGCGCCCCTACCACCAGGCCGGTCATCCGCACGGGATGCACCGTCATGCTGGCTGTGGGTGTGATGAAGGATTTCTTGGTACACACTGCCAGGGGGATGCCGATGGAATGGCCGCCGCCCAGCACCAAGGACACCGTGGGCTTCTTCATTCCCGCGATCATCTCCGCAATGGCAAGCCCCGCTTCAATGTCCCCGCCTACGGTATTCAGCAGCAGCAGCAGGCCGTCGATGTCGTCGCTCTCCTCGATCCCCGCCAGCAGCGGCAGCACATGCTCATATTTAGTGGTTTTCACGGTTTCCGGTGCCACCTGGTGACCCTCCACCTGGCCGATAATGGTCAGGGTGTAGATATTGCCCTTGCTGCTTTTGGTGATGTCGGAGCCAAGCTCGATGATCTGCTCCCGCTCCTGTTTCTTCATATCTGCGTTTTCGCTCATGTATCTGCCTCCTGTGGGTTTTCATATAGGATAACCAGATTGCTTTGTAAAATTCACACTTGAAAGCGCTTTAAAATTATCGTATAATAACGGGCGGTGATACTATGGCAACGAAAACCAACGCGGTCCGTCTGGCGGAGCAGGCGGGAATCCCTGTACGGGAACGCTTCTACGAATTCGACGAAAAAGACCTGAGCGGCGCCCATGCGGCGGATGCCATCGGAATGCCCCAGGAGCAGGTGTTCAAAACCCTGGTGGCCCGGGGGGAGAAAACCGGCATCAACGTATTCTGTATTCCTGTGTGCTGTGAGCTGGACCTGAAAAAAGCGGCCAAGGCTGCCGGGGACAAAAACATGGAGCTGGTGGCTGTCAAGGAGCTGCTGGGGCTCACCGGATATATACGGGGCGGCTGCAGCCCGGTGGGCATGAAGAAGAAATTCCCCACCTTCTTTGACGAGACCTGCATTCTCTGGGACGAAATCGCCGTCTCCGCAGGGGCCAGAGGACACCAGATGATCCTCCCGCCGGAGGCACTGGCCCAGCTGGTGGGCGCGAAACTTGCAGACATTATTCAATAAAGAAAGGATTTTTGACTATGTATCAGTACAAAACCAAGGGCACCTGCTCTCAGATGATCTACTTCGATCTGGAGGACAACAAGGTGAAAAACGTCCAGTTCCTGGGGGGCTGCAACGGCAACCTCCAGGGCATCGGCAAGCTTGTGGAAGGCATGGATGTTGACGAGGTCATTTCCCGCATCGAGGGCATCAAGTGCGGCATGAAGGCCACCTCCTGCCCCGATCAGCTGGCCCAGGCACTGAAGGCCGCCAAAGCTGGCAATTGATTTATGACACAGAAAAACCACGGATGGGGACTGTCCGTGGTTTTGTTTTGCCTTATACAAGTTGAATGTATCGCTAAGTATACTGGCGGCTGGTTTGGCCTGGCATGACAGAAGGAATGCCGTTGTCATAGTATCTGCTTATCATTTGATCGTAACTATTCAGTTGCCCCTATATTACTTGCTGTAAATGATCGTTTACAGCAGCACCCACTGTAGGGGAGGGTCATTGACCCTCCCGCCGGCTGAAAGTTTTTGAGCGGTCAAACCTGTCGCTTTTTGTGAAAACCAGCACTGGAAGCAACCTATTTCACGCTCTGTTTCGTTACGCAGCGGGAGGGTCAATGACCCTCCCCTACAGTGGGTATGCACATTAACGATCATTTATCTGATGGTATCGGGCTGCGACTGAATAGATACTTTTGATCCATATATTCCAGCAGCGGCTTTTTCTTCACCAGGTCAGGATGCTCCAGATACCAGGCAAAGCATTCCCGCAGCCCCTCCGGCAGGGGTTTGGTGTCGAACAAATATTCAAACTGCTTTTTCACATCCAGACAATAGCCGTAGTTGTAAAACGGAAAATACTTTCGCTGTTCCACATACGCAGGGATGTTCCGGAATTCGGGCCGCTTTCCCACAGCCTCATAGCAGGCTTCCACCCATTCTTTGACCGTAACCGTGTCCCGGTTTCCCACATTGAAGATACGCTGCCTGGGATGCGCTTCCAGAATGACATCCATAAACCGGCACAGATCCTCCACATGGAAGAATTGCAGCTTCATGCCGCCGTCTCCCGGCAGGCAGAAGGGTCTTCCCTGCATGGCGCAGTCGAAGACGAAGGCCTCCCGGTACACATTGTTGCCGGGGCCGTAGAGATAGGGCGGGCGGAGAATGTAAGCATCCGGGACCCGGGCAAGAAGAGTCTGCTCTGCGGCGATCTTATCCGTGCCGTATGCTCCCCAGATCTGGTTGGGCCCCGTGGGCGTTTCCTCGGTAAAGGGCTGGGGGGCGGTTTCCGGGTAGACGGCGCTGGAGCTGATGAGAAGATACTCGTCAAAACTGTCCAGGGCATCCAAAAGATCAGACACATCGGCTGCTGTGTAGGCCGTAATGTCCAGCACCGCGTCAAAATGCAGCCCACGGAGCCTGTTGCCCAGGGCGTGCCGGTCCCCTTCGATCAGGGTAACGCCGCCGCACTGGGGCCGGGTTTTGCGGTTCAGAACGAATACCTGATACTTGTCCGCAAAATACTGCGCCGCGTAACGGCTGACAAACGTGGTTCCTCCGGTGATGAGCATGTTTTTCATATAGCCGTCTCCCCTGCTTTTCTGCGTTCATTATAGCCGCCGCCGGGGAAGAAATCAAGTTCCGATTGCATTGTAAAAACCAGGGCAGCTCCCACTGTCCTGGTCTGTTTATGAAAATAGGATTTCCTGTCCATGGCGAAGGGACCACATTTCCCGCATTCGGTCCATAAATTCCGGCAGGTTGGCGGGAGATACCACATCCTCCGGCCGTTCCTCCTGAACCCAGGGCACTTCCAGCTCCCCTACCCACAGCAGGAACGTGTCGTCATCCTCCGCCTCCGGAACAATGGGGACGCCGCCCACAAACAATTCTGTCTCTCCCCATTCCAGAATCTGCCCCTGAACCCGGTAGCAGGCCAGCATCAGCGTGGGTTCAAAGGGCATCAGCTCCGAGGGTCCCGCAATCTGGACCCCAAACTCCGCCAGAAAGGGGCGGAGCTTGGGATGGGCCATCTCCACCGTGTCATAGTAATTCTTGCAGTAGGCGCATTCACAGTGATCGGACGCATTCTGGGTTGTCCGAATCCGAGTGGCCTCCACGTCCACCCGAAACCGCCAGTCGGCCAATATCAGAATCAAGGGACTTACTCCTTAACGACCGACAGAATCTGACGTACCAGCTCGTCCCGTCCGTTCCCCTTTTCCGCGGAGAATGGAATCACCGGGCAGCTCTCCGACAGATTCAGATCTTCCCGGATGGTTTTCAGGTTGGGCTCCAGCTCGCTTTTTTTCAGCTTGTCCATCTTGTTGGCCACCACCACAAAGGGACAGCCGGTTTCCAGGAACCAGTTTGCCATGGTGATGTCATTGTTTGTTGGCGGATGGCGGTAGTCCACAATTAAAACGCCGAGATCAATTCGTCCCGCGGCAAAGTAGTCGTCCATCAGCTTGCCCCAGCGTTCCTTTTCCTGCTGGGAAACCTTGGCAAAGCCGTAGCCGGGCAAATCCACGAAATAGCACTTCTGGTCAATGACAAAATAGTTTACGTGGATGGTCTTCCCGGGCTTGTCCCCTACCCTGGCATAGTTTTTCCGCTGGAGCAGCCGGTTGATGACGGAGGATTTACCCACATTGGACTTTCCGGCAAAGGCGATCTCCGGCAGGCGGTTTTTGGGGAAATCCCTGGGCGCGGCGGCGGAAATCAAAAACTCTACATTCTGAAAGTTCATATGGCACCTCGTTACTGCCGCAGTTCCGGTTTCCGGGGCTTGCTCTTAACCTCGCTGGGAAGGTCTGCCAGGAGGGTGGGGTTCAGTTCCGCAGAACGGTTCAGCGCGGCATCCAGCACTGTGTCCATGGTCTGGGCGCTGATGAAATTCAGCTGACGGCGGACGGTCTGATCGATTTCCTCCAGATCCCGCTCGTTGTCCTTGGGAATAATCACCGTGTGAACACCGTGACGCAGGGCCGCCATGGTCTTCTCCTTCAATCCGCCAATTCGCATAACTCTGCCCCGGAGGGAAATCTCTCCTGTCATAGCCACATCCCGGCGAACGGTGGTGCCAGTCAGCGCTGAGACAATAGCGGTGCAGACAGTAACACCTGCGGATGGGCCGTCCTTGGGGACTGCGCCCTCCGGGAAATGGACATGGATATCCTTGGTCTTGTAGAAGTCCGGAGCTACCCCAAGCTTCTGGGCATTGGCGCGGATATAGCTGAGGGCCGCATGGGCGGATTCTTTCATAACGTCACCCAAATTGCCTGTCAGCTCCAGCTTTCCGCTGCCCTCCATGACATTGACTTCCACTTCCAGGGTCTCGCCGCCAACGCTTGTCCAGGCAAGACCGGTGACCAAGCCCACCTGATCGGTGCAGGGCAGACGGTCCGGCAGGTACTTGCGGACACCCAGATAGCTTTCCAGATTGGAACCGGTGACGGTGAGTTTCTTGGGGGTCTCCTGGGTCACAATCTCCATGGCGGCCTTCCGGCAGATCTCTCCGAAGGCCCGCTCCAGATTCCGGACGCCGGATTCCCGGGTGTAGCAGGAGATGATCTCACGCACTGCATCATCCGTAATGCGAAGCTGCTGCTTTTTCAGGCCGTGCTTTTTCAGCTGCTTTGGAATCAGGTGATTTTTTGCAATCATCAGCTTCTCTTCATCGGTATAGGAGCCAAGCTCAATGACCTCCATACGGTCCAGCAGTGGCCGGGGTACGGTGTCCAGCGTATTGGCGGTTGTGATGAAAAGAACATCCGAAAGGTCAAAGGGGATCTCCAGATAATGGTCCCGGTAGGTGTGGTTTTGCTCGGCATCCAGGACCTCCAGCAGCGCTGCGCTGGGATCTCCCCGGTAGTCGGAGCCCATCTTGTCGATCTCATCCAGCAGCAGCACAGGATTGCAGCTGCCAGCCTGGGACATGGCGGTCATGATCCTGCCAGGCATGGCACCCACATAGGTTTTCCGGTGGCCCCGAATATCCGCTTCGTCATGGACGCCGCCGAGAGAGATTCTGGCCATTTTCCTGTTCAGACTCCGGGCAATGGAATAGGAAATGGAAGTCTTGCCCACGCCGGGAGGACCCACCAGGCACAGGATCTGGGGCGGCATTTGCGGCGCCATCTGACGAACGGCGATGGTCTCCAGAATCCGTTCCTTCACTTTTTCCAGCCCAAAGTGGTCGTGCTCCAGAACCTTTCTGGCAGCGGCCACGTCCACCCGCTCTTTGGTCTTTTTATTCCAGGGCAGCTCCAGAACGGTGTCCAGATAGTTGCGCAGTACAGCACCCTCAGAGGATCCAAAGGGCTGCTTTTTCAGCCGCTCCACATCCTTCAGGAGCTTCTTTTCTGTCTCCTCCTCCAGATGCAGGCTGCGGATGTTTGCGCTATACGCTTCAAACTCGCTTTCCTCGTCCCCCTCGCCAAGCTCGTCCCGGATGACCTTCATCTGCTCCCGCAGGTAGTAGTCCTTCTGGTTCTGGTCGATGGCAGCGTGGGTTTTTTCCTGGATCTCGGCCTCCAGACGCAGCATCTCCACTTCCTGCCGCAGGAGGCGAACCGCGCTCTCCAGACGGCGGGTAGGATTCAGCTGGCACAAGAGCTTCGCCTTGTCCGGGAACTCTATACCGGAATTCTGGGCAATGGAGTCAGCCAGGAAGCCGTCGCTTTCGCTGGCCATCATCCGAAGCTGAACCGCCTGGGCAGGATGCTCAGACATTTGCAGATACAGGCCGTAAAGGGAATTGGCCTCCCGTCGCAGGGCGTGGGAGCGCAAAGAATCCCCCGTTTCCGGAATCGGAACCGCTTCCACAGTTCCAAGAAGGAAAGGCTCACTCTGCTCTAACTCTGTGATTCTGGCCCGGCAGATGCCGGTCACCAGCACCCGCAGATTCTCTCCTTGGGTTTTCAAAACCTGCTTGACCTTGGCAACGGTACCAATGGCATACAGATCCTTCAGCTTCGGATCGTCCTCCAGAAGATCCTTCTGGGGGATCAGCAGCAGGGTTTGATCCTGCTTCATGGCCGCTTCCAAAGCCAAAACAGACTTATTGCGGCCTACATCAAAATGAACAGTCTGTTCAGGAAAAACCGCCAGTCCCCGGAGGGCCAAAATGGGGATTTTCCCAGCATACATGGTTTCTGTCAAGGGAGTTCCCTCCTTTAGGGAAAAAAGGGGGTAGAAGAACTACCCCCTTAATTATAAGGTTATTGTTTTCCTTAGCGCATCTGTCTGGGATGGGCAGGATCACGCACAATGATGGGATCACCGTCATGGATCGATTCCGGCGTGATGACCACCTTTTTGATGGACAGATCCGACGGGATCAGGAACATGATGCTGGTCATGACCTTTTCCATGATTGCCCGCAGTCCTCTTGCACCGATCTGGCGGTCCAATGCTTTCTGCGCAATCTCCAGCAGTGCCTCATCCGTAATCTCCAGCTCCACACCATCCATGGCAAGAAGCGCCTGATACTGCTTGGTCAGTGCGTTCTTCGGCTCTACCAGGATGCGGACCAGATCATTCTGGGTCAAGCTTTTCAGGGTGGTAATCATGGGCATACGGCCTACCAATTCGGGGATAATACCGAATTTCAACAGATCATGGGGCTCCACCTGAGAGAACAGATTTCCAACGTCACGCTCATTCTTACTCATAACGGGTGCGTCGAAACCGATGGCACTCTTATCTGTCCGTTTTTCGATGATCTTGTCCAGCCCATCAAAAGCACCGCCGCAAATAAAGAGAATGTTGGTGGTGTCCACCGGGATGGTCTCCTGCTGTGGATGCTTCCGGCCTCCCTGAGGCGGAACATTGGCAACGGTGCCCTCCAGAATCTTCAGCAGGGCCTGTTGAACACCTTCGCCGGAAACATCCCGAGTGATGGAGGTATTTTCGCTCTTGCGGGCGATTTTATCCATTTCATCAATGTAGATAATACCCCGCTGGGCCAGCTCCACATCGAAGTCGGCAGCCTGCAGCAGCCGCAGAAGAATGTTCTCCACATCATCGCCCACATAACCGGCCTCTGTCAGGGTTGTGGCATCGGCAATGGCAAAGGGAACATTCAGGATCTTTGCCAGGGTCTGGGCAAAAAGTGTCTTGCCGCTGCCCGTGGGACCGATCAGAAGGATGTTGCTCTTCTGCAGCTCCACATCGGAATCTCCGCCAAAGTAGATACGCTTGTAATGGTTGTATACCGCAACGGACAGAGCCACTTTGGCATCATCCTGACCGATGATATAACGGTCCATAAAGGACTTGATCTCCATGGGCGTGGGGAGCTTCTCCGGTGCCTTGAGGCTGGTGGAGCCCTCCATGTCATATTCGTCCCGCAGAAGATCACTGCAGGCAGCTACACAATCGCTGCAGATATACACCCCAGGACCGGCAATCAGCCGTGACGCCTGGTTCTCCCGCTTTCCGCAGAAGCTGCAGCGAATCGGCTGCTCGGGTTTCTTTGCCATGAACCTGGTACCTCGTTTCTTTGTTTATTAGTGGTGTTCCAGAACCCGGTCAATCAGGCCGAAAGCCAGGGCCTCATCCGCGGTCATAAAATTGTCGCGCTCGCAGGCAGCGGTGACTTCTTCCACGCTCTTGCCGGTATTCTCCGCCAGGATGCGGTTCATCCGGGTCTTGACGGTTTCCAGACGCTTCATGTGGATAGCCATATCCGTGATCTGACCCTGAGTACCGGCAGAGGGCTGGTGGATCATGATCTCGGAATTGGGCAGGGCCATACGCTTGCCCTTAGCGCCTGCGCTTAAGAGGAATGCGCCCATGGAGGCAGCCAGACCGACACAGATAGTAGCCACATCGCACTTGATGTACTGCATGGTGTCGTAGATCGCCATACCGGCTGTCACGCTGCCGCCGGGGCTGTTAATATAGAACTGGATGTCCTTGTCGGGGTCCTGGGCCTCCAGATACAGAAGCTGGGCAACCACCAGGGAAGCGGTGGTATCGTTGACCTCCTCGGACAGGAAAATAATGCGGTCATTCAGCAGACGGGAGAAAATGTCATAGCTGCGCTCACCGCGGCTGGTCTGCTCAACAACGTAAGGAACTAAACTCATGGTGATGTCTCCTTTCATGGGGTTTGAAACATTCTAACCATTGGAGAGGAAGGTTATTCCTCTTTGGGAAAATAGGCGATCCATACTAGACTTTCATAAAAATATCCGGCAGATTTGCGAGTTTGTTTTGCGAAAAACAAGGCGGAGGATGCAGCTGGGCTAACGCCCAGCAAAGACGACAACGCAGTTTTTCACAAAACAGGCCGCAAAGATGCGAATATTTTAATGAAAGGATAGTATTACTCCTCGGTCTTCTCTTCTGCCTTGGGGGCCACGGCAACGGCGGAGTCCACAATAACCTTCACGGCCTTGCGGGTGGTCAGGCTGCCGGTGATCTCGCCCATGGGGACCATCTCCTTGACCTTGGCCAGCTCCAGCTGATACTGGTCGGCCAGGGACTGGAACTCGGCCTCGATCTCCTCGTCGGTGACGGACAGGCCCTCGACCTCCACAATCTTCTCCAGGGTGACGCTAATCTTGGCCTGCTTCTCAGCAGCGGGACGGAAGGCATTGCGCATGGTGCTGACATCGCCGCCCATCATCTTGGCATACTGCTCCATGGAGTAGCCGCTCATCTGCAGCTGATAGGCAAAGCGCTCCATCTGAGTATCCAGCTCCGCCTCCACCAGAGCCTTGGGCATATCCACTGTGGTGTTTTCAGAAGCCTTCTCCACGGCAGCCTGCTCGAAAGCGGACTGGATCTGCTTCTCGGCCTTCTCCAGGGCCTTGGCGCGGATGTCGGCCTTCAGCTCCTCCAGGGAGTCGAACTCGGAAACGTCCTTGGCAAACTCGTCGTCCTGCTCGGGAACGTTGGTAACGGTGACCTTGTTCAGCTTCACATGGAACACAACAGCCTTGCCAGCCAGCTCGGCGTGGTAGTCCTCGGGGAAAGTGATGTCGATGTCCTTCTCCTCGCCGGCGGTCATGCCCACGATCTGCTCCTCAAAGCCGGGGACAAACTGGCCGGAGCCCAGCTTCAGGTCAAAGTTGTCGCCCTTGCCGCCCTCAAAGGGAACACCGTTGTCGAAGCCCTCGAAGTCGATGTTGGCGGTATCGCCCATCTCGGCAGGCCGCTCCACGGTCTCGGTGGAAGCCACATTCTGAGCCATGCGATCCAGCTCGGACTGAACCTGGGCATCGGAAACGGAAGCTTCGGCCTTCTCTACCTCCAGGCCCTTGTACTGGCCCAGAGTGACCTCAGGATAGACTTCGGTGGTCAGGGTCAGGGTGACGATGTTGTCATCGCTGATCTGCATATCCGCCAGGCTGGGACGGCCAATGGCCTTGAAGCCCTCCTGCCCCGCAATGGCGAAGTCGTAAACCTCGGGGAAAATCTCATCCAGGCCGTCTTCATAGAAAACATGGGCGCCGTACAGGGTCTCGATCATCTTCCGGGGTGCCTTGCCCTTGCGGAAACCGGGGATCTGGATGTTCTTGCGGGCCTTCATGTAAGCCTTGTTGACACCGGACTCCATCAGTTCCTTGTCGATCTCGACAACGACGGTAGCCTCGTTGCCGTTTCTTTCAATGCTCTTAACGTTCATTTACTGTAATCCTCCTAAATTGGTTCGCATAACGATACCATTTTATTTATTTTTTCATAGCCGGTCTATTCTATCAAAATATGATGCTTTTGTCCATAGTTTTCTGAAAATTCTTTTAAAAAATTACGGTATAAGGCCGGAACCCGATGTAATCTGCGGACACAAGCCGATATTCTACGTTATCCCACAGCCCTTCCATGGCAAGCTTATGGCTTCCGCCGTGAAGATGCCCGTAAAAACACCGGCGGACTTCATACTGTTTCAGCAGTGCCAGGATCTCTGGGCATTCGTAGCCCTTATACCGGGGGGGATAATGGAGGAACACCAGCTTTGGCTTCTCCCCCGCTGCTTTCAGGGAAGCCTCCAGGCGAATCAGCTCCCGCTTAAAAACCTTCTCGTCATGCTGACCGCTGCGCTCTTCTTCAAAAAACCAGCCCCGGGTACCGCAGATTGCATAATCGCCGTAGGAATAGCAGTTGTTGTTCAGCAAGTGCAGATTTTCAAATTCGTTTTCCTTGCAGAACTTCTCGAATTTGGCGGCGGTACTCCACCAATAATCATGATTTCCCTTCAAAAGAATCTTCTGTCCGGGAATTTCATTGATCCAGGCAAAATCCGCCTGAGCGCTCTGCAGATCCAGCGCCCAGCTCAGATCTCCCAGAAGAATCGTGGTATCTTCCGGCCGGATAACAGAAAGCCCCTCTTTCAGCTTGTCCATATACCCAACCCAGGCGCCGCCGAAAATATCCATAGGCTTCGGTGCCCCAAGGCAAAGATGCAGATCGCCGATGGCATACAGTGCCATAGGACACCTCCTTTTTTCTGCAATCAATCAAGTACGCTCTTTTAACTCCTCCACGGTAATGCCCAGCATGGATGCCACTTTCTCGGCATTGTGCGCTGGACCTTTCTCCGCCAGAACGAGACAGGGACCTGTGTGCCCTGTTTTGGCCCGGTAGTCCTGCATCCCCGCATAGGCAAGAGCTGCGGAGGTCGAAAGAATATAGCCGTGGGTCCGGTAAACGCTGGGAATGGTGGTCTCCAACCGCTGAGTGCTGACGACACTGACATACAATCCCTTGCGAAGTTGAGCGAGTACCGCATCGTTTGGACAGTACAAACCGCCCCTTCCGCAGACATCCAGATACCGCCCAACTTCCAGCGTACCGCCGCATTCCCGGATCAGCCGCTCCAGATCCTCCGGCAGGGCCACATCCGCCTCCGGAATGGCTGTGGGGATGCTGAGAACGTCTGTACGCAGCTGACCGTGGCAGATCAGATCCCACAGGCTGTTGTTTTCGTTGCAGCAGCAGACCAGATTGCCGATGGGCAGTCCCCACTGCCGTGCATACCAGGCGCTGATGGGTGCGGAAAAGTTTCCGGCTACCAGAGCGATATCCCACGTCTGGTCCATGCCGGCATGTTTCAGTTCCCCGAAGATGCCGAACAATACCGCGATACGGACCGCGATCCTGGGCCAATCTCCCAGGTCTCCTGGCTGACCATCCTGCAAACGGGCCGTAATGTTTCGCACCGTCCGTTCAAAGTCCCACTGTGTGTTGTGCCAGGTCTCCGCCATGACAATCCGGTGGGATAAGCTTTCCAGCCGCACCGGATACCGGCCCGCACAGAAATCCACATCCCACCCGGACAGCCTGGTCTGAAACAGCAGATTCAGGATATCCGCGACCCGCTGGTTGAAAGGCTTTTCCGCCAGAGCATCCAGCTCCGCTTGGGAGAAGCGTGGCGCGCGGAAGGGCAGATACATCCCCCCATCCGGACCGCGGTTTTCCCGCAGAGCCCGCTGGGTGGTGAAGGTTTCCCGGCTATTACGCGTGGTTACATACAGCACGTTCCATCACTCCAATGGCATTGTTCCAGAAGATATCCATAACCATGTCTTCCGTCACTCCCCGTTCCATCAGGCGCTGCGCTACCTTAGGCCAGCTCTGGACACCTTCAAATCCGGCGGGCATATGGTCAATGCCATCCAGGTCTCCGCCCAAAGCAATATGCTTCCCGCTGGGATCCAGCTCCAGGAAATGAATAATATGGTCACAGATCGTATCAATGGTCGGGTTTTCCCCGGTAAATTCGTCGCAGGCATTGTAACCCGCCAGACCGCCAGTGCTGACAATGGCCCGGAACATATCATCCGTAAGATTACGGCTGTTGTTCCACACCGCCCGGGAGTTGGAATGGGTGGCGATAATGGGAGCGCCCGTAATCTCCAGAATATCCCAGAAGCCCTCGTCACTGATGTGGCTGACATCCATGAGCATGCCCAGCCGCTGGGCTTCCTTCACATATTCCCTGCCCTGGTCTGTCAGCCCACCGCCGGTCACATGGGAGCCGGTCAGGGGATTCTTCTCATTCCAGCCCAGGCTGGAAATTCGGAAGCCGATGGCATACAGGTCCTGCAGCAGAGCCGGGTCGTGACCAAAGCCGGCAGTTCCCTCCAGCGTCAGGATGGCGGACATCTTACCGTTTTTCCGGTTTTCTTCAATCTCCTGGGGGGTATAGGCAATGGCGATGAGATCGCTGTTCTTCTCCACCTCCCGCTGCAATGTTGCCAGCTCCCGCTCAAAAACCAGAATGGGAGAGATCTTGCGCCATTGCTCCATGTACGGGGTCGTAAAGCAGGCAAAGCATTGGGCATAGCCGCCCAGCTTGGAGGCCCGTTCCAGGTCAATATGCATCTGGTTGCTCCGCAGACTTCCGGCCTGGTTCATATCCTCGCCCAAAAGTCCCAGGATGGTGTCACAGTGAAAATCAAAAACAGGATAATTCATCGAAAAGCATCCTCCATATGGTGGAGCTCCGGACGGGCCGTTTCCGTCCCCGCCGGGGCATAGATTTCGATCACGTCAAAGCGCGGCTGCAAATGGGTCGGGTTCTGGGACAGGTACAGCGCCGCAGTGGAACGGAGCCTGTCCTGCTTTGCTTGGTCCACATATTCCATCGCTTGGGCAAAGTTCGCAGATTTGCGCAGCTTGACCTCCACAAACACCAGGAATCTCCGATCCTGGGCAATCAGGTCAATTTCCCCGAAACGGCAGCGGTAGCCGGACGCGACGATTTTATAATGTTTTTTTCGCAAATATTCCGCAGCCAGGGCTTCCCCCCAGGCGCCGGACAGCTTACTTTTCCCCATAGAATTTCTTCAGGAAGGTCCTGCGGTGAATGGGGCAGGGACCGAACTCCCTCAGGGCATCATAATGGGCCCGGGTGCCGTAGCCCTTATGGATCTCAAAGCCGTATTCCGGGTACTCCTGCGCCATTTTCAGCATCCAATCATCCCGGGAGACCTTGGCCAGAACGGAGGCTGCGGCGATATTGGCACTGAGGCTGTCCCCTTTTACCACCGTTTTCACCGGCAGGCCAAAGTCCGTCTCCCGATTGCCGTCAATGAGGACCAGCTCCGGCCGGACCGTCAGCTGATCCAGCGCCCGGCGCATTGCCAGGAAGGTAGCCTGCAGAATATTGATCTCGTCGATCTCCTGTTCCGAGGCAAACCCGATGCCATAGGCAACGGCCTGCTCCTGAATCAGCGGAAACAGCTCCCGCCGTTTCTTATCGGAAAGCTTTTTGCTGTCGGTCAAACCAGGAATATCCAAATGCTCCGGCAGAATCACAGCCGCTGCATAAACCGGGCCTGCCAGAGGGCCCCGCCCCGCTTCATCGACGCCGCAGATGATTTGCATGCCCTGGGCATAGAAGCCGTCTTCAATTTCCCACATTGTTTCCACACTCATATTGTTTCCTCCGGCATTTCCAGAGTAAATTTTCCAAGCTTACCGCTGCGGAACTCGTCCAGCAGCACCTTGGACATACGCTCGGTGTTAACTTCCCCACCGGAGACCAAGAAGCCCCGGTTTCTTCCCGCGATCTCCACCAGCTGCCAACCAGGGATGTCTGCGGGAGCGTCCACCTTGTAGCGCTCCAGCAGCGTCTGGGGATAGTATTTATGCAGAAGCTCCATCAGGCGGCAGGCCAGCTCTTCCAGATCAATAACGCCTTCTTTGACAGCACCGGTATAGGCCAGCATCATGCCCACCTCCGGGTCCTCAAATTTGGGCCACAGGATTCCGGGCGTGTCCAGCAGCTGTAAGCCGCTGTCCACAGTAACCCACTGCTTGCCTCGGGTGACGCCGGGTCGATTTTCCGCTTTCGCGCCCTTCCGACCGGAAATCTGGTTAATCAGTGTAGATTTTCCCACGTTGGGAATGCCCACTACCATGACCCGCAAGGGCCGGTTCATTCCGCGCTTGGCATCCCGCTCCAGCTTTTCCGCACAGGCTGCTCTGGCGGCAGGGACGAAATCCCCAATCCCCTTCCGGGTCTTGCAGTCGGTTGCGATGACGGACATACCTTTCTTCTTGAAATAGGACGCCCACTGCTTGGTTGCATTCGGGTCCGCCAAATCCATCCGGTTCAGCACCAGGATCCGGGGCTTGCTGCCGCAGATGGCATCGATATCCGGATTCCGGCTGGACATGGGGATCCGGGCATCCACAATCTCGCAGACCGCGTCCACCTGTTTCAGATCCGCCTCAATCTGACGGCGGGTCTTCGTCATGTGGCCGGGATACCACTGGATATTCATTTCTTCCCGTCCGCTCATTTCACTGCTCCTACTCTGTCAAAATCGCGGGGCATATTTCCTTTGTCCGTTCCGGGGAACATCAGAAAAATAGCCTTCCCCAAAACCTCCCGCTTGTCAATCAACCCAATCTCCGGGCTGCGGCTGTCCTTGGAGACAGCCCGGTTATCTCCCAGAACGAAGATACACCCTTCCTCCACAGTCAGCGGGAAGGGAACGCCCTCGGCATAGGTGGTCAGGTTATTGATGTAATCCTCCTGCAGCTGAGCGCCGTCCACATAGACAATGCCGTTTTCAAAGTCGATATCCACCGTCTGCCCTTCTGTGGCAATGACCCGCTTGACAATGGGGCTGCCATTGTCGAAGTCCTTTTTGCTGATAACCACAATATCGCCATATTCCGGATCATGATAGAGGGTGTTGCTGAGCAGCAGCAAATAGTCGCCGTCCAACAGCGTCATCTTCATGCTGTCGCCGCTGACGACGATCACCCGAAATACCAGCAGAAACAGCAGCAGGATCACCATGAGCATGTAGATCAGGTCATGCAGGTATAATACCAGACTTTCTTTCCAGCCCAGTTTCTTCTCTTTTTTTCCTTTGGAGGCTTTCTGTTCTTCCGCAGCCATAATGCTTCCTCCTATTATATCGGCGCAGCGCCGGCGAATGGTCGCTTTTCCGTGGTGCTCCGCGCAGCGAATCCAAATCATTCTGATAGCTGATGGCAGTCATACCATAACTTATATAGTATAACACAGAAAGAAACGCTTTTCTATAACAAAATGTGAAAATTTCCCATGCTGGAATATTTCGTAACTATTCAATCGTACCCCAAGTTTCTCATATAAATGATCGTTTATCGCAGCATTTACGATGATTCCGCCAGAGTACCGACTACCACTGTCATTGCGAACCAGCGCGCACGCTGGTGTGGCAATCCGTTCCCCAAATGTTACGTTTTTTGAGCATTTTCGTCCAATCAGCCTGCGCAAAGGGGAAACGGATTGCCACACCAGTCTGAGGACTGGTTCGCAATGACAGCAAGAGTTGACCCTGAAGCGTTTTGTTGAAAATATTGCACAGGGAAAGCGTTGGTACGCTGTTATGAAATGACCTTTGTCAAGAGGTAACATCTTACAAGTTACGGACTTACAAACTGTCAATTCTGCTGAGGGCATCTGGGAAGAGTCAGGGGACAGATTCCCGGCATATAGCCATTCTGTTATACGCGGATTGGTTACCAACAGGCTAATGACTTCACCGTGAGCTCTGCAATCTAAAATCAGGGATTGGCTACCCCATAGCGTAGTGACAGATAGCTGAATTAGCCATGTCCTGACTCCTCGCAGATGCCCTCAGGTGGAATATGAAATTAGATGCTTTTAGATTCCGAGCCGGAGCCCAGGCAGCTACCGCGAAGCGGCTTTGCCCTAAACGATCATTTACCGCGCAAAATTATGCTCGACTGAATCGTTACAGTATTTCTTCATGGGGCATCCCAATAAAAAAAGAGGGCCTTGCCCTCTTTTTTTATTCGGTTGGGAATTACACTTTCTCCTTGATCTTTGCAGCCTTGCCGAAGCGGTCACGCAGATAGTACAGCTTGGCACGACGGACCTTGCCCTTGCGGACGGTCTCGATCATAGCAACATTGGGAGAATGCAGGGGGAAGACCTTCTCGCAGCCAACGCCGTAGGAGATACGACGAACGGTGATAGTCTCACCGATGCCGCCATGCTTGCGGGCGATAACGGTGCCTTCAAACACCTGGATACGTTCCCGGGAACCTTCCTTGATGCGCACATGCACACGAACGGTGTCGCCCACCCGAACCTCGGGCAGCTCTTCCTTCATGTACTGGCTGTTCAGAGCCTTTACCAAATCCATTTCTTTGTCCTCCTTAAATATTAGGCGTTCATGCCCAGCTTGTCCGCTGGCAGAGGACGCACCTTGATTTCAGACCGATTTATTTTAGCACACCATTTTCATAAAATCAAGTAGTTTTTTCTGTAATTTTACAGATTCTTCCGCTGTTTTCCCCTTTGGTTCAGGGGATTCCAGTTTCCGCTGAGGTAACAGACCATGAACATGGCGAACAGAAGCAGATTGTGGGCAATCATACAGGCCCAGGCAGAAATCAGTCCCATCCCCAGCATCTGGGTGCAAAGGAAGGTTCCCGCAATACGGATTCCCCACATGAGCGCAATATTAAAGACAAACGGCAGCAGCGTACGGCCCATCCCCTGCATCATGCCTTCAATAATGATGGAGACCCCATAGAACGGTTCCGACACAGCCACCATCCGCAGTACGGTGGCTCCCAGGGCAATGACCAGGGCATCCCCGGAAAACAGGGACATCATATTGGGCGCAAACAGGAACAGCAGGCCGCCGGAGAGGAGCATCAAGCTAACTTCGATCAAGAGAATCATCCGACCCAAATCCCGGATGCGGCGTTCATCCTGGGCGCCCAGAGCGTTTCCAGCCAGAGTTGCCGCCGCAGTCTGCATTCCGTAGCCGGGAATGTAAAATGCCGACTCTACCGTGTTGGCAATGGTGTGGGCTGCCGTGGCCACTTCGCCCAAGGAGTTAATCATAGAAGCAAAGGCCACATAGCCCAGGGAGGTGCCGAACCGCTGCAGGCCATTGGGCAGGGCCACTTTGAGGCAGGGCTTCAGAATCTCCCAGTCAGGCCGCAGCGATTGTCCTTTCGGCGAGATCACCGGATGCCGCCACAGGCAAACGGTCATGGCAATACCGCCCACAGCAAATGCCGCAGCACTGGCAGCCGCCGCGCCGATGACGCCCATCCCGGCGCCGGGCATCCGAATTCCCATAACCTCCCGGGCAGGATAGATCAGCAGGAAATTCAGAACCACATTCAGGATGTTGACCAGCAGCCCTACCCGCATAGGCGTTTTGGTATCGCCCACAGAGCGAAGTAGCGTTCCGAAAAGAATGATTGCCGTCCGGGCCAGCATGGGGGTATAGAGAATAAAGAAGTACCGCGCTGCCAGCTCCTGAATCGCCGGGTCCACCTGCATCCACACAGGAACCATGCCGCTGCAGCCCAGGGTCAGTACGGTAAAGAAGATCCCGCAGACCAGCACCGCCAGGACTGCCTGGGAGGCCGCCTTCGCCGCCCGCTTCGTATCTCCCGCCCCGCAGGCCCGGGACACAAAAGCCAGGAAACCCACACCCACTGCGGAAATGGTACTTCCGATGAGCCAGTTCACCGTGCTGGTGGCGCCCACAGCCGCCGTGGCCTGGGTGCCCAGGGAGCCCACCATGGCAGTATCGATATACTGCACTGCCGTCTGCATCAGCTGCTCCAGCATGGTGGGCCAGGCCAGCGCAAAGATTGTGGGAACCATTTCCCAGGGAAGCCTTTGTACGGTATCTTTCTTCATAGTTTCCTCACCGAAGTACGGACAGAATTTCTTCCTGAGCGTCCTTTCACTAGATTCTCCGCTATTATAATCTCCTGGCAGACAAAATGCAATCCGTCAAGGAACCAAACAGCACCGATTTTTCATGGTTACGATTCCGTTGTATCTGCTGCAACGTAGTAGGGGGCGGCATCCTTGACGCCCCTTGTGACGGTACTGCATGCAAATGGGGCGTCAAGGATGCCGCCCCCTACGAACTGTAAACGATCATTCGCATGGAGTAATTACGGCTCGACTGAATCGTTTACAATTCCTGCTGAAACGGTTCTCCCTCCAGCTCCAGAATCCGCTGAAAGGGGATCTCCCTGCCGTCCGTCAGCAGGAGAACCTGGGCATAGGGATCCAGCTTCTTTACCTTTCCCGTTACCGTTGTGTAGGCCCCGCCGTTCTTCCGTTCATCCGGAACAAAATAGGTAACGGTGACCTCCGGCTGTGTTTCCTGCCGCTCAGAAAGATGCCGAAGCTTCTCATTGAGAATTGCCATGCCGTCCACATCCCAATCGACGGCACTGTCCGTCAGGCGGCCTGTCTCTCGGATGGCTGCATCATACCCAGTCAGGGCGGCAAAAGGACTGAATTGGGCAGCCCGGTCCAGCAGAGCCATCCGCTTCCGGGTGGCAGAAACGTGGTGGGGCATATAGAGAATATCATCATAAGGGCCATTCATGCCTTGTGTCCTCCGATCTGGCTGTTACGGGAAATGGTGGTCGCGCCCTCCTCGAAATTCATGCCCTTCAGGATGGCGTTCTTGCCGTACTTTTTTCGAATATCCAGCACCGCCTGCTGTCTGCGTTTTTCCCGCTCCCGTGCGGCGGCTTCCGCCTGCTCGCCTGCATAATCCGCAAACAGGTCCAGCTGCCGGGGCTCCTTCTCTTGCCGGGAAACCGCGCTTTCCGGCAGAATCCGGGCAGCCGTCAGATTGACCCGCCGCACCAGAAAAGCCGGGTTTATGATTTGGTCGAACAGCTCCGTGAAAGTGTCCGTGATCTGTTTTGTGGAGGAGGTTTGACTGGGCAGGCTGGCGGTTCCCCGGGCATGCTTTGGGACTTTGCGGCCATAGTGGTCAACGGTTACCGGGCCGCGATAGCTCCCGGCAATTTCCGGATTGGTCAGGCTTTCCCGGTCATAGCCGATGGTCAGCACCAGCTGGTCTGTCACCAGGCCCTTGTCCACCAGATCCAACGCCAGAAGATCCGCCATTTCCTTGACGATCAGTCTGGCCTTGTCTACGGAATACGGGCATTGGAGGACCTGGCCGGAGCTGAGGCTGTTGCTGACGGGCTTATAGGCTTTTATATCCGCTATGGTACAGGGCTCCCAGCCCCAGGCATGGTCAATGAGCAGCTCCGCGTTGATTCCAAACAGCTTGTACAGCGTGTCCTCGTTGTGGATGGAGCACCGGGCAATGTCCCCCATGGTGAACAGGCCGTGGGCTTCCAGCTTCCTGGCGTAGCCCCTGCCCACCCGCCAGAAATCCGTAAGCGGCCGGTGGTTCCAGAGCTGCCGGCGGTAGGACAGCTCATCCAGCTGGGCAATCCGCACACCCGCGCTGTCCGGCAGCGTGTGCTTTGCCACAATGTCCATGGCTACCTTGGCAATGTACAGGTTGGTGCCGATGCCTGCTGTGGCTGTAATCCCAGTAGTTTCCAATACTTCATAAATCAGCTTCCGGGCAAAGGCGTAGGCGGACAAGCCATAGGTTTTCAGATATGGCGTGGCATCCAGGAAGACCTCGTCGATGGAGTAGACGTGAATATCCTCCGGGGCCACATATTTCAGGTAAATCCCGTAGATTTTTGCGCTGCATTCCATATAGTGGGCCATCCGGGGTGTGGCCGTGATATAGTCCAGTTCCAGGGAGGGATCTTTCGCCAATTCATCGGCATCCCAGGATTTCCCGGAAAAGCTGTGACCCGGCGCTTTGTTGATCCGCAGATTATTGATCTCCTTTACCCGCTGAACAACTTCGAACAGCCTTGCCCTTCCCGGAATGCCGTAGGCCTTCAGAGACGGGGAAACCGCAAGGCAAATCGTCTTTTCCGTGCGGCTGGCATCGGCCACCACCAGGTTGGTGGTCAGTGGGTCCAATCCCCGTTCCACACACTCCTGCGATGCGTAGAAGGACTTTAGATCAATGGCAATATAAGACCTCACCTGTTCCATCTTCCGGTCCTCCTTTTTTATTTTCGCTCGTATGTTTGTATTATATCATAGAACGACTTCTTCCGCAAGAGCATTCTTTTGGAAAAAACTTCTTCCTGTCTGCATACAAACAACCGCCTATCCATCAAAACGGACAGGCGGTAGTTTTCCCATACGCTTCGTCAGTGCAGCCGCGAAAAAACCAAGCCAGATTCCCTCTGCGTTCCTCCCATTCCGTTCGTTCCATGGCGTATACCCTTGTAACCGTATTGACCGGATCCGCATATTTCTCCACCAGGTGCATCCCATTTTTCAGCGCCACGGAATAGGAGCCAACATTGGTGTCTTTCATATAGGAATAGACCATAGGCAAGCGCTTTTCCATAAAGGCGTATTCCATACACCGGGCAGCCGCTTCCGAGGCATAGCCTTTCCTCTGATGGTCCTTGTGGATGTGATACCCGATCTCCGGCAGCATCTGACCGTGGATGTTCTGCATTGTGATGCCGCAGTCGCCGAGGAACTCTCCGGTTTCTTTCAGAATCACCGCCCACAGGCCGAAGCCATAGGTTTCATAGTTCTCCTGATTCCACTGAATCCACCGGTGAACCTTCTGGGCGTCAAAAGGCTTCGGATAATACCGCATGGTCTCCGGGTCAGACAGAATCTCATACAATGCAGGGTAATCCTCCGGTGTCAGCTCCCGCAGGATCAGCCTTTCGGTTTCCAATACAGCCGGTTTTCCGGATCGAATGAATTCCAGCAGAGAATTCACACTGTCAAACCCATCGTAATCACCGGTGATTCCCTCCCGGTGGTATACAATTCCCTTTTGTTCATTACGCTCCAGGCAGTCAAGCAGCGTTTCCATGCCAAATCGCCTGACAAACAAAGTAAAGCCGTAGGGTTTGCTTTTGGCAAGAAGTCCCTTTCCGCATTCCGCGTCGCAGGCATAGCAGCCGGGAATACCGCGGCTTATCGAGCATTTACGGTTTTCACACCAGTCTTTATCCACACAGCTATCTGACTGGCACCCATCGCAATGCGCATTTTCTGAGCAGAGGCAGCAGGCCAGTCCACATCTGGCAATTCCCAATTCTCTTCTCATGCTCGTACCCTCTCATTCTCCGCTCCCCCGTCTCAGGATTCTCTCCAGGGTGGGAATATCCAGCAAATTGACGGTCTCCATTTTTCCCTGGTAGCACACGGCGAAATTGTTGAAAACACAGGGCAGCTCCTTTGCCTTTTGCAGGGTGTCCACCAAAACCAGGGACACAGGGACCTGATGGTCCTTACAGTACTGTTCGATCATCTCGATCCTCTGGGGAATATAAGGACATTGGTAAGTATAATATACCGTCAGTTCTCTTCCGATTTTCTGTTCTTTCACGCTGGGCGCAAACCTTGGCACAGTCCCGTCAAAGGAAAGGGCCAGCAGCGTATAGCCATCGTTCGTGGTGTCCACCACGGTAAAGCCGTACTTTTGGGCAAAGCCCTGGTCGGAAAGCCAGGCCTTCTGCTTGACAGAACCCAACATACACACACCGGACTTTCCTTTTTCCTTCGCGTCTGCCAGGCAGTATTCCATCAACGCCCGTCCATACCCATGCCCCTTTGGCGCACCGGAAACCCACAGGCAGTATATATAATCGTAGTTGTCCCCCATAATAGGAACCCATGCCGTTTCCAGTGGCGCATATTCGATAAAGGCCACCGCCTTCGCGTTCAGCTTTCGGAAGACATGACCTTCCTGCAGACGCTGGGAAAGCCACTGCCGCTTGGCCTCCACCCCCGGGTGCGGCTTTTTGCTGCGGATAATACAGCAAAGATGCTCATCGGCAAGATTTTCCGGCGTGACATTGACAAATTCCGCGTCCATCCTCATTCTTCCCTTCTGCCTATAAAGCGTGTCCATTGACTGTTTTATAGTAAATATGTTCGTATATACTATACCTTTCTTTTTTCAGAAAGTCAACTGCAAAGGAAACGCGATTGTCTCAGCCAATAGAAATACCCCGAAACCAGCTTCGGAGGCTTCCGAAACCGGCTTTCGGGGCATTTTTTGATTGCGTTATTCCACTTCGATCAGTTCGTACTCTCTGGTGCCGAAGCCCAGGGCAGCGGCAGCTTCGATGGTGTGCACGCCGTTGCGGCTCTCGATCCGCTCCAGCAGATGGGGCTTTCCGGGGTCGGAGCAAGCATAAACAAGGTCAATGCATGCCTGGTCAATGGCGATAGGATCGGTGGAAACCAGGATGCCGATGTCCGCAATGCAGGGATCCTCCGCCACGGCGCAGCAGTCGCAGTCCACGCTCATGTTCTTCATCACATTCACATAGACCAGATTGCCCTGGAAGTATTCCACCACAGAGCTGGCTGCATCCGCCATGGATTCCAGGAAGGCATCATGATCGGCAGTCCAGAGCTGCTTCGGATCTCCCGCACCGTGGATATAGGCTTTGCCGTAGGAGGATGCCACACCGATGGACAGCTGCTTCAGGGCGCCGCCGTAGCCGCCCATGGGGTGGCCCTTGAAGTGGGACAGCACCAGCATGGAATCGTAATGCACGATGTCCTTGCCCACATAGTTTTTCCGGATCACCTTGCCCTTGGGGATGGGCAGCTCCAGGTCCGGGCCTTCCGCGTCCAGCAGATCCACAGGAAAATACCGATTCCAGCCATGGTCCGAGAGCAATCTGCGGTGCTTTTCCGTGGTGTCCCGCTGGCCCTCATAGGCGGTGTTGCACTCCACAATCGTGCCGCCCACCGCGTCAACAACCGGTTTCCAGAAGTCAGGCCGCAGGAAGTTCTGGTTTCCCTTTTCTCCGGAATGGACTTTGATGGCCACATTGCCGGGAAGGGTTTTGCCAGCCATTTTGTAAAGCTGCAATACCTTTTCCGGCGTAATGGTGCGGGAAAAATAAACGGTTGCTTTCATACAGGTTACCTCCTTAAAAAAGTGGATTTCGTATCAGCCCAGCTTCCGCATAGCAGCCTCGCTCTGCTCCAGGCTGGCAATCAGATCTGCCGCTTTCTGGGCCTTCTCCCGCTCCGCGTTGACCACAGCCTCGGGCGCCCGGGAGACAAACTTCTCGTTGCTGAGCTTACCCTCCAGGCTGGCCAGATTCTTCCGGGCCTTGTCCAGCTCCTTGGAGATGCGCTCCAGCTCCTTGGCCACGTCCACCAGCTGGCCCATGGGGATATACAGCTTGGCGTCAGCAGTGGCACAGGTCACCATGCCGTCCAGGTTGGCAGGCTCCTGCTCCAGCAGCGTCACAGAATCGGCATAGGCCAATCTCTGGATGAAGCCCTCGCCCTCCAGGAAAACCTGGGGCTTGGAGGTCAGGACGAACAGCGCGGCCTTCTTGCTGGGGGGCACATTCATCTCGGAACGGCGGTTGCGGATGGCCCGAATGGCGTTCATGACGGACTCCATGTGGCTCTCCTCCGCCTGGAAGGCCAGATCCTCCCGGTACTGGGGCCACTGGGCCACAATCAGAGCATCTCCCTCATGGGGCAGGCTCTGCCAAATTACCTCAGTGATGAAGGGCATGAAGGGATGCAGCAGCCGCAGGGTCTGATCCAGCACATACACCAGAACCTGGATGGCGGTCTGCTTCCGATCCACGTCCTCAGAGTACAGCCGGGCCTTGGTCAGCTCGATATACCAGTCGCAGTAGGTGTCCCAGATGAAATCGTAGACCTTCTGAACGGCAACGCCCAGCTCATACTTGTCCAGATTCTCCGTGACCTCGGCGATCAGGGTGTTCAGCTTACTGAGCA
>CAMGIN010000001.1 GCA_946056135.1 uncultured bacterium | reverse complement strand
CAGGTCATCTCCTTTCTTACAGTATTTTCCAATGTGTTTCTGATTATTCTCTGGTAGTTCAATTTCGCAGCCTCACAATCGTCTTGCCTTTGTGAATTTACTCGCCCATTTCAATGGATTCGTTTACCGGATATACCGGGTGCTGCGGCTTTTTAAGCTCGTTCAGTATTCAATTCGGGATATGAAATTGCGGTTCCTGTATGATATCAGATGATTTCGGGTTTGTCTGTGAACCAATCGGTCACATTTTGGGAACTGCCAGATCATAAAGAAGAGGACACATTGCGGTTTTTCTGTCGCTGCGTCCTTTCTTTCGTCTGTATTTATTACTTCCTTTTTTATTCAGTCTATATTAAATTAGTTCAATATTATATTCCGTGCATTTTCCCTACACAAGCTTTTCTTATGCAGGCAAATCCTCCGCAGGTTTTTCCTGCGCAGGCTTTTCCGCATGAGGGATTTCGTAGAAGGTGTATTCGTTTTTTTCCAGCTTGCCATCCTCCCCGCGAACCCGCTTCCGGGTCAGATAGCCGTTGGATTCCAGCTCGTTCAGCGCCGCCCGGACGGTGGCAATCCCATCTCTGGTGATAGCAGCCAGCCCGGCGATGGAGAAATCCCACTCCGGCGGCAGGCTGAGGATGATGGAAAACAGGCCGATGGCTTTCAGGGACAGCCGGGTATCCCGGAGGTGTCGGGTACGCATCACCGTGAAATCCCTGTCTTTTGGAGCTCGTACTACTGGCATTTTTCATCGCCTTTCGGGGTAGGGATGTCGTGTTTCACTACACCCCCGCCGCTTTTTCATGCAAAAATCAGCTCTGAAAAGATGATTTCTTCCGCCTGTGCTTTCAGACAGTTCCTGTGCTGCACCCAGCCAATCTGATCTGCTGCTTTGTCCGGTCCCGGGTTCTGTGCCAGCAACCCTTCCATGATCTGCTCCAGCCGGCGTTCCGCGGCTTCCTGAACCACCCACAGATGGGGGAATAGCTTCTGCTGCATCGCCAGAATACTGTATTGTGTGGGGTTGTGCTCCCGCAGGAAGGTCCGGCGCATCCGCCCATACTTATTCAGGGGACGCTGCTCAGTACTTTCCAGCTTGAGATCGGGTATCCAGTAGTCTCCGCTTCGGATATAGGTCAGTTCGGGTTTCATTGCCAATCCTCCTTTGTGGCTAAATTGATTTTGTGTGTTGCTTTCCTGATATCATATAGGAACATATGTTTGCTTATTATATCAAGGGGAGGATGGTTTGTCAAATGAATGAATTATTAACAAAAGAACGGGATGGTGAGGGATGGTGCTGCGAATGTAGCACCATCCCTGATTGAAGGAGGGATAAGCCGCTTGCATCAATGATGGCCATGGTACCCACCACCCAAAAGGAATAACCTTCGACGGTTGCAGTGAGAGGGCAAGAGGTAGAGGGTTATTTCTTTGTGTATTGCTATCGGCTGCCGGATGGATTACAATGAGGGTAGGAAAACGATTATTACGGAGGAGAAAAGGATGGAACAGACAGAGAAGAAAACTGTTACGCAGAACGCTGAGAAGTATATACGCGAGGCAATTCTTAGGGATGTACTGGAATTATTGGAAGCTAATGACGGCAAGCCGTTCGAGGAAAAGAAGAAAGAAATTACCGATTACCTACGAAATTGCACAGGGGATTCCCATGCAGATGCACTTGAAGATATTGCCGGCGAGGAACAGCGTTGTCAGATTCTTAACCAGAAATTCTGGGGAGCAGGCAATGTGATATCTGCTGGGAATAGAATTACCATGAGACGGGTGCAGGAATCTGACCGTGAAGGCTATCTGGAGATTCAAAGAGCATATCTGGTCACAAAACATATGCTGAAGGAACCGACTTACTGCAATATGCTCTGGGAGGAACATATTGCCAGTAAGCGATTGACTCTGTCGATTTATTCTGACGGGAGCTATATCGGCTACTGTGGGGTTAACAATCTATTGCAGGAGCCATGGGAAATTGGCATCGAATTGCGGCCTGAGTGGACCAGGAGAGGAATCGGTTATCGTGCGGTATCTGCAATGTTGAAGGAGATCCAGACGCGTTTGGGGGTACATGTTTTTTGTGTCAGAATTGAACCCCGAAACTTGGCAAGTCAACGACTGTTTGAAAAACTGGGTGCGGTTCCTGACGGCCTTGCAGTCGGCTGGACTGCCAACCAAGAGATCATCTTACAATGTGAGGAAGATAACCTGGATCAGATTGATGAGGAACTGATCCGACTGGCAGAAAAGTTTGGCGTTCCACCGAGGAAACTTCTGAGTCATGTTCTGAGATACTCCTTGGAGTTGGAACAGAAATGAACCGGAAGAATCCTGTACACACAGCCGTATTCATGGTAGAATGAAAAAACACCGGACATTGACAGGGGGGGGAGTGTCATGGCCTACAGCGAACTCATTAAGAATTTCGACCGCATCCGGGATTATATGCGGCAGTTCTATGTATACGGTTTCAAATGCCGGACGGAATACGACAAAAAGAGCGCCCGCAGCTATGACAATGAGCGCCGCCGGGTGGAAAGCTGGTTGGGGGATTTCATGCGGTTCCGCCAGTCCCCGGATGGAAAAAATGTATTCCTGTCCGTGGACAGCCGATCCATTCCCGCCAATCCGCTGTACAACGCCTTCAAGGCCAAGAGCTTCACCGCCGGGGATGTGACCTTCCACTTCTATATCCTGGATTTGCTGCACAATGGCGAAGATTATACGGCGCAGGAGATACTGAACCTATTCTGCGGAAAATATCTGTGCCATTTTGAAAGTGACTGGCAGCCAGACATCTCAACAATTCGCAAGAAGCTGAAGGAATATGTTTCCCTCGGTATTTTGAGAGCCGAAAAAAGAGGTCGGGAGCTGTACTACAGCCGCGCTGCGGATTCCATTGACCTGCAGGCGTGGGCGGATACCATCGCGTTTTTCTCCGAGGAAAATCCTTTGGGGGTTGTTGGCTCCACACTGCTGGACAAACTGAAAACCCAACCTGATTACTACCAGCATAAGCATCATTATATGCTGCACGCGTTGGACAGCCAGATTTTGCTTCAGCTGCTGACTGCCATCGGAGAGAAAAAGGCTGTTCAGATAACCCATATCAATCAGCGCAAAACCGGGAGCCCAGTTGTCCACACAGTCTGCCCTCTGAAAATCTTCATCAGCTCCCAGGGCGGCAGACAGTATTTGCTGTGCTACCACTACCGCTTCCGTAAAATGATGTTCTTCCGTCTGGATTATATCCAAAAGGTAGAGTCTGGGGCTGATGAGCGAAATTACGCCAAATATGAGGGATTCTACCGGAAATTTTTGACCCATCTGTGGGGAACCTCCACAGGGATTGAGTATAATGTGGATCACCTGGAAATGACGCTCCATTTTGACGACAATGAACAACATATCCCCCAGCGTTTGGAACGAGAGAAGCGAAACGGAAGGGTGGAAATCATCGATCAGAACACTGTCCGATACATTGTGGATGTATATGACGCTTCGGAAACGCTTCCCTGGCTGCGAACCTTCATCGGCAGGATTGAAAAGCTGGAGTGTTCCGATGAACATGTTGTAAAAAAGTTCTATGACGACCTTGCGCAGATGTATACGCTGTACGGAGGTGAAGAGTAATGCTTTTTTCGGAAGTATACGGAACCTACTATAATGTTCTGGCGGAGCTGCTGAGCAAGGCTGTGGAGGGTGACCTCACACAGGAAACCATGTTCCGCATTGTGCGCCAGAAGGGCTTTGAAGAAAGCGTCCTCACTATTCCGGAGGCGCTGAAAAACCAAACCTGGCCCTTGATTACCAAAGACTGCACCACACCTCTGGAGCACAAGCCGACCATGCCGCTGACCACGCTGCAAAAGCGATGGTTGAAAGCTTTGCTGAACGATCCCCGGATCAGACTCTTTGACCCTCCCATGGAAGGGCTGGAGGATGTGGAACCGCTGTATCCGCCGGATACCTTTGTATATTTCGACCGGTACAATGACGGCGATCCCTTTGAGGACCCCGAATACATCAGGCATTTCCGCTGCATCCTGTCGGCTATCCACCACAAGCGTTGGCTGCGCCTCCAATTCACTGGAAACAAGGGCACAACACATTGTTGGAAATGCATTCCCTACAAGCTGGAATACTCCGCCAAGGACGATAAGTTCCGGCTGATCTCCGCAAACAGCCGCAGCACTCTTTCCATCAACCTGGGCCGGGTGAAAGCGTGCTTCCTGCTGGAGCCATATGCAGACGAGGATTACCGCCCCAAACCCATGAAGAAGCGGATTCTGGTTTTGGAACTGACGGATGACCGGAACGCGCTGGAGCGGGTCATGCTCCACTTCTCCCATCTGGACAAGGAAACCCAGCGCATTGACGGCAATCGCTATAAAATCACGCTGTATTACGAGCAGGAGGATGAAACGGAGCTTCTGATTCGTGTTCTCTCCTTTGGCCCTGTTTTGAAGGTCGTTTTCCCGGACGATTTCGTAAAAAAGCTTTGTGAAAGGCTGGAAAAGCAAAAAAGAATGCGAACTCAGGACTAAATTTCTGGGTTCGCAACTTTTTTTCCACGATTATTCTCCGTCTAAATGGTAAGATATGGTCACAAAGGCACCAACAGCAACCCATACAGTAGCTAAGTGGTATAGCAGAGGACTAAAAATCCTCGTGTCGTGGGTTCGATTCCCACCGAAAAAGGTGCCTTGTCTCTGGTGAGACTTCGTAACTCGGATGTGCGTCCGGCAATGTGCTGTCCGCCGCCGCGGAAGGAAGCCAGATCCATAAAGGCACCGACAGCAACGAATGCAGATAGATTGGTTATCGGCGGGTTTATAGCCCGGCGTCATGGGTTCGAATCCCATCGCAGATGGTGCCTTGTTTTTACAAATGACCGCGCTTATAGTCGATCGGCTGCTTAGGTACACTGACCGGTATCCGGAATTTGTTCTGTCTGTATGGTGTGATACCAACAGAACCTGAGACTTGGAGAAAGCAGACACGGCAAAAAGTGAAAAGCACATACAGCAATGTTTCTCTATTTTACAAAAGTATTGATTACATAGGAGGCCATTTGGTCGGTGCTTTGGGTCAGATTCATCAGCAAAGATGCCTACAGCAATACCGCTTAGCCTCACCTACTGCACAATAGGTATTCTGTTCACCGTGAGCCGGGGCGATGGGACTGATCGTGCAGTCAGGCATCTTGCCAAAAGGCGCTTGCAGCAACTCTTTTGAAGAATAGGCTAGGGATAACACCTGAACCTTATCTGGAAAAATAAGGCGCCTTGTTTTATGAAAGATGCGGACAGCAGCCATGAGGATGCCGGTGAAAACCGGCGGCAGCAAAACCGCATCTTGAAAAAGGCACGAACAGCATTTTGCAGCTTGTCAGGTAAGTTCTGACCACGACTCCCATGGAGCTGAAATTCATGCCGCCCCCCGGGGCCGTGCCTTGTTCGTCCGGAAAGATGCTTCCAGCAATGTCTTGGCTCCGGTTCCCCCTGCACGGGGAGGGATATCGCTCCTTGAGGGCCCCGGTCTTGTGACGCGCGTGCACGCAAGCATCTTGTAGGAAAGGCACAGGCAGCAATGTATACTGCAAACATCGATAAGATGATTATCCTGTGCGTCACGCACGGTATGCTTCCCCTTTGGGGCTGTGCCTTGTTTTGACTATTTCAATCCTAAGGAGGGATTTTCATGTTGGAATCTATCAAAAAAGAGGCGAACCGCACCTATACGGAAAATGGCGCCGCAACTTTGCAGACGACTTATTCGGATTGCCTGGATCTATTCGCAACCATCGGCGCACTGAGAAGTGCAGAAGATCAGGAGATTCTGAATCGCTTCGTTCGTGCCTTTACGGAAAATCCCGACCTGGCAATGAAACTGCTTTTCTTCGCCCGGGATGTCCGGGGCGGTCTGGGGGAACGAAAGGTATTCCGTGTGTGCCTGAAGTGGCTGGCGCAGAATGCTGCCGCTTCCGTGAAGAAGAATATTTCCTATATCGCAGAGTATGGCCGTTGGGATGATCTGCTGATCCTCATGGGTACGCCCTGTGAAAAAGATGCCCTGCTGCTGATCCAGAAGCAGCTGGAAGCCGACCTGAACGCCATGGATATGGGCGATGATGTCAGTCTGCTTGCAAAGTGGCTGCCTTCTGTCAACGCATCCAACATCCAGACTGTCGCTTATGCGAAACGGATCGCGAGATTCCTTGGCATGACCGACGCTGCGTACCGCAAAGCACTGGTAAAACTCCGCGGACGCATCCGCATCCTTGAGAATAATCTCCGGGAAAAGGACTATACCTTTGACTACGCCAAGCAGCCCTCCAAAGCCATGTTCAAGTATCGCAAGGCGTTTTACCGCAACGATGGCGAGCGCTACGGTGAATTTCTGAAGAAGGTCTCCGGCGGCGAAACCAAAATGCACGCCGATACGCTCATGCCCTATGAGCTGATTGAGCCTTATCTGCATTTCAGCTGGAGCAGCCACAGCTTTATGCGGGATATCTCCGAAGCGGAGAAATCCGCGCTAAACGCGACATGGGGCTGCCTGCCTGCTTTTACAAATGCAGAAAATGCTCTGGCCATTATTGACACCTCCGGCTCCATGTATTGTGGCGGCAAGCCTCTTCCTGCCGCTATTGCACTCTCACTGGGTCTCTATTTTGCCGAGCATAACACCGGTGCGTTCAAAAATCACTTCATCGAGTTTTCAAGCAAGCCCCAGCTCATCGAAATCAAAGGCGAAACCTTTGCCGACCGGCTGCGGTATGTGGCATCCTTCAATGAAATCGCGGATACCAACCTTGAGGCGGTATTCGATTTGATTCTGAACGCCGCCGCGCAGAACCATGTGCCGCAGGAAGAACTGCCTGCAACGCTGTACATCATTTCGGATATGGAATTCAACCACTGTGTCCAAAACACCGGGGCTACAAACTTTGAAAACGCGAAGGCAAAGTTTGCATCACACGGATATCAACTGCCTCGGGTAGTATTCTGGAATGTCCAGAGCCGCAATGCTCAGCAGCCCGTTACCCAGAATGAGCAGGGTGTCGCGTTGGTTAGTGGTTGCAGTCCCAGAATCTTCAATATGCTTAAGAGCGGTATTCTTTCCCCTCTGGTCTATATGTTGAATATCCTCGGCGCGGAACGGTACGCAAAAATCGCGGCATAAAGCATTGGGGCGGGAAGAATGCAAGAATGTATTTTCCGCCCCTTTTCCAATAGTGTCTGAGGAAGGAGTAACGCTGATGATAGAAGTTGTTGGACAATTCAATACCGCCGTCTGTTACACCGGAACGTTGGAAGAAACCGCTGCCAAGCAGATCAAGGCAGTCTGTGACCGGAAGGAATTCGCGGATTGCAAGATCCGCATTATGCCCGATGTCCATGCAGGAATGGGCTGCACCATCGGTACCACCATGACCATTACGGACAAGATTGTACCAGGTATGGTTGGCGTGGACATTGGCTGCGGCATGGAAACTGTCCGGATTGCCGAAAAGGAAATCGGCTTTGATAGGCTGGACGCATTGATTCGCTCCCAGATTCCCTATGGGCGTGATGTGCGTACCAAACCTCATGGGCTGAATGAGCAAATTGATCTGACCCAGCTTCGATGCAGCCCCTATGTGAATTTAGACCGTGCGCAAAAAAGCATCGGCACCCTGGGTGGTGGCAACCACTTCATCGAAGTCGACCGGGGTGAGAATGGTGACCTGTTTATCGTGGTTCACTCTGGTTCCCGTCACATCGGCAATGAGGTGGCAAAATACTACCAGGATGAAGGCCGGAAGGCCTTTTGGGGCGGCGCCCGCTATCAGGTAGATGCTGTTGTCGCAAAGCTGAAGGCACAGGGGCATCTTCGGGAGATCCAGCCAACCATCAACCGCCTGCGGCAGGAGCATGAGATTTCTCTGCCAAAGGATCTGGCGTATGTGGAGGGGCGGCTGTTTGATGACTACATCCATGATATGAAAATCATCCAGCACTTTGCCGCGCTCAACCGGAAGGCCATGATGGATGTGATTCTCACCGGAATGGGGGTGACGCAAGTGGAGCAATTCACTACCATCCACAACTACATCGACACAGATAATATGATCCTGCGCAAGGGTGCCGTAGCGGCATACGAAGGTCAGAAGCTGCTGATCCCCATCAACATGCGCGACGGAAGCCTGATCTGTGTTGGAAAGGGCAACCCCGATTGGAACTGTTCTGCCCCTCACGGCGCAGGCCGTCTGATGAGCCGGAAGGATGCCATTAAGCATCTGAGCCTGGACGAGTACCGCAAGGAGATGGAGGGTATCTACACCACCTGCGTGGATTGTACCACTCTGGACGAAGCTCCCATGGCCTACAAGGGCATCGATGAGATCATTTCTTACATTGGACCTACCGTTGACATTGTGGAACGAATCACTCCTGCATATAACTTTAAGGCAGCTGAATAACTTTTAACCACAAGTTGAATGACAAAGTCAAAAACTTGTGCTATACTGATTACAGAAACCAAGAACAACACTTTTACAGAAAGGAACACGCATCATGAAGGTCATTACATCTGCTATCTGTTATATGGGCGAACGAGAGGCTATTTTCCATTTTGAGGAATATAGCTTTGCGAAGCACGCTCATTTTCAGGATAAGCAGAAGTATCGGACTAGCATGATCTCCTAGAGCCAATCTGGGCATCGTCCTGTCTGAATGATAGAAAGCCGCTTGTCTTGAGTGAGACAAGCGGCTTTTTGTGTACCAACCAGGTCAAATCATTCAGAACAGGAGGTGTTTGAGATGAACATTCCAACAGTTGATCTGGCACTGACCGGTGCCAATATCATAAATCTACGGAAGTCTGCCGAGCTATCCGTTCATGATCTGCAAATGGTCTTTGGTTTCAATTCCCCGCAGGCAATTTACAAATGGCAGAATGGAGCCACGCTCCCGACTATTGATAATCTGGTTGTTCTTGCAGCACTCTTCGGCGTGCGCATTGATGATATTCTTGTCACAAAGCATACCTGACGCAGGGAGGAAACTCCCTGCAAATCTGGTCCGTTCGTCTAAATGGTCAGGACACAGCCCTTTCAAGGCTGTAATGCGCGGTTCAAGTCCGGCACGGATCGCCAAAAACAACCCAGCTTTTTTAGGCTGGGTTGGGAATAGATAAACCCTCTCCGTCTGGCAAGCTCCATTTCATGACCGGTATCTTTCGCTTGCTTTTCACTCTGTTACAGATGTTAGAGTTCAGGCTACCGTTCTCTAGCTCCGTCATGCTATAACAGACCAGAGATTACCAATATTATAATTCAGAAAAACCAAATGTCAACCATGGTGCCTTCGTCTAATGGATAGGACGCCAGCCTCTCAAGCTGGAAATACGGGTTCAACTCCCGTAAGCATCACCACCCATATTGGGGCGTAGCCAAGTGGTAAGGCAGCGGTCTCTGACACCGCCATTCGTTGGTTCAAATCCAACCGCCCCAGCCAATACGGAACCGTAGCTCAGTTGGTAGAGCGATAGACCGAAAATCTATGCGTCGCTGGTTCAACCCCAGCCGGTTCCACCACTATTTGGACGGAGCGCAATGCGGTTTGAGGCAGGTAATGTACTTGCGAAATCGAAGCGGATTGTATAGGTATAAATAGTAAACGCCGTCGGTGTGAGTTAGTTATCCTTGAAAATGTAGTCCTTCAGGCTCCCCCAATAGATGAATGGAACACCGCTATATCCTGTTTTTCTTCCTTTGCTGTCATAGTGGTTCATACCGCCTAAGAAACCGGGTCGGCTTTCGCCTATCTTTTTTCCATGGGCATCATAGTGATTGATCTGCCCAAACAAACCTCTCTCGCTGTATCCTTTCTTTTTCATAGTGCCCTCCGACGATTACTGTACAAATTGTTCCTGATAGACTTGCTGCATCTGCGCAATCAGCATGGGCAGATTTGTTGCCGTCACATAGAGGATGCTGGCATCTGCCGGAAGCTTGCTGTAAACATAGCGCATCATTTTGTGGGAGCAATGGCCTGTCCAGTAGAATACCGCAGCCGGATTCGCACAGGAGCATTTCTTGAGCTGATCGTCCGAAACAAAAGTCCACTTTGGAAAATGCTGCCGGAGCTTCTTTGCCATATTCGGATAACCGCCGAGGAACAGAATGCCCTTCTCCGGTAGTGGAGTACCGCTTTCAACTTCTGTACGCATATGACCCCTCCTGTGCAGTTTTTTTGAGATGATAGAATTATAACATTTGTATTTCAAATAACCATGTTCAAATCATGACAGATTGCGACAACAGCTTTTGAAAAATTTTTGATTTCATAGTGGCAAGCAGTGTCTGGGTGCTACCCAGCCTCATTTTGCTTGTTGGGGAAAACCCCCAATCCCCAAGATCAGCATTGCGTGCTGGCTGCGCATTTTTCAAATGCTTTTCATTGCGAAAAATATCCCATCGATAGTAGATAATGGTACAGTACAATGGGATAAAACAGTATCAGGGCGCCGCATCCCGCAGCACCCTGATACTTTTAATCGAGCATAGTATCCTCGGTAACGATATCGCTGTCATCCATCAGCGACATCTGAACATACTGCTCTTCTGTATGCTCGGTCTTACCGGAATATTTAATCAGATAGAATTCAAGAATCTCTCGCAAATCGTCTGGCCACGGGATATTTCGCAGCTCTGACATGTTGTGAGACACAATTTCCATCAAGCGATCCTTTTGCTCATCATTCAGCTTTCGATAAAGAGCCTGCCACTTCGCCGTTGTGCCATCTCCTTCGAAATGAGACCGGAACATAATCAATTCCCGTGGCATAGCCAGGATCTCATTAAATTCTTCCAGATTGTTACCAAATGCCTTATAGAAGAAACTCGAGCCTGCAGCTACAACGCCTTTCGTCACCTGTAAAATTGCAGAAATCGCACAAACAGATTTCTTGCACCAATTCGCGCCGATATATGTGCGGTCAGTTTCACTTATGGGAGAATACTTCATCGGGAATGAGAAAATCTGGATGCCAAGTTCCTCATTCAACTCAATATTCACTCGCAGACGCTCATAGAGATCTTCCGGCTTGTCCTTGTAATTGAATAGAATATAGTTTGAAATCTCTCTAATGCCATGACGGTGTGCGGTACGAACAGCTTTACAATATACATCTTTCAGATGGATGTCATCAAATGCAATGCGTAACGGATGGATTGCAAGCCGGGCCAGCTGTTCCATATTCTCGTCATTGATTTTTCGGCCATCAACGCCTTGGTTGAAGTCCAAATACCGAGCTTTCTTCGCCTTGCTGCGGTACTTCTCAATAATGGGAGACAGTTCTTCCTCATGATCCAGCATGTATTGTGCATAGTCCTCAGCATCTTCTGCACCAATAACAATCTGGAGGAATGTTTCCAGCATTTCAGCAGATTTGATTCGTTTCTTAAATCCTTCCAGATATGCAGCCATTTTCTTGTCCAGGAACTCCGCACGGTCCCCCTTTTTGTAACGCATCATAACGATGTTGTAGGCACCGGGGTCAGTGTATTTCGCACCCCGCCCAAATCCTGCTGCGCAAAGATCGTCCACTAGGCTTTTTAAGTCTGGTGTATTCAGAACATTATTATCCAGAAGCAGGAGGTGCTGTTTGGGCCCGTATTTCTCATCGATGGTTCTGATTTGGTCAATAATATTGTTGGTCACATGGAAGTTTGGCTCCAGAATTGGTACTGCGCAAAAAGAGCAATGGTTGGGGCAGCCCCTGGTGGTGTAAGCAAAGTAGTTGTCACCAGCGGGGTACTTGTAATCAACTTGCTCCAAAATGTCGTAGTCCAGCGGCAATTCATCGACATTGATATCGTTATCATCACCGACCACAGAAGTATCTGTGAACAGGCCAGTCAGCACATGAGAACGATCAATGCCGGTTGCTTCTGCGAGTTTGTCTGGCATGAGGGAGGCCATGATGCCATCTACATGAACCAGAGAAGAGTACAATTTACAGCATGTATGTAGTCTACTTTAGATGAATGTTTAGCTTCAACCCCTCAACATAGCCATTAGGGTAATGGAAGGTTCTAGTTGAGAAATCAAATATTGGGTTTCGGTCGTGAATAATTCCGTGGTGGTTAGGGCAGAGAATCATGATATTACTAGCGTTGTTATTCATGCTTTTGACAAAGTAATCAATGTGATGTGCATGTATTAGATTTGAACCGTAAGGTTCACCGATATACTGCCCACAAATCTGGCATCGATAGCCATAGGCAATTTTGAGATCTTGGCTAATTGTCTTTGCCAAATGTCTGACTTTACATATTTTGGTTTGAAGATGGATACTTGCTGAATCATCGGTGCCATCCAGTATACCCTCAGCTGCTTTTTCTCCAAGCATAACAAGCCCTGTCGATTCCTCCCGGAACTCCGTATTAGGAATACACTCTACGAGAAGTTCGCCAGACATTGCAGTGGAATATATTGCAAGAAATTCCTTCTTGTCTTCTGCTAGATTGGTAATTCTCCCATTACCGGTGGCTATTTTCTGTTCTGCAATCAAAGAATCGGTATAGGAGAATTTCTCCCGGAATTTTGCTACTATTGGGCTTCTTCTACCATACCGAATCTGAATTAAGTCTTTGTGATTGGGATACTTTTGTTCGTCAAACTGAATGTTCGTCAAAACTGCTGGGTATTGTACCCCGTCAACCCAAATGTGAATTGGCTGTTTCTGCCCCCGGGCAAGGGTAAACCCAAGCCCTGCAATCAGTTGTTCTTGATACAAAAGTGGAATGGAAAAACGTTCTGTCAATACTGACTGATCAACTGCCTTGTAGAATACAACCTCTCTGGGCATACCATCACCCCGCTTCCATTCAACTGTTTATTGATCTTGTAAAACATATTTGGCACAGTGTACGATTCTTTCTCTGCACAGATTCGTGCGTATGCAGCTTCTTTTCGCGATCTCTTTCGGTGCATCCCGCTCGTACCTGTGCAACAACCACCGGATAAATCTTCTTTCCCTCCAGGACCATATCGCCAATTTTGTAGGTTCGACGGGAGCCGTCCATAAAATAACTGAATCCAGAGTAAGTCCGATCTTCGTTCGCCAGATCCAGAGTCCGGATCTTCTTGGACTCATCTGTTTCAAAGGGCTTACCCATTTCTTTTATTTCGTCATTTTCGTCCTGGTAGGGTTCCTGGTAGTAGTGATCCAGATCCAGACTCTCGTTTTGGTAAAGGAGAATCCTTCGTTTATCAAATATTTCGCTTAAAGTAGGCATATCATTGCCTCCGTCTCTATCCGAGTTTTCTCTGTGATGGGTTTCAGTTTCTGTATATATGCGTGGTGGAACTACTTGTTTTCAAAATAGCGCAGGTTCTTTCCTTTTCCTTTTTTAACCAACACACCGTCATCCACCAGTTCGCGCAAAAGCAAGATCGCAGTGGATTGAGAAATGCCCAGAGAGGCTTCTACATCTGTGCGGACAAACGATCCATTGGAGCGACATAGTGCCAGGATTGCATGGATTCGGCTCTCTTTCTTGTCGGCGCTGGTTGCTCCGCTGTTCCTTTTGGCCCTCTGTGGTGCCTGATGCTCCAAGTGGAAATTACTGTTTGGCAGAGTGATTTTAAAAGCGTTGCCTGTTGTTTCGATCACCGGTTTTGTATCATAATCGTCATACGATTCGTTGATCTTCAGGATACCGGTTCCATAAGCCTCGATTAAGCGCAGACGATAGAAAACATTTGCTAAATTCTGATTCCGCAGGACAGAAACACCTAATTTCACATCCTCCAGCGTAATACCCTTAACCAGTCCGCCAATTGTGACAAACTCAATTCGATCTTCAAAGATGCTGATTAGCGTGGAACCGCTGAAGGAATAATCCCGGTGTACGATCGCGTTCAGCAAAGCTTCGCGAACAGCTTCCGGCGGATAATCACGTATATCTATGCGATCAAGGCCCGAAAATTCTGCCCGGGTGCGGTTATAGCGATCGATATATGCAAAGGCTTCATTCAATTGTCCGAGAATAGAGCCGGACAACTCACAGCGATCTTTAAATATGGATTTTTTACTACCCTCAAATACTGCCAGTTTGATCGTATGCGAACACTGGTCAGATAGTAGAAATGCCAGGTTGGTGTAGTTGTCATCATCACCAATCAGATGAAGTGTTCGCATTTGTGATTTGCCAAATGCAACCTCCCGCCTTTTGAAAAAAACGGTCGCCTCATCAAATGTTAAGTTCTGATTCAGTGAGCGGGCCGATTCATAGCTATCGCCGCTGGTTTCTTTTATCATGGTCAGAATCGCTGCATCCGTTGCAGGAACCGTGGATGCGCCCTGACGGACATAAACGCCCTCGGGCCGGATACCTTTTCCGTGCAAATAGTAGGGTCGTGCTGTTCCTCTGTGAACCACAACAGAAATAACGGGTTTCCCATCCATCACCTCATTCCGGCACTCCACAAACATTGTGATATCCGGGCGTATGGCATCTCGAATCGCATTTGTAACACGCAGCATAGTATCGTCAATATTCTGAATACCGCATACACTTCCATCATCGTTCACTCCAATGTAGAGCGTTCCCCCATCGCAATTGGCGAAGGCGACGACGGTGTTTTTGATATCATCAACATATTCCCTTTTGAATTCAGTCGTCTTGTTTTCCGTAAACATAGGCAAGCCCCCCAACTTATTCAAATCATAAATCTAATCTAACAATTATTATAATCATTTTGCTGGATTTTACAAGTAGCAATAGTAAAATAGTTTGAATTCATATATAGAATAGCGACGGTGATGATAGAAGGGTGTCGCGTTTCGCGACACCCTTCTTAAAATGTTCGGTTTTCTTCGGAACACAATGTAAGCTCCATTGTTTATCTACGAAAAAGTTCTGCTTTCCAGATTTCCAACCGCGCAGGCAAACCTTTCTCTTACTGTCAATGATGTTAACAAGGGGTCACCCTCCCGGATTCGTAGGGTACGGCGGATTTCCTTTGGTATGACAATTCGGCCCAGATCATCCACCCGGCGGACAATTCCTGTTGCTTTCATTTCTTTTCCTCTCCTTGTGCCAAGTTTCCAATGGTATTGTTTACAGGAAAAAGGGAATTATGCGATTTTCTCTCTCGGAATCCGCTGCAGCCAGAAATTCTGTAATTACCGACTGAAGCAAACCGTTCCTGGTTCTCTGTAAAATGAAGTTGTACATTTTACATCACGCATCAAAAAATATCGGCACAAAACATCACAAAAAATTCATTTGCTATTTCCGGCAGATTGGTATATAACAATAGTAATGCTTTACTTTTATTGGAGATAAGATATGGATATCCGCAATCGAAAAGAACTGAAAGCCTTTGCCGTCCACCGGTTGGAGCAGGCCCAGCAGGAGAAACGAATCGTCCTGATCTATGCCGGCCTGGTGCTGGGAGCATCCCTGCTGGTCACCTTGGTCAACTACCTGCTGGGACTGCAGATCTCACAGACCGGCGGTCTGGGCAACATGGGTACCCGCTCCTTTCTTTCCGCCATGCAGACCGTGCTTCCCATTCTGAAATCCGTAGTAGTCATGTGTCTGGGTCTGGGTTTTACCGCTGCCATGCTGCGGATCGCCCGGGGACAGTACGCTTCCCCCAGAACCCTTCGGCTGGGGTTTGACCGGTTCTGGCCCCTGCTTCGCCTGTCGATCCTGAAAGGATTGATCTACTTCGGCATCGCTCTTGGCTCCGTCTACGCCGCTACCATTCTCTACCTGCTGACGCCTCTGTCCGACAGCGCCATGGAGATTCTGACTCCCCTGGTCAGTGAGACTTCCATTCTGAATTCCGGCATCGTCCTGGATGATGCCACCTACTATCAGCTTCTGTCCGCCATGACGCCGATGCTGGTGATTTTCTGCCTAGTCTATTGCATGGTCATCGCGCCCATCTCCTATCAGTACCGGATGGCGGACTACGTTTTGATTGACCGTCCCGCCATCGGCGCTCTGGGCGCCCTGCGGGAGAGCCGGAAGATGATGCGGAGCAACCGCATGAACCTATTCCGCCTGGATTTGAGCCTGTGGCGGTATTATGCCTCCGTCCTCGGTACCACGGTGGTGTGCTACGGCGACATGATTCTGCCAAGTCTGGGCGTCACCTTCCCCTGGTCGGACACGGTGAGCTACTTCCTGTTCTTCCTTCTGTCCCTGGCGCTGCAGCTTGCAATTTACTACTTCCTGTGCAACCGGGTGAGCGTGACCTACGCCCTGGCCTATGACGCGGTAAAACCCGAGGAAAAGAAGGACAACGGCGTGGTATTGGGAAGTATTTTCAATATGTGAAGGCCCGCCAAAAAGGTGCTGTCTCAAAAGGAATGGAGACAGCACCTTTTTTATTTTGGGCATGGGGCTTCGCAAAAGAAACGGCATGAAGCGGCGGGATTTTACACTGGGGCTTCGGGCTCTTCCGATGGGGACACATGGTTTCGGCGGGTCAGCAGCAGACCGCTGGTAATGGCAGTAAGCGGGGCAACCGTGACCAAGCCGAAGGAGCCAGCCAGGGTGTGAATGATCTCCGCAGCCACATATTTGTAGTTGAGCAGCATTTCTACTGGGGTGCCCTGAGCCATGAAAACCATCAAAAGCGCGATGTAGCTGCCGGAATAGGCCAGCAGCAGCGTGGTGGTGGTGGAGCCGCAGGCGGCACGGCCTACGGCGAAACCGGAGGCAATAGCCTCCTTCGCGGAGATGTCAGGTTTTTTCAGCACCACTTCATTAACGGCTGAGCAGATATCCACCGCCAGATCCATCACGGCGCCGGAGGAACCCAAGAAAATGGAAGCGACGAAGATCTGGTTCAAGTTCAGGTACTGATAGCCGGAATACAGCAGGCTTTCACTGTATTCCATGACCGCGCCGTGAATCTGAAACAGATCAGTGGAGACATAACCCAGCACGGCGGTGACACCGATGGCCAAGGCTGCACCGGATACGGCCGCGAGACACCGCCGGTCAAAACCGTAGATCAGGCTCAGCACCAGCTCCGTCAGTACAAATACCAGCGCCAGAGCCACCCAGATGGGGTTGTAGCCCTTGAGTAAACATGGGATCAGGATCTTCCACATCAGAAGGACGGTGTCGATAAAGGACAGCACCGCCCGCAAGCCTGTACCGCCCGCAAACAGGAGCAGCAGTAGCAAAAAAGAGCCCGCCAGCCAGACTTCTTTACCCAGGCGATAGTGGTCAGCCATGGAAACGGTAGTGATTTCACCGGCAGAGTGACTGACCACCGCAAACGCATAATCGCCCGGAGAAAATAGCTTGTCTTCGGCCTGAGAGCCGTTGAGACGGTTGACCGCGGCTGTTTCACGGCCCTTGAACTGGCCGCCCAGAATGCGAACCTGGCAAATCTGTTCGCCACTGCGCACAAGGCCGGTGTCAATGACAGTGCTTTCATCTGTGGACAGTACCAGCGCCCTGACTCGATCCGCATTCTGGTAGGACAGCGCATTCTCGTAGCCCGTGGGTATAATCAGCAGCACGATCATCAGTATCAGCGCCAGGATGACGGGCAGGGCAGTCTGACGGTTAAAATGGACAGAAAGTTGTTTTTTCATCATTTCTATAAAATTGTGGCACAGGGGACGGAAATCCGCCCCCTGTCTGATGGATCTTTTCTGTCTTACTGAACGTCTACCATGGCTGCCAGCTTGTTGTAGATCTCGGTATTATCGTAGTAGCCATTGAACTCAGCGGCGCCTACGCCGTCAGCGAAGACCGCCACGGGCAGACCAGTGTGGGAGTAGCTGGCGAAGTTGATGCCGGACTTGTTGTTCAGAATGTGGGTGATCGTGACGGAGAAGGGGTTGTATCCGCCGTAGAGCACATACTGCTCCTGGGTGTAGTCAGCGGTGGAGTAATCGGAAATGGCCAGTTCGTAAGCAGTGCGCAGGCGCTCCTGCTCATATCCGGTCAGAACCAGGCGGTCGTCCTCGCTGCCCTCCAGCTTCAGGCCGAACAGTGCCTCAACATCCTTCATGGCATCTTCAAAAGGCGTCTGGTTTTCCTTGTAGGAGGCCATATACTGTGCGTCGAACTGGGCGTAGGAAATGGTCTGGCTGGTCAGAGAGTCCAGATAGGTATCGTAGTCGGTTCCGGCAAAGCCGATGGTCAAGCCGCCGGTTTCGTGGTCGCCGGTGACCAGGATCAGCGTCTCGTCAGGATGGGCAGCCGCGAAGTCAACGGCTACCTGAACGGCATCGGCCAGAGCCAGCACATCGGATACGGTGGAGGCAGCGTCATTTGCGTGGCAGGCCCAGTCAATCTTGCCGCCTTCGCACATCAGGAAGAAGCCTTCGTCATTGTCCAGAACTTCGACGCCCTTGGCAACATAGTCGGCCAGGGCCCATTCGCCCTCCTGACGGTCCAGTTCATAGTCCATGGCGCTGGAATCGGCCAGGTGCTCGTCGATCAGAATGACTTTCCCGTCGGAAGCGGAAACGGCTTCGGCATCCGCCTGGGTGAAGGTGACCTTGTAACCGGCAGCTTCCGCCAGTGTATACAGGTTCTCGGAGGGGTTCTCCTTGTCGTGGCCGTCGGGCTTCAGCAGACCGCCGCCGGCAAAATACTCAAAGTCGGAGTCGATCATTTCCAGGCCGATGTTATAGTAGCTGGAACGGCTTGCCTGATGGGCGTAGAACGCGGCGGGAGTGGCGTGGTTCAGGTTGACGGAGCTGACAATACCCACTTTCCAGCCCTTCTGGCTGTGGAGCTTTTCGGCGATAGTCTCGAACTGGATAGCGCCGGTTTCGTCCACGTTGATCATGCCGGAGTAGGTCTTGTTTCCGGTGGCGATGGAGGTGGCGGTGGAGGCGGAGTCGGGAGCGAAGGAGCAGGAGTCGTAGGTCACAGCGGAGCCTGCCGCTTCAAAGCGCATGAAGTTCAGTGCTTCGGGACCGTCCAGAACGGCGCCCTGACGGTCATCATAGGAATTGCTGGGCAGCGCTTGCTCGTAATCCCCATCAGCGATGGCGCCCAGATAGTCGGCTGCAGCCTGGAACTGAGGATAGCTCATGCCGTCACCGATGAAGAGGAAGACGTACTTTGGCGCGCTGACTTCCGGCTCCGCGGCAGCTTCCGTGGGAGCGGCAGTGGGCTCGGCAGCCATAGCGGCCTCGGTGGTCGGAGCCGGATCGGTGGTGGAGCAGGCCGCCATGCTGAGCGTCATAACCAGGCACAGCAGGCAGCAGAGCAGTCTTTTACAATTACAAAGCATTTTCTTTTCTCCTATTCATTTTGATTTTCTCTGAGGCAGATTTCTCTTGCCTGATTTAACATACCATGGTGGGAGAAAAGAAGAAATCGTGTTTTCCCAAAGTGCTTGTAAAAATCGGGTAAACGCAGGAAGGCTTTTGTAAAAAGCGGATAAAACCTGACAGCGGAATAGAACCTGAATGTTTCTTTTAATGGAAGGCATTTAATACTAACCTGCAATAAAAGTAGACACTTTTTATTGCAGGGACATCGCAAAGCCGCGATATCGTTTCCACGATTTTCTATCCAGAAAATCGTGGAACCCGTCTCATAATGATCTCCATATGAAAAGTAGCCATTTGGAAAATGTCTACTTTTTATTGGATATCAGTATAAATTATCCGTACAAAACGACGCAAAAAGCCAGACTCTTTGCGTCGTTTTGTACGGATATTTTTATTTTGTGTCTTTCAGCAGATCCGCAATGGTAATGCCCTCGAAGAAATCGTCGATCATTTTATCCAGCCGGTCCCACATAGGCTTTGCCTGGCAGCACTCTGTCCGGGAGCAGGCCGCCGCACCCTGGCTGGTGCAGGAGACAGCGGTCAGGCCGCCCTCCGTCAGCTTCAGGATGCTGCCCACGGTGTAGCCCTCCGGACTGCGGTTCAAGCGGTAGCCGCCGCCTTTTCCGTGGACAGCGTCCACAAATCCAGCCTTGGACAAGGTGGTCATAATGGATTCCAGATACTTCTGGGAAATGCCTTCCGTCTCCGCGATTTCCTTCAGGGGAATGTACTCCTGACCGTCCCGCTGGGCAAGACTGACCATGACCCGCAGGGCGTACCGTCCTTTGGTGGATACGATCATAGGTCTTACTCGCAGTGGGCGCAGTGCTCACAGTCGGGGAAGGTCTTGTCGTCGTAGGGGATATTGTTGCGGTCGTAGTAGTCCTTCAGGGCGTTCTTGATGGCTTCCTCCGCCAGCACGGAGCAGTGCAGCTTGTGGGCAGGCAGACCGTCCAGAGCCTCTGCTACAGCCTTGTTTGTCAGCGCCATGGCTTCATGGATGTTCTTGCCCTTGATCATTTCCGTAGCCATGGAGGAGGACGCAATGGCGGAACCGCAGCCGAAGGTTTCGAACTTCACATCCACGATGATATCATTCTCGATCTTCAGATAGATCTTCATGATATCGCCGCACTTGGCGTTGCCCACTTCGCCCACGCCGTCGGCATTCTCAATGACGCCCACATTCCTCGGGTGCATGAAATGGTCCATAACTTTTTCACTGTACAGTGCCATATCGATAACTCTCCTTTATGAAATTACAGAATATACTGCCGTTTGCCTGTCTGCAGGTCCCGCCAGACAGGGGACATGTTCCGCAGGTACTGGACCACCTCCGGCACCACCTTCAGAATGTGGTCGATTTCCTCGTCGGTATTGTACTCGCTCAGGGACAGCCGCAGGGAGCCGTGGGCCACGTCGTGGACCCGGCCAATGGCCAGCAGCACATGACTGGGATCCAAGCTGCCGGAGGTGCAGGCAGAACCGGAGGAAGCGCAGACACCATTGGCATCCAGCAGGAGCAGCAGGCTCTCGCCCTCGATGCCCTCAAAACAGAAACTGACATTGCCGGGCAGCCGGTTTACAGGATCGCCGTTCAGAGCGCTGTGGGGGATCTGGGACAAGCCCGCAATCAGCCGGTCCCGCATGGCGGCGACTCTCGGCATGTTCTCATCCATGTGGTCGCAGGCATCCTTCACGGCAGCCGCCATGCCACAGATTCCGGCAATATTCTCAGTGCCGGCCCGCTTGCCCCGCTCCTGGGCGCCGCCCTCGATGACGTTCACCAGGGGGAAGCCCTTTCGGACGTACAGCGCACCCACGCCCTTGGGGCCGTGGAACTTGTGGCTGGACAGGCTCAGCATATCGATGTTCTGTTCCTTGACGTTGATGTGCAGGTGGCCCACTGCCTGGACGGCATCGGTGTGGAAGGGCACGCCGGCTTCCTTGCAGACCGCGCCGATTTCCTCAATAGGCAGGATGGAGCCGATCTCGTTGTTGGCGTACATGGTGGTCACCAGACAGGTATCCGGCCGGATGGCGTCCTTGACCTGCTGGGCCGTCACATTATGGTTGTTCCGAACATCCAGATAGGTGACCTCGAAGCCCTCCTTCTCCAGCTTGTTCAGGGTGTGCAGCACCGCGTGATGCTCAAAAGCGGTGGAGATGATGTGCTTCTTGCCTTTTCTGGCACCATAGCGGGCGGCGGAAATAATGGCCTGGTTGTCGGCCTCGCTGCCGCCGGAGGTAAAGAGAATCTCTCTGGGCTCACAACCGAGGCACTGGGCCACAGTCTCCCGGGCAGCCTCCAGAGCTTCCTTGGCCCGCTGGCCAACGGAATGCAGAGAGGAAGGATTGCCGTAGTTCTGGTTGAAGTAGGGCAGCATGGCATCAATGGCCACCTGACTCATGGCGGTGGTTGCCGCGTTGTCAGCGTAAACTTGCATGTATGAAAAACCTCCTGTGGTATTTACCTAGTAATTCCATGGGTAATATAGCACCATCTACCTACTTTGTCAATAGGCAAATAGAGTACACGGAGAATTGGCAATTTTTTACTCCAGGTTTTTTCTAAGGATTGGCAAATCCTGTAACTGCGCATCCCGAAAGGCGCCGTAAAACCTGTCCGCATCAGGATTCTCCGCCCGAATCAGAAAGTACTGGTCAATGCGGTTCTCACAGCAGCACTTCTCAAATTCCCGGAACAATCCTTGGGCGATGCCTCTGTGCCGATGCTCCCTCAATACATACACCCAGTCCACATAGGCCATGCGGTAGCCATCCTGCATGCAGCCGTAATAATGGTACTCCAGGCGGCCCAATACCCGCCCGTCCTCTACCGCCAGAATAGAGGTAGTTGCTTGGTAAAACGGGTCACTTACACGCTGGCGGATTCCATCCACATCCACGGCCTCCACCCACATTCTCTCAGGATCTTCAGCAATGGCTTTTTCCAGATACGTAAGGTATCCATCTACTGTATCCGCATTCAGCTTCCGGTATTCCATCACAAAATCCCCTCTAGGACAGCAACCACCTGTTCCAGTCCCATCCGGTCCTCTTGGGTAAACCGTCCAATCAAGGGGCTGTCGATATCCAGAACGCCCCAGATTTCCCCATTTTTGTGGATGGGCAGCACGATCTCGGAATTAGAGGCGCTGTCGCAGGCAATATGTCCGGGGAAATCGTGGACATTATATACCAGCTGCACGCGGTCCTCCGCAACCGCCGTGCCGCAGACGCCCCGGCCCACGGAAATCCGGACACAGGCCGGTTTCCCCTGGAAGGGGCCGAGCACCAATTCCCCTTTTTCCATCGTATAAAAGCCTACCCAGTTGATGTCCGGGAGCGTCTGCCACAGTAGGGCGGATGCATTGGCCAGATTCGCCGTCTCATAGGGAACATCTTCGGTCAGCGCCCGGAGCTGCTGAAGGAGCAGAGAATAATTGACTGCTTTGCACATATGTTTTTCCTCATTTTGTTATTTTCGTTTTTCGTATTTCCTTCCGCGTTCGCACGGATTTGCATCTATCATATAAAATATGTTTCCCTCTTTCAAGATAAAAATTCCCCAAAAATCCAATCGGTACCTCTTTTTTCGACTTTTTCAGCGGTTACAATCCAACCGCCGGGTCATATTAAGAAGGCAGACAAAAAGGAGGGCTGAATTATGAAGCGAACCATCAGGTCCCTTGTTTTTTTAGTGGTGCTTTTCGTATTCCTTCCGCTGCAGGCCAGGGCAGCGGAAGGTTTGGTCCCTGTGGGGAAAATCGTCGGCCTGCAATTGCGGGACGATACCGTCACGGTAGCGGCCTATGACGATGCGCTGGGGCAGCAGGCAAAAAACGCGGGACTGAAAATCGGGGATGAAATTGTAACTGTCAACGGTACCGTCATCGACTGTGCCGAGGATGTCCGCACCGCCCTGGGCAGCGGCGGCGAGGCAGAGCTGACGGTGCGTCGGGGTGGAAAACTGAATACGCTGCACATCACCCCAGAACAGACCAGCGACGGTCCCCGGCTGGGCGTCTACCTGCGCCAGGGCATCGCAGGCATCGGCACCGTTACCTTTTACAATCCTGAGACAGGTGTTTTCGGCACATTGGGCCATGGCGTCAGCGATCCCAGAGGAAATCTTCTGCAAATGACCCAGGGCAATGCCTACGAAGCCCGAATTCTGTCCGTAAAAAGAGGGAAAAGCGGCGAGCCGGGGCAGCTGAAGGGTACAGCCGACGCTGCCAATACTTTTGGAACGCTTCTGCGCAACACACCGCAAGGGGTTTTCGGCATCACCAATCAGGGCTGGAAGGGTGAGGCTATCCCAGTTGCGTCCTACGAAGAAATCCACACCGGTGCCGCCGCCATCCGCTCCACCGTAAGCGGTGATGCGGCTCAGGACTATTCTGTGGAAATTCTGAAAATCTATCCGGAAGACCGGGCAGATGGCCGCAATTTTCTGATCAAAGTGGTTGATCCCGCGCTTCTTTCTGCAACTGGCGGCATCGTGCAGGGCATGAGCGGGAGTCCGATTATTCAGGACGGGAAGCTCATAGGGGCTGTGACCCATGTTTTGGTAAATGATCCAACAACAGGCTACGGAATTTTCATCGAAAATATGCTGGACGCGGCGGGGTAAATGGGTGGAGAAATCCACCCATTCTTGTATTGACGCAGTAGCTGAATTCCGATATAATAATATTAAAATTTGACTACAAGGAGGAACCATTGTGAATATTCGACCTTCTGCTGCCATTCGTCAGAATTACAATGAAATCGCCGATCTGTGCCGCAGAACCCACGAGCCTGTATATCTCACCAAAAACGGAGAAGGAGACTTGGTCATTATGGACATTGAGAGCTTTACCCGCCGGGAGAAGATGCTGAAGCTCCGGGAGAACCTCCTTGCTGTGGAAGAGGATCGGGCCATGGGCCGCCGGGGCTGCACCATCGACGAGCTGGATCGTTTTTTGGATAGCATTCTGGAAGAGGAATAACCAATGAGATACAAAGTGATCATCTCTGACAGAGCCAGAGAAAGCTTAGCGTTGCACCTGCGCTTTCTGGCCCAGGTCAGCAGACCGGCGGCAGTCAAACTGAAACATCGATTTCTGGAGGAAATCCGCTCCCTGCAGGAAATGCCCCAGCGTTATCCTTTCTTTAATGAGAATTACATTCCCGTAAACAAGTATCACAAGCTGTATGTAGAGAATTGGTATCTTGTACTGTACCAAATCAAGGATGACACGGTATATGTGGACTGGATCGTGGATTGCAGGCAGGACTATCCGTGGCTGCTGAAATAGGAAATTCTGTAGGTATCATCGCTTTACACACGTGCTGGTCAATGACCCCACCCTACAACGGGGACGATATGAACTGGTGCGGAAAGCGATCATTTGCAGCAGGTTATATAGGGGCAACGGAATAGTTACCATTTTGAATGTTTCTTGTGCTTGATTCCAAAAAATCAACGGGAGGCGCCTAAACTGCGTCTCCCGTTTGAATTCTGTTTACGCGGCGGCGTCCATAGTTTCCGCCGCGATCGGTTCTGTGACTGCCTCCGTCTCCGGCGCAGCATACTTCTCGGGGTAATAAGCCAGATCATAGTAGTAGGCCTCCCGGTCTGCCTTGGCCTGCTCCAGATAGCTCTGGCACTCTGTCAGGCCATCCCCCACGATGCCCATGGTGCGCTCATAGGACTTCTTGGCGCTGTTCAGCAGGGCATCGGTCAGGTTGTACAGGGTCTGCCACTCTTCCTCCCGGTCAATGTCCAGGGGCAGAATGTTATATTCCTTGGTGCCGTTGACGGTACTCATGTTCACCCAAGTGGGCAGTACATCCGTACCGGCGAGATACACAGAGCCGTCGGAATACTTTTCAAAGGTGACGGTGAACAGGGCCCCGTCCTCGGTGTAGCCGGTGGGGAACAGGGTGCTGATTCCGGTGCGCTGGTTAGAGACGGCGTTGCCCAGAGAGTAGATGATTACAGTCTTGTGGTCGGGATCTACGGTGCTTTCCAGAAGATCCACCGGCTCTACCACATGGGGATGACCGCCTACGATCACATCCACGCCCAGGTCGCACAGCTTCTGAGCAATGGTCCGCTGGGTGGAATTTTCCTGCATCTGGTATTCAATGCCCCAGTGAAGGTAGACAATGGTGGCTTCCGCGCCATCCGCCTCCATATTGGCCAGGTGCTGTTTCACCTCGGCATAGAACTTGTCCAGATTGTTCTCCATGAAGTAGTTCACCAGTCCTACCTCGGAAACTGGTGTCAGACCATTAAGAGAGGGACGCCCGTCTCCGGTAACACCGGAGGCGTAGGTGTAGCAGAGCATGCCGATGCGGATGCCGTTGATATCCACCACGGAATACTTCTTCTCCTCGTCATTGAGCTGGGTGCCCAGGGTCTCCAGGCCAGCGCCCCGAACCTGCTCCAAAGTGCGCTTGATGCCGGAGGTGGTGGTATCAGAGCAGTGGTTGTTGGCGGTCAGCAGCATGTCATAGCCTGCGCCCACCACCGCATCCACCAGAGAATCCGGGCAGTTGAAGGTAGGATTGCCCTGATAGGGGTAATTGTCACCGCCGAAAGTGGTCTCCAGGTTGGCAAGGGCGTAATCGTAGGAGGCGGTGTACTCCTTCACATAGCGGAAAATGGACTCGAAATCATAGCTTCCGTCGCTCTGACGGCAGGTTTCAAACACGGGTTTGTGCATCAGCAGGTCGCCCTGGGCGCTGATGGTGGCGGTGGCAATGACACGTTCCGGTTCCGGCTCCGGCTGGGTGGTCTCCGGCGGCTGTGTCTGGGTCGGTGCAGGAGCGGTGGTCTCCACAGGCAGTTCAATGACATGGCTGACGGTGGGCGTGGTCTGGGACGGCGTGGTATTGACCATATCAATGCAAAGCCAGATTATCCCTCCGGTGGCAGCAATCATCACCAGAATCAGGATAATCAGGAGCACGATCACCCCGGAGCCGCGGCGTTTCGGGTTTCGGGACATAGAAAATCCTCCTTTGGTCAGGAATCCAATAAATAATGAACAGTTTGGACGGTTTTCCCGCCGCTGACGTAGGTTCTTGGGACCCTTCGGCTGATGCCACAGGCGAATTCATAGTTGAAGCTGTACGCCTGCGCTGAGATTTCTTCCATGGTGATCTCCTCGTCGCCGTCCCGGCCGATCAGCGTCACCCGGTCGCCAACTTCCGCGCCGGGGATCCCGGTGACATCCACCATCATCTGGTCCATGCAGATACGGCCCAGGATGGGGGCTTTTCGGCCACGGATCAGGACATAGAATCGTCCGGACAAGCTCCGCCGGTAGCCGTCGGCATAGCCAACGGAGACGGTAGCTACCCGGGTCTCCTGTTCGGTGACGTATGTACCGCCGTAGCTGATCTCCCTTCCGGCGGGCAATACCTTCACATGGGTGACCCGGCTGAACCACTGCAGCGCGGGCTTCAGCGCAAGCAACGCCGGAGAAACCTCGTCGCTGGGGTACATACCGTAGGTGATGATGCCGGAGCGGACCATTTCGTAGTGCCGGTCAAAGTTCATCAGTCCGGCGGAGTTGTTCAGATGGCGAACAGGAATGTTCACGCCGCAGTCTTTCAGCATTTCATCAAAGGCAGCAAACAGCTCCGCCTGCCGTCTGGCCCGGGTCAGATCGGCACAATCCGCAGTGGCAAAGTGGCTGAACAACCCTTCCACTTCCAGGCCCGGCAGGGCGGCGATCCTGGCGCAGGTTTCCGCAGACTCCCGGGTAACCTGAAAGCCAATGCGGCTCATGCCGGTGTCCAGAGCAAAGTGGAACCTGGCATTCTTTCCCTCTTGGACCGCTGCTTCAGACAGGGCCACGGCGTCCTCATAGTGGAAAATCGCAGGACGGATCTCCTCCCGGATGGCTGTGGAAAAAGCGCTGACGGGGGTATAGCCCAAAATTAGAATCGGCTTGCGCATACCCGCCCGGCGCAGCTCCAGGGCCTCCTGGATGGAGCTGACCCCGAAAAAGGCGCATTTGTCTTCCAGAAGCTTTGCCACCGGATTAGCACCGTGTCCGTAGGCATCTGCCTTGACAACCGCCATCACGGCGCATCCTGCCTTTTGCTGGATGGCGTTAAAATTCGCGGAAATGGCATCCAGATCAATTTCCGCCCATGTATTGTCAAAATCCACGAAAATCATCTCACAACTTGAAAATCGCATTTTATTTTATCATAGAAAACAGAAAAAGTAAACAGGGTTGCAGCGGAGAATTGATTTGCCCCCAGGAAATCTATGCTATAATAGGAAAAGCCCTGTTATCCCACAATTTCCGGGATAACAGGGCTTCTATTTTTTACGCATTACCATTTCTCTGCCGATGATATCGAAATCGATCCAATGCGCATGAATTATCCGATCATTTCCTCCGGATGGAACACCTCGTCAAATCTTTCTTCTGTCAGGAAGCCCAGAGCCACGCAGGCTTCTTTCAGGGAAATGTTTTCCGTATAGGCTTTCTTGGCGGTTTTCGCGGCATTTTCATAGCCGATGTAGGGGTTCAGAGCCGTGACCAGCATAAGGGAATTGTGGAGGTTGCCCTTCATCTTTTCCCGGTTGGCCTGAATGCCCACCACGCAGTGGTCGTGGAAGGACAGCATGGCGTCGGAAAGGAGCCGGGCAGACTGCAGGAAATTGTAAATCAGCACCGGCATGAACACATTCAGCTCGAAATTGCCCTGGCTGGCAGCAAGGCCTACGGCGGTGTCGTTGCCCATAACCTGAACCGCCACCATGGTAACGGCTTCGCATTGGGTGGGGTTGACCTTGCCGGGCATGATGGAGGAGCCAGGCTCGTTCTCCGGAATGGTGATCTCTGCCAGTCCCAGCCGGGGACCGGAGGCCAGCCAGCGGATGTCGTTGGCGATCTTCATCAGGTCACAGGCCAGAGCCTTCAGGGCCCCATGGGCAAAGACCAGCTCATCCTTGGAGGTCAGAGCATGGAATTTGTTAGGGGCGGTAACGAAATCCTTTCCTGTCAGCTCTGATACAGAGGCGGCCACGGCGGCGTCGAAGCCCTTCGGCGCATTCAGTCCGGTGCCCACGGCAGTGCCACCCAGGGCCAGCTCCTTCAATCCCGGCAGGGAGCGCTGCAAAAGGCGCTTGTCTTGCTCCAGGGAAGTCCGCCAGCCGGAGATTTCCTGGGAGAAGGCAATGGGCGTGGCATCCTGCAGGTGGGTCCGGCCGGATTTCACTACCCCGGCGTTCTCCCGCTCCAGCTTTTCAAAAGCCGCGGTAAGCACGTCCACAGCGGGAATCACCCGATCCTCGATGGCAAGCACGGCGGCAATGTGCATGGCAGTGGGGAAGGTGTCGTTGGAGGACTGGGACATGTTGATGTCATCATTGGGATGCAGCAGCTTCGTTCCGGCGATCTCGTTGCCCCGGTTCGCGATGACCTCGTTGGCGTTCATGTTGGACTGTGTTCCGGAACCGGTCTGCCAGACCACCAGGGGAAAGTGCTCGATCAAGGTACCGTCAATGACCTCGTCACAGGCGGCGCAGATAGCGTCTGTTTTTTCCTCGGTCATTTTTTCCGGGCGCAGACTGTGGTTTGCCATGGCGGCTGCCTTTTTCAGAATGCCAAAGGCATGAATGATTTCCTTTGGCATGGTTTCCAGTCCCACGCCGATGGGAAAATTCTCCACACTGCGCTGGGTCTGTGCTCCCCAGTATTTGTCGGCAGGGACCCGGACCTGGCCCATAGAGTCGTGTTCCATGCGGTATTCCATACGATTACCTCCGCTTTTTTGTATCATGATAACAACCCCAAAAGCCGTTGTCAAGGGCAGGAATGCGCGGACAGAATTATGAAGTTTATATTAAGTTCACGGATTTTCGTTGACAACCAGAAAAACTATGCTATAATGCCTTGAAGTTATCAGTGATAACTTAATTTCTAAGAACAAAACTGGAGGAAATAAATATGGTATTCGAAGCAGTGGCAAAGGTTATCGCCGAGCGCACCGACTGTGCTCCTGAGGATGTGAAGCTGGACAGCACCTTCAAGGATCTGAACATTGACTCCCTGGACACCGTGGAGCTGCTGATGAACCTGGAGGATGAACTGAACGTGGAGATCGAGCTGACGGAGAAGGTCGAGACCGTGGGCGATCTGGCGAACTTCATCGAGACCAACTGCATGGGTTAAGGCTATGATCAAATCGGAAATTTGTGAAATGCTGGGCATCCGCTACCCTGTCTTCCAGGGCGGTATGGCCTGGGTGGCGGACGGCAAGCTGGCGGCAGCCGTGTCCCAGGGAGGCGGTCTTGGCATCATCGGCGCGGGCAACGCTCCGGCAAGCTATGTCCGGGAGCAGATCCGGATCGTCCGGTCTCTCACCGACAAGCCCTTCGGTGTCAACATCATGCTCTTAAGCCCCTTTGCCGACGAGGTAGCCCAGACTGTAGCCGAGGAGAAGGTGGCGGTAGTCACCACCGGCGCGGGCAATCCCAGCAAGTACATGAAGCTGTGGCTGGAAGCGGGCGTTCATGTAATCCCCGTGGTTCCCTCTGTGGCCATGGCGAAGCTGGTGACCCGGCTGGGGGCCAGCGCGGTCATTGCCGAGGGCGGTGAAAGCGGCGGCCATGTGGGGGAGCTGACCACCATGGTACTGGTGCCCCTGATCCGGGACGCCACAACCTTGCCGGTCATCGCCGCTGGCGGCATTGCCGACGGACGGGGCGCGGCGGCGGCGTTTCTGCTGGGTGCCTGTGGCGTTCAGATGGGTACCCGGTTCTTAAGCGCGGAAGAGTGCAATATCCATCCCACCTACAAAGAGAAGATCGTCAATGCAGGAGACCTGTGCACCATGGTCACCGGGAAGCGTCTGGGCCATCCGGTCCGAAGCCTGCGGACCCAGTTCGCCCGGAACTATTCTAAGGCCGAATACGGCGGCATGCCCGATGAGGGCCTGGAAGCCCTGGGCGTGGGCGCTCTGCGGCTGGCGGTGAAAGAGGGCGACGTGAAAAACGGCTGCTTCCTGTCCGGCCAGTGCGCTGCTATGGTCAGCAAGGTGGAGCCCGCCGCGGACATCCTCCGGGACGTGATGGAAGGTGCTGAGGAAGTGCTGAGAGGAGCCGCCAAATGGGTCGAGTAGCCTTCGTTTTTCCCGGGCAGGGGGCACAGTACCCCGGCATGGGAAAGGAGCTTGCGGAAGCTTCTCCTGCAGCGGCAGAGGTGTTCCGGGCTGTGGAAGCACTCCGGCCCGGAACTGTGCAGCAATGCTTTTCCGGCACAGCCGAAGAATTACAGCAGACAGAAATCACCCAGCCCTGTATGGTGGCTGTGGAGCTGGCGGCTGCTGCGGCATTGGATGCGGCGGGAATACACGCGGATATGACTGCGGGGTTCTCTCTGGGAGAACTGGCCGCGCTTTCTTACGCTCACATTATTGATACATCAACATCTTTTCGCCTGGTCTGCCGCCGTGGACAGTTGATGCAGCGCTCCGCAGAGGCCCATGACACTGCCATGGCGGCGGTGGTGAAGCTGAGCAATGAAACCGTGGAAGGAATCTGCGAACAGTTCCAGGGGGTCTATCCCGTCAACTACAACTGTCCCGGTCAGGTGACAGTAGCGGGCCTGAAATCGGAAATGCCCGCCTTCTCCGCCGCAGTGAAGGCCGCGGGCGGACGGGCGCTTCCCCTGAAGGTCAGCGGCGGTTTCCACTCTCCCTTCATGGCAGAAGCTGCGGAACTCTTCGGAAAAGCGCTGGAGCGTGTGACCTTTTCCGCTCCGGCGATTCCCCTGTATTCCAATGTCACCGGACTTCCCTATGGGGAGGATTTTCACGAACTGCTCCAGAAGCAGATCTGTTCCCCGGTGCGCTGGGAGACCATTGTCCGAAACATGATCTCTGCGGGCGCCGATACTTTTGTGGAGGTGGGTCCCGGCAATGTGCTGCAGGGACTGATCCGCAAGATCAAGCCAAACGTCAGAACCTTCGGTGTTTCCGATAGAGAAACGCTGAATACCGTTATTCAGGAGGTAGCAGTATGCTGAAAGGAAACGTAGCGCTCATCACCGGCGGCTCCCGGGGCATCGGTGCTGCGGTGGCGAAGAAACTGGCTTCCCTGGGCGCGGATGTGGCCATTGTGTACAGCGGCAACGCGGAAGCTGCTGATGCAGTCTGCCAGGAATGCCGGGATAACTACGGTGCAAACACCCGTGCCTACTGCTGCAATGTAGCGGACTTTGCTGCCGTCAAGGAGCTGGTCAGTCAGGTCAAGCGGGATTTCGGCACGGTAAATATTCTGGTAAACAACGCCGGAATCACCAGGGACGGCCTTATCGCCACCATGCGGGAACAGGACTTTGACGAGGTCCTGTCCGTGAATCTGAAAGGCGTTTTCAACCTGATCCGCCACTGCACCGGGATTTTTCTGCGCAACTGGGGCGGACGCATCATCAACATCGCCTCTGTTACGGGCATCATGGGCAACGCCGGACAGGCCAACTACGCCGCCAGCAAAGCGGGAATCATCGGCCTGACCAAATCCGTGGCCCGGGAGCTGGCCCCCAGAGGGATCACCTGCAATGCCGTAGCCCCTGGCTTCATCGATACGGATATGACCAAGGGCTTGCAGGACAGCCCCTTGGCAGCAGCCATTCCCCTGGGACACATGGGAACGCCGGAGGATGTGGCGGACGCCGTGGCATATCTGGCCTGCGCGGGCTATGTCACCGGAGAAGTGATCCGGGTGGACGGCGGCATTGCCATGTAACATAAAAGGAGAACCTTATGACAACGAATATTCGCAAAGTGGTGGTCACCGGTCTGGGCGTGGTCAGCCCTGTGGGCAGCGACATGGAAACCTGCTGGGGCAATCTCACCGCAGGCGTCCACGGCATCGGCCCCATCACCTATTTTGATACTGCCAATTACAAAGCCAAGCTGGCGGCCCAGGTCCAGGGGTTCGATCCCAAGGCCTACATGGAGAAGACCGAGATCCTGCGCAGCGATTTGTTTGCGCAGTACGCCATGGGCGCGGCCTGCCAGGCAGTGACGGAAAGCGGTGTCATCGGCACCCTGCCGCCCGAACGGGTGGCGGTGTACTTCGGCTCCGGCATCGGCGGGCTGAACACGGTGTCCACGGAGATTGACAAGCTGAATAAGCGAGGCCCCCACCGGGTTTCCCCCCTGTGTGTTCCCATGATGATCGCCAACATGGCGGCAGGCATGATCGCCATCCGCTACAACTGCCAGGGGGCCGCTATGCCTGCGGTCACCGCCTGCGCCTCCGGTTCCAACGCCATCGGCGAAGCCCTCCGGGCGATCCGGCACGGCTATGCCGACGCGGTGATCACCGGCGGTGCGGAGGCTTCCATTGTTCCCGTGGGCATCGCGGGATTTATCAACATGCAGGCCCTTTCCACGGCAGAGGATCCGGACGCGGCTTCCCTGCCTTTCGACGCCCGCCGGGGTGGCTTCGTCATCGGAGAAGGCGCGGCAGCCCTGGTGCTGGAAGAATATGAGCACGCGGTGAAGCGCGGTGCGAAAATCTATGGTGAGGTTTGCGGCTACGGCTCCACCTGCGACGCTTACCACATCACCGCCCCCCGCCCCGACGCCGACGGCGGCGCCAGAGCCATGCGCATGGCATTGGAGGAGGCAGGCTACCAGGCGGGCGAAACCCTTTACATCAACGCCCACGGCACCGGCACTCCCCTGAACGACGCCGGCGAGACCCTGGCCATTAAGAAAGCCCTGGGAGAAGAGGATGCCCGCAGAGCGTACATCAGCTCCACCAAATCCATGACTGGCCACATGCTGGGGGCGGCAGGCGCCATTGAGGCTATCGTCTGTCTGAAGGCTCTGGAAACAGGCATTCTCCCGCCCACCATCAACCTGCGGGAGCCTGACCCAGCCTGCGACCTAAACTACATTCCCAATGCCGCCGTTCGGGTCAGCGCGGACATCGCCCTGAGCAATTCCCTGGGCTTCGGCGGACACAACGCCTGCCTGGCCTTCCGGAGGGTATGACCATGAAAGAATCCGATATCCGCAGATACGCCCAGCTCATGGGAGAATTGGGACTTACCGGGCTGGAAATTAAAAACAAAGACGATGTGGTACGGCTGGAGCGCTCTTATTCCGCAGCTCCCGTCTCCACTCCGGTGCCGGTGATGGATTCCGCACCGAAAGCGGCGGACCCGAACACCGTCAGCGTCACATCTCCCATGGTGGGAGTCTTCTACCAGGCCCCGGCGGAGAACGCGGAGCCCTATGTAAAGGTGGGGGATCGGGTTCAGGCCGGCACCGTGCTGTGCCTGGTGGAGGCCATGAAGATGATGAACGAGATCACAGCGGAAAGCGACGGCACCATCGCGGAAGTCTGCGTTCAGAACGGCCAGGTGGTGGATTACGGCCGGGAGCTGTTCCGCATCAAGAGGTGAGAAAATGGATCAGGAAGCAATCAAGAAAATACTGCCCCACCGGGACAACATGCTGCTGCTGGACGAGGTGGAGAAAATCGAAGATACCGCTCATGGGGTATACCATGTCCGGGGCGATGAATTTTTCCTGCAGGGACATTTCCCCGGAAACCCGGTGGTGCCCGGCGTGATCCTGTGCGAGATCCTGGCCCAGTCCGCCTGCGTGCTGCTCCAGGATAAGATGGAGGGCGGCAAGACCCCCATGTACACCGGGCTGAACAATGTGCGTTTCAAGTCCCCGGTGCGTCCCGGCGACACCTTCGAGACACAGTGCCGCATTACCCGGGCCAAGCCTCCTTTCTATTTTGCCGAGGGCCAGGGCTTTGCGGGAGACCGGCTGTGCCTGAAAGCGGAGTTTTCCTTTGCCATTGTGGGAGAATGAGCCATGTTCTCAAAAATTTTAGTTGCCAACCGGGGCGAGATCGCGGTACGGATCATCCGGGCCTGCAAGGAGATGGGCATTGCCACTGTAGCAGTGTACTCCCAGGCGGACCGGGACGCCCTCCATGTGGCCCTGGCAGAGGAAAGCTGCTGCATCGGCGGAGCGGAGGCGTCGGACAGCTACCTGAACGAGGAACGGATTCTCAGCGCGGCCCTGGCCACCGGAGCTGCCGCCATCCATCCGGGTTACGGCTTCCTGTCCGAAAACGCCCATTTTGCTGCCCTGTGTCAGAAAAACGGGATCGTGTTCATCGGCCCCAGTCCCGAGGCCATGGAGCACCTCAGCGACAAATCCACTATCAAGCGGCTTATGGCAGAGGCGGGCCTGCCCATCATCCCCGGCACAGAGGTGCTGCCCGGTGTGGAACAGGCCAAGACGGAAGCCAATCGGATCGGCTACCCCGTTATGCTGAAAGCCCGCTCCGGCGGTGGCGGACGGGGCATCCGTCTGGTGGAGAATGACCGGCAGATGGAAACCACTTTCCCCCAGGCGGAGGCCGAATCCATCGCTGCCTTTGGGGACGGGGCGCTGTATCTGGAAAAGTATGTATTCCCCGCCCGGCATGTGGAATTTCAGGTTCTGGCAGACGAACAGGGCAACGCCGTGTGCCTGGGAGAGCGGGACTGCTCCGTCCAGCGCCGGCATCAAAAGCTTCTGGAAGAGTCTCCCTCTCCTGCCGTCAGCTCTGAAATGCGGGCAGAAATTCTTCCAAAAGTGGTTTCTGCGGTGAAGCAGCTTGGCTATGTGGGTGTGGGTACTCTGGAATTCCTGTTGGACCGGCAGGGCAATTTCTGGTTTATGGAGATGAATGTGCGGTTGCAAGTGGAGCACACCGTCACGGAGATTCTGACGAATATCGACCTGGTAAAGTGGCAGATTCGCACCGCCGCAGGGATTCCCCTGAGCATTACCCAGGAGGACGTCTCTCTCCGGGGCTGTGCCATCGAGTGCCGGGTCAACGCCTTAGCTCCCGGCAAGGTGGAGCTGCTCCATGTCCCCGGGGGACCCTTTGTCCGCTTTGACACCTGTCTGGTCTCCGGCGGCGCGGTGACCCCCTTCTACGACGCCCTGCTGGGCAAGCTCATCGTCTACGCCGGCACCCGGGAGGAGACCCTAAGGAAGCTGAAAGCCGCATTGTGCGAGCTGGTCATCGACGGCGTTCCCAACAACGTGGAGGAGCAGCTGGCCCTGATCTCTGACAAGCGGTTTATGGACGGAAGCTACGATCTGACGTTCTGCACCTGACATAACAGAAAAAGCGCAAATAAATGATTGTTTATTGTGCGTAGGGGGCGGCATCCTTGACGCCCCTTGTGACGGTACTGCATACAAATGGGGCGTCAAGGATGCCGCTTTATTACGCACCTCAATCCATTATTGCCGCGATAAACGATCCTTTACCCGATAACCGTTACCGAACCTTTTTCTTGGAAAGGAACCAACCATGTCCTTTTTAAACTTTCGAAAACCCACCAATGAACTGGAAACCGGGGGCCGGACTGCCGCGCCCGTCCACAGTGACGAGAGTGAGCCGGAACTGACCTGCCCCAACTGCCACAAATCCATCCCGGTGAGCCGTCTCTGGGCCAATCTAAACACTTGCCCCTGCGGCCACCATTTCCGCATCAGCGCCCGGCAGCGGATTCGGATTCTTACGGATCGGGATTCCTTTCGCGAGATGGATGGTGATCTGCGGTCCCGGGATCCCTTATCCTTTGCGGGCTACCAGGAAAAACTGGAGACTGCCCGAATTTCCAGCAGCGAAACCGAAGCGGTAATCTGCGGAACAGCGGAAATTATGGGAAACAAATGCTGTTTTTTTGCCATGGAGCCCTCCTTCATGATGGGGTCCATGGGCACCGTGGTGGGGGAGAAAATCACCCGGTTGTTTGAATATGCCCTGGAGCACCGGCTGCCGGTTATCGGCTATACGGTGTCCGGCGGCGCCCGGATGCAGGAGGGGCTGCTGTCGCTGATGCAGATGGCCAAAACCAGCGGCGCGGTAAAGCGCCACTCCGATGCGGGCCTGCTGTACATTGTGATCCTCACAGACCCCACCACCGGCGGCGTCACGGCCAGCTTCGCCATGGAGGGGGACATTATTCTGGCAGAGCCCGGGGCCACCATTGGCTTTGCGGGGGCGCGGGTCATCGAGCAGACCACCCGGAAACAGCTGCCCAAGGGCTTCCAGAAGTCAGAATTCCTGCTGGAACACGGCTTTGTGGATGCCATCGTCCCCCGGAAGGACCAGCGGCAGACCCTGGGGGATTTGCTGAAGCTTCACGGAGGTGAAACCCAATGAGCAGAACAGCCTTTGATCGGGTGAAGATTGCCCGGGACCCCAAGCGTCCCACGGGACTAGATTACATCAGCGGCATCTTCACCGGCTTTTTCGAGCTTCATGGCGACCGCCGATATGCCGACGACCCGGCCATTGCGGGTGGGCTGGCTTACTTGAATGGCAGACCCGTCACCATTATCGCCATTGAGAAGGGCCACACCACCAAGGAGCGCACCCGCCGCAGCTTCGGCGCGCCAAAGCCCGAGGGCTACCGTAAAGCCCTGCGCCTCATGAAGCAGGCGGAAAAATTCCATCGTCCTGTGATCTGCTTCATTGACACCTCCGGAGCCAACTGCGGCTTCGGCGCGGAAGAGCGGGGCCAGGGCCAGGCCATTGCGGAAAACCTGATGGACATGATGACCCTGAACACCCCGGTGATTTCTATTCTTATTGGAGAAGGCGGCAGCGGCGGGGCCTTGGCTCTGGCGGTGGCGGACCGGGTGTGGATGCTGGAGAACGCCATTTACTCGGTCATTTCCCCGGAAGGCTGCGCCAGCATCCTGTGGAAAGACCCCCAAAAGGCGGATATCGCCGCTGAAAATTTGAAAATTACCGCCTCCGACGCATTGACACTGTCGGTAATTGAGCGTATGATTAAGGAAGATGACTTGGGTCAGCCTTCCTTTTACGCCGGAATCCGGGAGCTGCTCACTGCGGAGCTTGCAGTTCTGGAGAAAAACGACCATCTGCTGGAGGACCGCTACGAACGCTTCCGCAGGATCGGAAAAGGAATCTGACCATGTCTATTTACCAAAAATTCTGCCGGGAGCAGTTTGACCCCCAGGGTAGGCTCTCCGACATTTCCTTTCACTACCCCGATAACTTCAATTTCGGCTACGATGTGGTGGATGCCATCGCCATGGACACCCCAGACAAGCGGGCCATGGTCTGGTGCAATACCGAGGGGGAAGAGCGGACTTTCACTTTCGACGACATCCGCCGCCTGAGCAACCGCACAGCCAATGTGCTGCGCTCTGCCGGGATCCGGCGGGGCGACTATGTGATGGTGTGCCTGAAAAAGCACTACGAATACTGGTATGTGTCCATTGCCCTGCACAAGCTGGGGGCAGTCATGGTGCCGGTGACCCACATGCTGACCGTGAAGGACATGCGCTACCGCATGGACTGCGTGAAGCTTAAGGGCATCATCTGCACCTATCAGGACGGCGTGCCCCAGAGCTTTCTGGAAGCGGCCAGCCAAAAGGCTCCCGGATGCGTCCTCTGGACTGTCCAGCAGGAGGTCCCCGGTTTCCGGAACCTGAGCCGTGAGATCGAAACCGTTGGCGAAGACCTGCCCCGGCAGGAAACCGCCGTCTCGGACCCCATGCTTCTATACTTCACCTCCGGCACCACTGGCTACCCCAAAGGAGTCATCCACGACTTTTCCTACCCCCTGGCCCATGCGGTCACAGCCAAATACTGGCAGCAGGCGGAAGACGGCGGACTCCACTTTACCGTGGCGGAGACCGGCTGGGCCAAATCCTCTTGGGGTAAGCTCTACGGCCAGTGGCTGGTGGGCAGCGCCGTTATGGTCTTCGACTTTGACAACTTCGACCCCAAGCAGCTTACCGCTATCATCAACCAGTACGGTGTGACTTCCTTCTGCGCACCGCCTACGGTATACCGCTACCTGACCCGCAAAGGCATTCCCCAGATGCCCACCCTGCGCCATGCGGCTACCGCCGGGGAGCAGCTGAATCCCCAGGTTTCCCGCCGCTTTACGGAGCGCACCGGTCTTCCCCTGATGGAGGGCTACGGCCAGACCGAGACCGCGCTGCTGCTGGCGAATTTCTGTGGCTTCGAACCTGTGGTGGGTTCCCTGGGAAAGCCCTCTCCCCAGTACCAGGTGGAGCTGCGCAATGCCGACGGTTCTCCTACCCCGGTGGGGCAGATTGGCGAAATTGTGGTGGTACCAAAGGACGGCAAACATCCCATCGGCCTGTTTTCCGGATACTTAGGGGATCCGGACCGTTACGAGAAGGTCTGGCGTCATGGCGTGTACCACACCGGCGATTCTGCTTGGCAGGACGAAAACGGAACCTTCTGGTTCCACGGCCGCTTTGACGATCTGATCAAGACCGGTGGCTTCCGGGTAGGCCCCTACGAAGTGGAAAACATTCTGATGGAGCATCCCGCCGTGCTGGAGTGCGCGGTGGTGGGCATTCCCGACGAGCTTCGGGGCCAGGCTATCAAGGCTTTTGTGGTGCTGAATCAGGGTCATGCCGCCGGGAAGGATATGGAAAAGGAACTCCGGGAGTTTTCCAACGCCCGGATGGCAGAATACAAATGGATCCGCGTCATAGAATTTGTAGACGCCATTCCCAAAACCATCAGCGGTAAAATTTGCAAAGCGGCACTGCGGCGGTAATTTCCCGTCCCATGCCGGGACAGGAGAAACCATGGCAGAGCGACAGAAAAATATGCGGGAACGGCTGCTGCTGGCAGGCATTGACGAGATCAACACTCAGGGTGTTACCGGCTTTTCCATCCGCCGGGTGGCGGAAAATTGCGGGGTATCCTGCGCCGCACCCTACAAGCATTTCAAGGACAAGCGGGATTTTATCGCTTCCATCATAGAATACGTCAATGGGAAATGGGCCCAGCGGCAGAAGGAGATTTTGGCTTCCTGCGGGGAAAGCCTGCGCCAGCAGATCGTGGAGGTTTGTGTGGGGTATGTGCGGTTTCTCATGGAGAATCCTTTTTTTCGTTCCATTCTCATGCTGAAGGACGCGGAATATGACAACATCTACCATAAGACCCGGGGCGAAATGAGCAGCCGCAGCCAGCAGCTGGAGCGGGATTTCTTCGCCAGCTCCGGCATGGACCTGCCCACCCAGCGCCGGAAGCTCCAGACGGTCCGTTCGCTGATCTTCGGCACCATGTTCCTGTACGATACCGGAGAGATCCAGTACAACGAGGAGACCATGGAAAACCTTCGCTTTAACATCGACCGGGAGTTTGATCTGCCATGACAAGAGACTATCTGCGCAAGGTGCATTATCACGAAACCGATAAAATGGGCATCACCCATCACACCAACTACATCAAGTGGATGGAGGAAGCCCGCATTGACTTTTTTGATCAGATCGGCTGGAGCTATGCCCGACTGGAACGGGAGGGGATTCTTTCCCCAGTCATCGGCGTGGAGTGCCGGTATCAGCATTCCACCACCTTCGACGACACTGTCCGCATCCAGGTAGGGGTGGAGGAATTCCGGGGTGTGAAACTGATTATCCGGTACCAAATGACCAATGCTATCACAGGAGAAACCGTGCTTACAGGAAAAACCACCCACTGCTTCACCTCCCCAGGTGGGCGGCCCATTATCCTGAAAAAGCAGTTCCCTGAGCTGGACCAGGTTCTTCGGACGCTGGCAGAGGGAGAGAAAGAAGAAACCACATAAGCGGTCAAATATCTGTATGTTTTTGGAGCCCATGGAACCGCTCTTGGTCAAGCAGACCAGGAGCGGTTCCTTTTCGCATTACCGTTAAAAATTTATAAACTGTTTACTACTGACCCACTTTTCCTTTCTTCCAATCTGTGGTAAGATACCAGTAATCGGATGGATGAGGTGAACAGAAATGGGAAAATGTGTTGTTTTTTGCGCCGGGTCGTTTGACTGCCTGGTGCAGCCCCTGACGACGGAGGATTATGTCATCGCTGCCGACGGAGGACTGTGGCATACGAACCGGCTGGGCATCACGCCCAATGCGGTGCTGGGGGATTTTGACTCCCTGGGCTTTACCCCGGAAGGGGCCAATGTCTTCCCGGTGGAGAAGGACGACACCGATTCCATGCTGGCTGTCCGGCAGGGACTTTCCCTGGGCTATCGGGAGTTTCTGCTCTACGGAAGTCTGGACGGCCCGCGGCTGGACCACACCGTGGCCAATTTCCAGACATTGCAGTTTCTGGCAGACCGCGGCGCTTACGGATACCTGGTGGGAAAAGACTACCTGATCACCGTACTGAAGGACGGCAGTCTGACCTTCCCAGCCGGATGCACCGGCATTATCTCCGTCTTCTGCATGGGCCCGGATGCCCGGGGAGTGGCGGAGCAGGGACTATACTATCCACTGGAAAACGGCGTGCTGACCAGCGGCTTTCCCCTGGGGGCAAGCAATCACTTTACAGAAGGGGAAGCGAGGATCACAGTAGAAAAGGGAAGTCTGCTGCTCCTTTGGGACAGGAAGAACGGTCTCCCGCTTCGGTGATAATTCCATATTTTCCAAACACACAGCCTTTGACAGAATAGACAGGAGGCATGCTCCATGGAGCAAACAGAATTGACACCCAGCATTCCTGCGGAGGAGGGCCTGACTTCCGAACAGGCGGCCCAGCGGACTCCGGCGGGTGCGGCAAAGCACTCCGGCAAAACGGAAAAAGAGATCATTCTAACCCATTGCTTCACTTTCTTTAACCTGATCTTTGTGATCCTGGCAGCGCTGCTGATTATTGCCCAGTCCTCGGTACTGAACATGGGGTTTCTGGTGGTGGCGGTCATCAATACCGTCATCGGCATTGTTCAGGAGATCCGGGCCAAGCGGGCGGTGGATCAACTGACATTGGTAGCAGAGCGGCCGGTAAAGGTGGTCCGGGACGGAAAGCTGCAGGAGATTCCGGCAGAGCAGCTGGTCCGGGATGATATCGCGGAATTCGCTCAGGGAGATACTTTGCCAGCGGACGGTATCATTCGAAGCGGCGAGCTGTGGCTGGACGAGTCCCTGATCACCGGCGAAGCGGAGTCCGTAGCCAGGGCCGAAGGGGACGCCGTCCAGTCCGGCAGCATCGTCCTGGCGGGCCGGGGTCGGGTGCAGCTGACGGCAGTGGGCGAGGAATCCTTCGCATCTCACCTGTCCCAGGAAGCCAAGCAGAATCCCAGGGCCCGGAAGTCCGAGATGATGCGCTCCCTGGACAGGCTGATTCTGGCGGTGGGCATCGCCCTGGTGCCAGTGGGCGCAATTTTGTTCTATCAGGAATTTGTGGCGCTGAAACTGGGGTTCCAGAGCAGTGTGGAGGGTACTGTGGCGGCATTGGTCGGCATGATTCCTGAGGGGTTGTACCTGCTGACCTCCATCGCTATGGCGGCGTCGGCCCTGAAGCTCAGCCGGAGCAAGGTTCTGGTGCAGGACATGAACTGCATCGAGAGTCTGGCCCGGGTGGATGTGCTGTGCGTGGACAAGACCGGCACCATCACGGAGCCGGACATGGAAGTGGAGGATCTGGTGCCCCTGTCCGACCGGGATCCTGAATATCTGGAATCAGTGCTGAATGCCATGTACGGCAGTGTGGAGCCGGACAACGCCACCGCCCGTGCCATTCATGAGCTGTTTGACGGGGAAAGTGACTGGACCGTAGAAAAGCGGATTCCCTTCTCTCCGGAGACAAAATGGAGCGGTGCGGTATTTGCAGATCAGGGTGCATTTGTTGTGGGCGCACCGGAATTCATCCTGGGAGAGCGAATTGCGGAATGCCGGGAGGCAATCGACAGCTGGACCGACCGGGGCAGCCGGGTGCTGCTGGCGGCGGGCTATCAGGGGGATCCTCAGCCCCACGCCCTGGATCCGGAACTGGTAGAGCCTCTGGCGCTGGTGATTCTCAGCAGCCGGATCCGGGAGCAGGCCAAGGAGACTTTTGCCTATTTTGCCGATCAGGGTGTCGCCATCAAGGTCATTTCCGGTGACGATCCACGGACCGTCAGCCAGGTGGCCATCCGGGCAGGCATCGAAAATGCGGAGGCCTATGTGGATGCCGCGGCATTGGAAACCGACAGCGATTATGCCGAGGCGGTGCGGGACAAGGTGGTCTTTGGCAGAGTAACCCCAGACCAGAAGCGCAGGCTTATCGCGGCGCTTCAGAAACAGGGCCATACTGTGGCCATGACCGGTGACGGTGTCAACGATCTGCTGGCAATGAAGCAGTCCGATTGTTCCATCGCCATGGCCTCCGGAGCCCAAGCCGCCAGTCAACTGGCCAGCTTGGTGCTTTTGGAATCCGATTTTTCCGCCATGCCCGGGATTGTGGCTGAGGGGCGGCGGGTCATCAACAATATCCAGCGTGCTGCTACACTGTTCCTGGTGAAAAACATCTTCTCTCTGTTCCTGTCTGTGATTTCCCTGTTTACCGACTGGCCCTATCCTCTGCAGCCCATGCATTTGACGCTAATCTCCTCTCTGACCATCGGCATTCCTTCCTTCTTCCTGGCTATGGAGCCGAATTACGACCGAATCAGCGGCCATTTCCTGCGGGGTGTCCTGCGGCGGGCCTTTCCTGGGGGCCTGACCAATGTCTTCGCGGTGCTGATCTGCCAAGCCTTTATGGCTGTATTCGACCTGCCAGTCGAGCCAATTGCCACCGTCTGTGCGGGGATTCTGGCTGTAGTGGGCATGATGGTGCTGTTCCAGGTCTGTAAACCCTTCGATACCTTCCGCAAGATCATCTGGGCTGGTATGCTGACAGCGCTGGTAGTGACGTTCACCGTACTGGGGGATATGTTTGCCCTGACAACCGGAACCGTCCAGACCAAACTGGTGATGCTCACTCTGATGCTGATGACGCCCACGGTATTCTTTGCCATGCAGCGGCTCTTTGACTGGGGAGACCGTTTGGTCAGCCTGCTGAAACGGCCATTCCGGCGGAAGAAATAACGCGCATAAAAAAATGGCCACTCCTTGTAAGTAAAATGCCGGATTCCTGTTGCTGTAATACCTTAATCATGACAGGTGAATCCAAATTTTACAGTTGGGAGCCATTTTTGCTGTCAACCCCACCCCCTGTGTGAGGAGTGACCCCATGAGCACAAGGGTCACTGCCAGTGCGTGGAATTTCAATCTACACTCCCCGTGTGGGGAGTGACTGCATCCAGATTTCCCGAACGGCTTTAGGCCAGATTTCAATCCACACTCCCCGTGTGGGGAGTGACCTCGTTGCCAATGTTACTACTTCTTCGGATTCTGAATTTCAATCCACACTCCCCGTGTGGGGAGTGACGTGGGGAGGCCTATGTGGTAAAACCATCCTTCTGATTTCAATCCACACTCCCCGTGTGGGGAGTGACAAGGCGTCACCAGCAAGCGGGGGAATCCCATTGGATTTCAATCCACACTCCCCGTGTGGGGAGTGACCTGCGGGTGATGGGTGGGAAGATATGACCAGAGAAATTTCAATCCACACTCCCCGTGTGGGGAGTGACCCGGGCGTTTGAAGAGTGTTCAAATCGAAAACCAATTTCAATCCACACTCCCCGTGTGGGGAGTGACCATATCAAGACAGTGGATGTCTTTGCTGTGGCGGAATTTCAATCCACACTCCCCGTGTGGGGAGTGACGCAGGCGCTGGGAGCGGAAAGGGCATAAGCCAAGATTTCAATCCACACTCCCCGTGTGGGGAGTGACCGCAAACATCGCAAGACAAAATCAAAAGGCCCGTATTTCAATCCGCACTCCCCGTGTGGGGAGTGACGACAAGCAGCGGGCCAACCTTAAGACTAGTTATATTTCAATCCACACTCCCCGTGTGGGGAGTGACGGATCACCAATGGCCTGGGCAGGCGCTGGGAGCGATTTCAATCCACACTCCCCGTGTGGGGAGTGACTAGGAGGAATCACACATGGAAATCAGTCAGGACGATTTCAATCCACACTCCCCGTGTGGGGAGTGACTAGCGTGTACGGCTACCTGTACGCCAAAGACAAATTTCAATCCACACTCCCCGTGTGGGGAGTGACTCTTTGTGCCCAACCGCTTGGTCTGGAAGCACTGATTTCAATCCACACTCCCCGTGTGGGGAGTGACCGACTATTTTACGTCTGCTCTTCCTGCCCCTCAATTTCAATCCACACTCCCCGTGTGGGGAGTGACTGCAAACCAGTTCTGGGCAGACATCTACATTCGATTTCAATCCACACTCCCCGTGTGGGGAGTGACTTTGATACTGTTCCAGCGGCGGCGGCCGCCATAATTTCAATCCACACTCCCCGTGTGGGGAGTGACGACTGCCCGGCCTATGTCCGACTGATGATGCAGATTTCAATCCACACTCCCCGTGTGGGGAGTGACGGCCGTGGTCACAGGCAAGCACATTGTTGTCCAGATTTCAATCCACACTCCCCGTGTGGGGAGTGACGAGGATCTGCGTAAATCAGCACATTGTCATGATTATTTCAATCCACACTCCCCGTGTGGGGAGTGACCCGGCCACATTTCAAGGATCCACCCTTCGTCTAAAATTTCAATCCACACTCCCCGTGTGGGGAGTGACTTGGATTTCAGGTAATCATAAAATGATTGCTCCGAATTTCAATCCACACTCCCCGTGTGGGGAGTGACCGTCAGCCCGCTGTCGATGCCATAACCGAAAGCTGATTTCAATCCACACTCCCCGTGTGGGGAGTGACCTTTGGCAGTCGTAATATCAAAGGTATCTCCGGGCAATTTCAATCCACACTCCCCGTGTGGGGAGTGACCACGACTACTTTACGTCTGCGCTGCCGGCTCCCCAATTTCAATCCACACTCCCCGTGTGGGGAGTGACTCGTTGTCTTGGCTGTCAGATTGACTATAGCCGTATTTCAATCCACACTCCCCGTGTGGGGAGTGACCATGTTATCGCCCCAGACGATCTTGTGGTTGAGATTTCAATCCACACTCCCCGTGTGGGGAGTGACTGATATTACCTTCAGTACCACTGGCGGTACTATATTTCAATCCACACTCCCCGTGTGGGGAGTGACTGGTAGGCAGACAGCCGCATGAGCGCCAAGTTGGATTTCAATCCACACTCCCCGTGTGGGGAGTGACGACATCTTCCATAGTCAACAGTTCTTTTTCGGGATTTCAATCCACACTCCCCGTGTGGGGAGTGACCGCCAGGATCGCAAGACACATAAAAGCGATATCCTTATTTCAATCCACACTCCCCGTGTGGGGAGTGACTCGGCGGTTCCGGTACTCCGTGGTGGCCAGGGAATTTCAATCCACACTCCCCGTGTGGGGAGTGACGTGGTACAGCAGCATGTTACCAAAATCTGATGCTTATTTCAATCCACACTCCCCGTGTGGGGAGTGACTTCCAGTCTTCATAGTGGTCCATCAGGTAGCCACGATTTCAATCCACACTCCCCGTGTGGGGAGTGACTCATAACACCGGTTAGTGACTCCGTTCTTGTCCGTATTTCAATCCACACTCCCCGTGTGGGGAGTGACGTGGTGAGGTGTAAGGATTGCAGACACTGGAATATTTCAATCCACACTCCCCGTGTGGGGAGTGACAATACCAATTCTGCATCCGGGAGCTGCCGGAATAATTTCAATCCACACTCCCCGTGTGGGGAGTGACCAGGGATACCTGATCGGACGGCGGATGCAGACCGATTTCAATCCACACTCCCCGTGTGGGGAGTGACCTTATTATTTCTTCGTTCCCAACCGGCTGGTCTGATTTCAATCCACACTCCCCGTGTGGGGAGTGACACTGGTGTCACTCGTCATAATATAAATCAAGTAATTTCAATCCACACTCCCCGTGTGGGGAGTGACCGATCAGAGCGTATTCCCTAACATCCAGCTCGTAATTTCAATCCACACTCCCCGTGTGGGGAGTGACCTGGTCTGAGCGTTCCAAAGCCGCTGCTGTGTCAGGATTTCAATCCACACTCCCCGTGTGGGGAGTGACGATCAGAGCGTATTCCCTAACATCCAGCTCGTAATTTCAATCCACACTCCCCGTGTGGGGAGTGACGCCAGGATCGAAAGACACATCAAAGCGATATCCCTATTTCAATCCACACTCCCCGTGTGGGGAGTGACACAATCGCCCGGTCGTCACCGAGGATCTGAAAACATTTCAATCCACACTCCCCGTGTGGGGAGTGACGCCTCCATGGGGCTGAAACCGGTAGAGGTATACCGATTTCAATCCACACTCCCCGTGTGGGGAGTGACCTCCGGGCCAATCCACCGGTTCCCAGGCAGTGGATTTCAATCCACACTCCCCGTGTGGGGAGTGACAATCTCAAAATCGTAGACCCACCAGTGCTCCAGATTTCAATCCACACTCCCCGTGTGGGGAGTGACGTTACGGCAGTCGGGACGCCCAGGGCAGCCAGCAATTTCAATCCACACTCCCCGTGTGGGGAGTGACCTGCCAGTTCTGCATCCACCTTGGCGGATTTGGTATTTCAATCCACACTCCCCGTGTGGGGAGTGACCGACGTCAGATGGTTCTCCGGTAAAAGGCGGCGATTTCAATCCACACTCCCCGTGTGGGGAGTGACTACTGCCCATGGGGCCTACCATCTCGACGAAATAATTTCAATCCACACTCCCCGTGTGGGGAGTGACGCGCTTGACCTTGACAACCTCACGAGTTGCTGCTGATTTCAATCCACACTCCCCGTGTGGGGAGTGACGCGCCCGTATGGACAAGGAGGCCGACCATGAATATTTCAATCCACACTCCCCGTGTGGGGAGTGACTTGGATTTATCTATCATTCCGAGGTCTGCATCTGATTTCAATCCACACTCCCCGTGTGGGGAGTGACTGGATGGGCTTGTTCTTATCGTCCTTTGCCTCTCATTTCAATCCACACTCCCCGTGTGGGGAGTGACGCTTTCGTTCGTGACGTTGATGTTACTGGTAGAATTTCAATCCACACTCCCCGTGTGGGGAGTGACGGGGCGCTGTGCGCCCCTACACGGCTTTTTTTACTATTTCAATCCACACTCCCCGTGTGGGGAGTGACTATCACCTCATAAGCAGTATAGCAAACATATTCGATTTCAATCCACACTCCCCGTGTGGGGAGTGACACCGTCTCTAAACTCAGAGGGGTCATCGGACTTATTTCAATCCACACTCCCCGTGTGGGGAGTGACTTATGTTGATTATACCGATTATTGTCGTGCTTGTATTTCAATCCACACTCCCCGTGTGGGGAGTGACATGAAAGATTACACGGATTGCACTGCGTGTAATATTTCAATCCACACTCCCCGTGTGGGGAGTGACTTCAAATCGGCCTCGCGCCCAATATGGAGAGCAGAGATTTCAATCCACACTCCCCGTGTGGGGAGTGACTGCGTTTATCCGGGTACATTATGACCGGGAAAGAATTTCAATCCACACTCCCCGTGTGGGGAGTGACGCTATAGCGTCGCTGAGAGCCGCCAGAGCCGTCAATTTCAATCCACACTCCCCGTGTGGGGAGTGACGGGAGCAGAACCAAAAACAGAATTAACACGATTTTATTTCAATCCACACTCCCCGTGTGGGGAGTGACACTATAAGGCTATCTTCGTTACTCTGACTTATTCATTTCAATCCACACTCCCCGTGTGGGGAGTGACACTATAAGGCTATCTTCGTTACTCTGACTTATTCATTTCAATCCACACTCCCCGTGTGGGGAGTGACCTGATGTCTCTGATTGCCGTTCTGAGCTGATGGCTATTTCAATCCACACTCCCCGTGTGGGGAGTGACTCCAACTTGGCAGTGTTTGGAGGCACTATTTTGATTTCAATCCACACTCCCCGTGTGGGGAGTGACGAGCCGCAGCTCGCCAGCGGGCTTCTTTGTTCGGTATTTCAATCCACACTCCCCGTGTGGGGAGTGACTCGAGGTTGGTCGCGAAGAAATCCAACCTAAAATTATTTCAATCCACACTCCCCGTGTGGGGAGTGACGCGCTTGGTACGGGGGCCATACTCGCCAGCGAGATTTCAATCCACACTCCCCGTGTGGGGAGTGACTACCTATGCTGGTTCCCCTATCCATCAGATCTTGATTTCAATCCACACTCCCCGTGTGGGGAGTGACGTCTGGTGATGTTGGTACTCCTGACAGTCCTAAATTTCAATCCACACTCCCCGTGTGGGGAGTGACTGTTACTACTTCGTATAACAGTTATCTACCTTCCATTTCAATCCACACTCCCCGTGTGGGGAGTGACCTCTGCTAATTTTCGCGCCCTCGTTCCGTTTTTATTTCAATCCACACTCCCCGTGTGGGGAGTGACCTCGGTGGTAATCGTGTGCCCATTACTGTGTCCATTTCAATCCACACTCCCCGTGTGGGGAGTGACGGCGTCTATCAGTGCGAGATCATGGCAACTTCCATTTCAATCCACACTCCCCGTGTGGGGAGTGACCGTACTACTTTTTCGTTCCCAATCGTCTGGTATGATTTCAATCCACACTCCCCGTGTGGGGAGTGACCATACCGGGGCAGGGATTTTACCTTCTTTTGGCCAAATTTCAATCCACACTCCCCGTGTGGGGAGTGACCCTCGACAACTGAGCAAAAGCACGTTCGCTTTCATATTTCAATCCACACTCCCCGTGTGGGGAGTGACAGCCTATGGCCTGTCGAAAGAAACGGCCTACCTGATTTCAATCCACACTCCCCGTGTGGGGAGTGACGCCAGAAGTGCTATAGGTAAGAGCACCAGAACCAATTTCAATCCACACTCCCCGTGTGGGGAGTGACTGGGGGCGCACAGCGCCCCACACAAAGAATCTTAATTTCAATCCACACTCCCCGTGTGGGGAGTGACCGCTTAACGACGTGATATACTATAGTTACAAAAGATTTCAATCCACACTCCCCGTGTGGGGAGTGACTTGTAAGTATCCACAAGATCTTTTGTGGAGGTTTTTATTTCAATCCACACTCCCCGTGTGGGGAGTGACAGCTGCTGTCTGTAATCCTTTACCCAAACTAGATATTTCAATCCACACTCCCCGTGTGGGGAGTGACTCGCAATGGTAGGTTTCTGCATCCTGTTCGGATAATTTCAATCCACACTCCCCGTGTGGGGAGTGACTCGGCTTTGTTTTCACAGACCTCACCTCCAAACAATTTCAATCCACACTCCCCGTGTGGGGAGTGACTGGTATATCGCCTTTTGGTTTAATTATTTCAGCGATTTCAATCCACACTCCCCGTGTGGGGAGTGACCTTGTATTCATCGGAGTGTTCAGTTGCAGCTCGTTATTTCAATCCACACTCCCCGTGTGGGGAGTGACTCCGGATATAAAGAAATTATATACACGTCAAAAAATTTCAATCCACACTCCCCGTGTGGGGAGTGACGTTATTTCACGTTCTGGTCAGGTTCGATTTTTGGATTTCAATCCACACTCCCCGTGTGGGGAGTGACCACGATTATTTCAGCAGCTGCCTCCCGTCTGCTCAATTTCAATCCACACTCCCCGTGTGGGGAGTGACCGAAGCGCGTCGTTATGGAGGCTTGTCTGATGAGATTTCAATCCACACTCCCCGTGTGGGGAGTGACAGTCTCTGCTTAAATTCATGTCGGATTTCATTTCATTTCAATCCACACTCCCCGTGTGGGGAGTGACTCCTGGCAGCCAACCGCATGATCCCATACTCGTTATTTCAATCCACACTCCCCGTGTGGGGAGTGACTATCGGACTGAGCAATTCTATTACAACAAAATGATTTCAATCCACACTCCCCGTGTGGGGAGTGACACCTACTACTTTTTCGTTCCCAACCGTTTGGTTTGATTTCAATCCACACTCCCCGTGTGGGGAGTGACCATGTATTCTGTGCCCGGTTTGCTTGACCATTTCTATTTCAATCCACACTCCCCGTGTGGGGAGTGACAGCAAAGATGTACAAATTTGTGTTATCATCTTTGGCAAAGGTGTATAGATTTCACGGTATCCGTTACCGTGAGGCAGGGGAACGGCTATGGGCAACCTATGCGTTTACGCGTTCGGCTGGTCAAAATGGGGTGCGAAGGTGCCGGGGAATTTCTGGGCGCTTCCTCTTCGCATTCACAAAATCAGCGGGTCCTCCGGCAGGTAGGTGTTCTTGCAGCCGAAATGATCGATTTTGCTTTCGTAGTGATTTCCCAGATAGTAAAACCGTAGACTGTCCCGCTCCATGTCCATGATGGAGCAGAGCTTTGCCTGAAGCTTCCGGCATTGCGCGGCATCCAGAAGACACTCAAATACGGAATTCTGGACCCGCTGGCCATAGTTGACGCACTCCTTGGCAATTTTCCGCAGGCGCTTCCGACCTGCGGCGTCCTCCGTGTTGACATCATATGTAATCAAAACCAACATATTTCTACTTCCATAAAAACGGTGGATACGCGTCCAGGTCGCCCCTCAGATATCGAGCCAGCAGCAGGGCCTGTATGTAAGGAATCATGCCCCAGGGGAGCTTCTCACCCAGGAACGGATGGGTCAGGGGTTCCTTCTTTTTCTCCTGCCAGGCCTTCAGAAAGGTCCGCCGTCCCTCGTCCGTCAGCAGCACCGCACCGCTGTCCTGGGTTTGAAAGTCCTCTGGCTTGATGACGCGGTTGTTGATCATGGTCAGGACGAAACGATCCGCCATGCAGGGCCGCAGCTCCTCCATCAGATCCAGGGCCAGAGACGACCTGCCGGGCCGGTCTGTGTGCAGAAAACCCACATAGGCGTCCAGCCCCACGCTTTCCAGAGCAGAGGCACAGTCGTGGGACAGCAGACTGTAGGCAAAGGACAGCATGGCGTTGACCCTGTCCAGAGGCGGGCGGCGGTTACGCCCATGAAAGAAGAAGTCCTCTTTGCGGCTCAGAATCATCTGGTCCAGTACGCCAAAATAGGCAGATGCCCCCACACCCTCCAATCCTCTCAGGGTATCCAGTTCGGTGACCTCTGCCACCAGGGGAAGCAGCTCTTTCAGTTCCTGGCTGACGCCGGATAGGGCGTCCTTATCCACCCGCATTCCGTGATCCCGGAGGGTCCGTTCCACGCTCCAGCGGGCATTGTGAAGTTTCCCAAAAATCATGTTCCGGGCGATCTGGCAGCTTCTCTCCGTGTCGTCAGCCACCCGGTATTGTTCCCGCCGCAGCAGCACATTGCCGGTGTTTTCTCCGCATACCCTGGCCAGAAACCGTCCTCTGGGTGTGCAGAAGGCAAGACCAATCCCCCGGTCAGCGCAGGCTCCCATCAGCGCAGGGGAAGCGCCGGGGTAGGCGAAGGTAACGATGGTCTGCAGGGTATGCAGCGGATACCGGGCCAGGACCTGCTTATCCCGGTTGGCCAGCACGTTTTCCCCCTCCAGGGACAGATAAATGTCCTCCGATGTGACGAATAGGGTATTCAGCAGCTGTTTCATGGCGCTTCCTCCATGGCTTTCTTCAGATAATCGGAAACGGAGCGAGACTTCATCAGCTTAGGCAGGCACAGCTCCTTCAGTGAGCAGGCATTGCAGGATTTGGTAGGCTTGACCTTGGGCGTATGTCCCCGATGGTACAGGTCGTGCATCTGCGCCAGCATCTGCCGCACTTCCTCGCGCAGTTCTTCTGTAAAGGCCACAGGGACCCGGCGGCGGATTTCCCCATAATACAGGGCGCCTTCCGGAATGGCGCAGCACAGCATCTCCTCCAGGCACATGGCCTGTCCGCACAGCTGGAGGGCGTCACCGGTATCCTCCCGGGGGCTTCCTCGTTTGTATTCCACCGGAAACGGCTGCCACAACCCCTCCTTCCCACGGATGGGGATGCCGGTATCTCCCCGGCGGTATTCCAACACGTCGCACTGGCCGGAAACCCCCAGTGTGGGAGAAAAAATACTGACGCCCCGGGTGATAATAAGATCGCCCCGGCTTTCCCGAAAATCCGCGTCATGCGCATTGCTGTGCATCAGCTCGCCATCCACGGTGCGGTGATTCTCCGCCCACTGCTGCTCCAAATGGATCAGCGCCCACTGCCGCCTGCAGAATTTGAAATGCTGCAGGCCGGACAGTAGGAGGAATTCTTCTTCTGCGTAGCTCATCCCATCCGAATGCAGGTTACGCCCTCCGGGACATGGGCTTCGTCCACGGAAACCGTGTAGTCGCTGTAGGCTCTGGGGGCGGTCACGCCCTCTTTCCGCTGGGCCTTCACCAGATCGAACAACTTGTAGGCCGGAGCATTTCCAAGTTCAGAATCGTGCTTGAACACAATCAACTCCCGGACGGCCATTTTCCCCCGGGCGGCAGAGTGATCCAGCTCAAACATGTTGAGGATCGCCTGCCACAGCAGTTCCAGATCTGCCTCAGAAAAGCCTGTGGTCTTTCTGGCCAGGTTGGCGGAGATAAACCCTTCCGCCCGGTACAAGCCGTAGGGGACAATGTACTTCCGGCCCATTTCGGTTCCCTTATTTTCCGCGTCTGCCTCTGTTGTAATGGCAATACGGGTAATCGTTACTTCCTGGGGCAAAATCGGGTCAACACTTCGGGCAAATCCCAGCTGCACCGGTCCCCGCACCTGGCCGCAGTTCAGCGCGCCCTTGACAAATGTGGTCATCACTGCGCCGAAGGTGCGGATATCATAGAAATTGGAACACATGAAATCACGAAGCTTTTCGTCCAGCTTATCGTCTTTTTTCTTGGCTTCTTTCAGTTTTTTCTCGTCAACGCCTACATAGGCGCAGGCCTCCGCGTCGCTGCGGTTCAGGGGCACACCATCCTTGACATAGATACGGTAGCCCGGTTCCCCTTCCTTGAATGTTTCCACATAGTTGCGAATTTTTCGTTTCAGGCAGACATCTGTAACCAGACCGTATCCTGTTTCGGGATCGATCCGGGGCATATTGCCGGCGTCCGGGTCACCGTTGGGATTGCCGTTCTCTACGTCAAAGAGAATAACAAACTCATACCGATTCTTGATTGCTTCCATAATTATTGATCCTCCTTTTTGGTATAGCGGGCCTGTTTTTGATGGTAGTAACCCAAATTGAAAGAGCCTTGCTCAGGTAGCGAAAGCCGCATGGGATTGGTCTCGCTCAAAACACCTTTCAAAGTGCAGATTTGCTTGTCATAGAAAATACGCAGATTTGGTTCCAACTTCCGCAGATGCTTTTGGCAGAGATTGTCGAGGATTGGGAAGATGGTGGCAGGAGTGGATGCGGCAGAGTTAAAATATTTATCTTTAATAGTGGCATTAATCCCTGGATTGGCCCGTTCTTGTATCGCTTCGTATACCGCGAACAGGCGGCCGAGGGTATAGGGGACGTTGGTGCTGTTTTCATTCAGACTCACTTGTAAGACCTCCTTTGGACATAGTGGGCTGGGATTTTTCAAATAGTAGGCTTTCAGGATTGCCGCCCTTCCAGGAGTGATGTCCCGTTCGGCGCGGATCCGAAGCATTGTGGCTTCCAGCAGGGATGCTGGGTACAGAGTCCCGGAAAAAATCGATCTGGCAACGGCACCTGCCATCACTTGGTTGGGGGACTTATCAGTGGTATGCAGATTGACAGTCTCCCGAAGCATGGCCCACAGAGGGGTTATGGAGAAGGGGTTCCCCACAATTTCCATTCTGCTGTGGTGATTGTTTACGTTGCGCATAATGGTCCCCAGGGTATTCCGATAGAAGAACCGGACAGAGAGCCGGGCCGCATTAGGCGAAAGGCCCAGAATATAGAAAGTGCGGTTGGGATCCAGCGCCAGTTCTTCACAGGGCAGCCCATCGGCCAATCGTTTTACGGCGGAGCGCAGTGTGTCATTGGTCAGACCTTGTGGCGGCGCATTCCCGAACAGGAGAGAACTGGAATATTTCCGGTAAGCAGGGTCTGCACCCTCCGCCCAACAGACGACTGTGATATCCCCAATGCGCTGAACATTGTCCCGTTCTGCCAGCAAATAGTTCAGTGCAGAGGTATAGGCAAAGGCGGCGTATTTGCCTACCGGAGCGTTCATGCTCTGCTCTTTGCCGTAGGAGCAAAACGCAGGGGCATTGAACGAAACGATTGCAGCACCACTGGACTGTGCACCCACCACACCCTTGATGGTTGGATGAACCGGCTCCACGACATCCGGTTTGCCTGTTACCAGACACTGGCCTTGAATCCCATCAGTTTGGTGATAGTGTGTTTCCCATGCGGAACGAACGGCAGAATCCTCCTGGGCGAATCGGCTGCCTACCCGAAATACCAGATTTACACCTTTCATCAAATCATCCCAGCAGGCAGTCAGCGCAGGATGCTGAGCGGCTTGCGATGGCTGCCAGGTGTCGAAGAATGCCAGAATTGCTTTAGCCGACACAGAATCCACTCTATCCAGGAGAGCGTGGTGCAGTTTGGCACAGGCGCGGAAGCATTCCAGACTTCTTTCCGGCTTTCCTTTCTCATCCACACCTAAAAGGTAACTGGAATTATCCCACAAAAAATTGGGCAATACGCCTGACGAACGGGTTACCGCCGCCGGAAGCTCCATTTTCTGAGGGCGGAGAACGGTTTTATTTCCGGCCTTCTCCTCAACAAATTGAGGAACTACCTGAAACAGACCGCCATTCTCATTCAGGCAGAGGGCGTAACTTATTTTGGCGTTACTCCAGCCGGGGCGGGAAATATCTCCTCTGGTGGACAGATCCTCATACAGCTGTGTCAGTGCTTGCAGAATCATCTGACCACCTCCTGGCCGCTGCGGTCCGGAATCTCCAGAACACCATCCCGAAGGATCGCCCGGAAAAACATGGGCGTGATATTCACCGGATCAGAATAATCCATATCCAGCAGCATCCACCCCAGGTCCTTTTCACCCCGCAGTTCCTCCGAACAGGGTGGAAGCGTCTCACAGGCCGAAAAGTGGGCCGGAAATTCCCGAACGCCAAAGCAGGGCTGGTGATAGAACTGCCCTCTGCTCAAGCGGCGTTTGATAATGTCTTGAAATTTTCCAGGATTGTCTCCAGGTGCGGCTTTTTCTGTCATTTCAAAGTGGGCTTCTATGACATAGCGCACATCCCGCAGCACCATGGCCGCTCGCTGCTGAATACTCTCCGGCGTTGCCAAATACAATTCGCCGGAGCCTTTTTCCATAACCGCGCTGACTTTTCTGGCACTGATGGTATCTTTGACTTCATTGCGGCGAATATTCGTGAAGCGGATAGGGTTGCAAACATGAATCCGATCCACTACCCATTGCATGCCAGGGTGCCAGTAGATGCTTTCAATCAACCCTCTGGCGGCGGAAGGCGTCATAACGTCATAGCTAACCCGTTCTACTTTCATCTCTGGCCTTGAGAAACATGCGTAATCCCCCCAGACCTCGATGGCAACAGACATTGGTATTTCTCCTTTCTATACGAATGATTCTCTTGCGGTGGATTTACCCACCGCAGTTTTGCAAATTGAGCTCGTTGCTAAGAATGCATAGCATACAATTCCTTCTTTCTTCTTTCTTCGTTATACGTTTACATATAAAGCATATCATGCCCTATATATAATTTCGAGTATGAAATTTATTAAATTATTAAACATAAAAAGATAATTTGACAAAAGCCATGCTGTTGTGGCATACTAATGACGTCGGGTTTTTGAGCCTGCGGATTGAAACAAGTAAGAAATGTATTACAAAAAGCGGAGGGACAGAAGGACACATTCTGTCCCTCCCATTTTTTTACAGGATAATAATAGCAGCTTATCGGTCCAATAAAACGGGTAAGTTTAAATAAATTCTGCTCTACCGGTATCTGCTTTCAGTGAAAGTCCTGTATCTTGACTGTACAGAGTGCCATTGGTCAATACGGCACTGTCTTCATCCAACGTCGTAATATCTCCAGAATTCACCAGTGCCTGATAATGCTGCTCGTAGATGTTCACACTGTATTTCCCAGCTTTTCGGTATTGCGCTCTGGTTGCATATCCGGACAGGAGGGAACAGCAAGCTTCTTCCCCATCCTCCAACGGAATATAGACTGTCTTTGTAGCTTGGTCGATAAAATGGAATTCCTTTGCCACGGTTTCAAACGGAAGACTGCAGCCGGAGATGCCATTGCGCAGATGGTCCACAACATGGGCTTTGTCTAGGTTGTTGCCGATCAGCGAACGGTAGGACGCAAAATACCGCTGAATGCTCTCCGGCATGTCCGGGTCGGCATTTCCGCGCAATGCTTCCACTGTGGCCCCAATGTTCGTCCTGATCAGGGTCGGTGCAGGATTCTCTCCCTGGAAAAGGGTGACGGTGCATTTGCTGGCATCCCGTTTTCCCTCCCGGTTGCATCGGCCTGCGGCTTGCAGGATGGAATCCAAACCGGCCATTTCCCGGTAGACCGCCGGAAAGTCCACATCCACCCCCGCTTCAATCAAGGAAGTGGAGATTACCCGGCATGGGCTTCCACTTTTCAAACGCTGCCGGACCGTTTGCAAAACAGCTTGCCGGTGGGCGGGGTACATGAGCGTGGACAAGTGATAGTTTCCCTCTCCCGGGAGCTGCCGGAATATTTCCTGGGCTGCCTTCCTGGTGTTGACGATGCACAGCACCTGATCCTGCTGTGAGAGTTCTTCTACCAGTGCGTCGTTGGAAAGCGTTCCAGCACTGCGGAAGGATACCCGGCGGAACGTCTCCTGGAGCACTGCTGTGTTTTGGCAGATTTCCCGAATGGGAATGTCCGGGGCAAAAGCATGTATAATATCGTTCAGCACCGGCTGTGTGGCAGTACACAGCACAGATGTAGTGCCAAAGTGTGCGGTCAAATCCGCGATCAGGCCGACACAGGGATTTAACTGGAAGGTTGGAATCATCTGGGCCTCATCAAAAATGATTACGCTGTTTGCAATGTTGTGCAGTTTCCGGCATTTGGAGGGACGGTTGGAATAGAAAGATTCGAAAAATTGAACAGCGGTTGTCACGATCACCGGGGCATCCCAATTTTCTGCCGCAAGGCGCTGATTGCTTTTCGATCCTTGGATTTCTTCATCCGCGTCCAGAGTCGCGCCGGAGTGATGCTCAATAACATTATTTGCACCCAAAATCTCCCGGAAAACCGCCGCATTCTGCTCGATGATGGAAGTATAAGGAATCACATAAATGACCCGCCGCATTCCGTTTTTGACCGCATGGCGAAGAGCAAAAGCCAGGGAGGAGACAGTCTTCCCGCCGCCAGTGGGAACAGTCAGGGTATAGATCCCTTTGGGACCTGCTCCCGCATCCAGGCAGTTTTGCAGAATCTGACAGCGGCAGCGGTTTATTTCATTTTTGGGCGGAAAGAATCCCGCAATATGCTTTTCCAGTTTCTCCAGAAGTGCAGGCAGGGAATCGTAACCCCCTCGCTGAACGGAACCGCCGGACATGAATTCCTCTGTGTCCAGATAGTCCGCATCCACAAGGCAGGAATAAAGCATTCGGGTCCAAAGCCCACGGACATAGTCATCCCCCTGAAAATCCGGTTCCGGTCCGGGGTCCGGTAATTTCCCGCTGCAGGTATATGGCGGAATTCCACCCTGGATCCCCCGTTTCAGACGTCCGGAACAGGTAACGTCACTAGGCATGTCTGTGACAAGGTTGCCAAAGTCAGGAAGCCCTCCGTGGTGCCCTGTGACACAGCAAGCAGACATCAAGGCATCCAATCTGGCGCATTCCACAGCCCCGGCGGTGGCGTGATCCACCCTCGGACCACCCTGGAGCCGTTTTTGGAATGCTGCCGAATTCTTACCGATGTCATGGGCCAACCCCACCAGCCTGCCAAAGTATTCCGCACCAAAATCTGCAGCAAATGCGGCGCTTCGTTTGGCAGTGCCCTCCAGATGAGTCTGCACTGTTTGCTTTCGTCCATCTTCAGAAATATGTGCTAAATATGTTTGTTTTTCCATATCCATACCTCGTGACAGTTCGTCTTGTGTGCGCGCTATATAAAATGACAGCTTGTGATAAATATTATATCACCCCTCCAAACGGGTGTAAAGGCTGGACTGGTATCTGACAAATCAAAAACACGGATGTCCTAATCCAAGAAAGACATCCGTGTTTTGCTTATTGTTCAGGAACTGTAGGCACCCTTATTTGTTCTTCTTTGCGGCTTCCTCCCGCTGGCGGCAGATCTCCGCCCAGCTGGGTATCTGCTGGATTCTTGCTGTCAGGTCCTTCATGACGCTGGGAATGTCGATGTTCTGGGGACAGACCCGGGCGCATTTCCCGCAGCCGATGCAGGCGGAAGGCTTTTTGTCCTCTGGCAGGAACTCGATCCGCATGGCCGCATTGGTTGTGGGAGCTACCCGGAGCTCATTGTAGGTGCGGATGAAACCGGGTATGTCCAACCCCTTGGGGCAGCCGTCGCAGCAGTAGCGGCAGGCTGTGCAGGGAACAGAGTCCTTCATCCCCTCCGCGATCTCCAGCAGCAGGTCGGATTCTGCCTGGCTCAGGGGCTGGCCCTGGCAGAAGGTCTTTACATTGTCCTCCATCTGGGCCATATTGGACATGCCGCTGAGGACCATGGTTACGTTGGGAAGCCCCTGCAGGAACCGGAAGCCCCAGGAAGCGGTGGATTCCTCCGGGCGGAGGGCTTTCAGCTTCCCTTCGTCGGCATCGCTGAGCTTTGCCAGTTTGCCGCCCCGGACAGGCTCCATGACCCAGACGGGGATGCCCCGCTGGGTCAGCAGGTCATATTTCCCCTTGGCATCCTGCAAGGTCCAGTCCAGATAGTTCAGCTGGATCTGACAGAACTCCATGTCGTCTCCGCAGAGGTCCAGAAATTCCGTCAAGCCTTGGGTCTGGGCATGGCTGCTGAATCCCAGGTGCTTGATCCGGCCCAGGCGCTTCTGCTCTTTGAAGTAATTGATGATGCCCCACCGGGGGTCCAGGTAGGTTTCCGTGGACTTCTCGTACACGTTGTGCAGCAGATAGAAGTCGAAATATTCCACATCGCACTTGCGCAGCTGCTCCTCAAAGATCTCTGCGGGATTGTAGCCACCGCTCAGGATCTGATGTCCTGGATACTTGGTGGCAAGATAGTAGCTGTCCCGGGGATAGTCCTTCAGCACCCGGCCAATGACCCGCTCGGAGTTGCCGTTGTGGTACGGATAGGCGGTGTCAAAGTAGTTCACGCCGTGGTCCATGGCATAGCGTGTCATCCGGCGGACTTGCTCCTCGTCAATGCTGCCGTCCGGGGCAGTGGGCAGGCGCATGGTGCCGAAGCCCAGCAAAGACAACTTCTTGTCCTGAAAATCGCGATAAATCATTGTTTACACTCCTTTTCCCATTTCATAGGCTTGCTGCATATATTGGGTGTTCTTCACAGCTCCGGCTTCGTAAACGCCCTTGCCGTACAGGACGCCCATCTCTTTCGCACTGTTCAGGCAGACGGCGAAGCCCCGGAAGCACTCCAGGGTGCAGTCCATGACGGTATCGCTGTCCTCCGCGGCGGTCATGATGTAGTAGAATTCCTTGTTGTCCAGCTTGGTCCACTGGGGCAGGGTCCGGTCAATCAGGGCTTTCATTTGGGCATCGATGGAATAGAAGTACACGGGACTTGCCATAACGATGACGTCCGCCCAGTGCATCCGCTCCAAAACCTGCGCCATATCGTCCTTGATGACGCACTTTCCGGTTTTCCGGCAGCCGTAGCAGGCATTGCAGAACCCAATCTTCTTGTCCCGGACGAAAATCTTCTCTACAGTATTTCCGGTTTCCTTTGCGCCCCGGCCGAACTCGTCGCACAGCAAATCAGAATTACCGCCTCTGCGGGGACTGCCGGAGAGAATCAAGACATTCTTACCCATAATACACGCTCCTTTTCCTTGTATAAGCATAATGTACCATCCGGTAGCAGCTACCGGTCAAGAGGAAATTTTGCCAAATTTGGCAGCAGAAAACTGTGCAGAGTGAAAAAACAGAACCGCTTCTTTGCGCTTGCGCAACCTTGGCTTGACAGGCCCTGTCAAAACCGCACGCAAGACCTTCTGGACAACGGCTTTCTTTCATGATAGGATAAACATATCCGAAAGAAAGGCGGCGATCCCATGAAACTTGGCGCGAACCTACAGTATTTACGGAAATTACACGGCAATATGACCCAGGAAAAATTGGCGGAGCGGATGGGGGTGTCCCGTCAGACGGTCTCCAAATGGGAGACGGAGGAAGCGTACCCGGAGCTGGATAAGCTCCTGGAGCTGAGCCGCATGTTCTCCTGCACCCTGGACGCCCTGCTGAAGGAGGATATGATCCCCCGGGCGGATTATTTTTCCCCGGTGTCTGTTGTAACGGTTCCGGCGTTCACCATGGGCCGGTATGTGATGATCAGCCCACAGCCAGAAAATGATGTACAGATGTATCTGGACCACTGGGCAAGGATCAGCGGGCTTGCGGACCGTCCGGAAAAGCCCCGGCAGATTGGCTGGGATTTCCCCTTTGTGTCCAAGGAGCAGCAAAACCGCTTTGGTTTGCGGGGGTACGTAGCGGCCTGGATTTTACCGGAGGATTTTGCGCCCCGCTGTCCGGGGGTGGAGATCGCCAGGCAGGAGGAAGCCCAGTACGCGAAAATCACTGTCCGGGATCCCTTCCGGGCCGCGTTTGACCGGATTCCCAAGGGCTATCAGAAAATTCTGGAATATCTGGGTGCCAACGGCTTTAAGGAAAACCACAGCACAGAGTATCTTTCCTGCTTCGAAGAGGTCTATGAGAAAGACGGCGAGACGTATATGGATATATTTATCCATGCGGACTGCGTGGGCAAGGGCAATCTCCATACGGATTTCAGCAGATAGATCAAAAGGACCGGTCTGGGGCAATGCCCCTGCCGGTCCTTTTCCGGCTTTCCCCGAAACTCTACACCCAAAAGAAAGTCTTTCAAACCGTCTATGGTTACTTGCATGCTTTCCCCTCCGCACATGTTTTTTTATGATAGCATGATCGCTGAGGGTTCCTATGCTGTGTTCCTGGATGAATGATTATCATCAGAGACACCGTTTCTTGGCATCGCTCAGCGTAGGAGCATATGATAAATTTACTTCCTCAATTTCTTTTCAAAACAACATGTGTTTTCTTTTCCGCGGTAGCGGCCATAAGCAGAACAAGGGATGTATCCACACAGGGTATAGAATTGAATCGCATGTTCATTTTGCTTCCTTGTTTCCAGCAGCAGCTTTGTATATCCCAATTTGCTTGCTTTTTCTTCCAACCGAAGCAGAATTGCTCGCCCAATGCCGGACTGATTCTTTCTTGCGTAAACCCGCTTTATTTCTGCGGTATCATCGGATATCCTTCGCAAAGCGCCGCATCCATACGGAACGCCATCCAGATAGGCAATTAGAAACGATGATTTCTCTGTCCTGACATCCTCCGTATGAAAATTTTTTGTTCCGTCATCCCCGGTGATTTGAACAAGGCTTTGGTTTAGTTCGGAGATAAGGACGCTTGCGTCAGGATTATCAATAGAAGTTTCTACGATCTGAAGCATTCCATTTCATTCCTTTCCCAAATTCTTCACTCTGTTGATTATATCAGAAAAACGCCAAAACGCCAGAGGCAATTCCAATCTACCTCTGGCGTTATTTCTGATACATTCCACATGTGCTGTATCGCCACATTCGTCAAATGTTCGTTGAAGGTTTCGTACGCTGTCGCTGGGTTATTCGCCAGCACATGAGGCAGTGCGCCCACCAACTAGCCGTCCTACAGGAAAATACTGCACAAGCCAATAGAGAAGAAGGCCAGATCTCCAGCCTCCTGGTTAATTTAAAACCGCTTCAGCGGCTCGGAATTGTCCTGGGCCAGCAGCAGGTCTGTGATGATGTCGTTGCTCACCAGATACCCCTTCGGTGTCAGAACCCAGCGGCCGGTGTCGGTCTGGGTGGCCTGGAAGTAACGGCGGCGCTTTTCCAGCACTTCCTCCAGCGGGGCGAAGGGAAGCAGGAACATCTTCTCGTATTCCTGGGCGCTGATGCCTACACTGGTCCGCAGACGCAGCATCAGATATTCTCCGGCCCGCTCCCTCATGGGGATCTCCTGCAGATCCTCGATGATGTCGCCGCCCTCCCGGATGGCGGTAATATAGGACTGCAGATCCCGTTTCAGCGTGAACCGCTTGCCCGCGAAATCGGAACTGGCACTGGGGCCGAAGCCAAGGTATTCGCCGCCGGTCCAGTACTTCATGTTGTGCTTGGACGTTAGACCCTTGCGGCAGAAGTTGGAGATCTCATACTGCCGGAAGCCACGGCTGCGCAGGGCCTCCACGGCGGTCAGATACATCTCCGACTGCGTATCGTCATCGGGCAGATTCAGCATCTCCTTGTATTCGTAGAAGGGGGTTCCCTCCTCAACCTTCAGCGCATAGCAGCTGATGTGTTCCGGCAGCAATCGAAGCACATTGTCCAATGTCTCCTGCCAGTCCTGGAGGTCCTGCCCAGGCAGACCATACATCAGGTCCACGGACACGTTGCGGAAGCCCGCCTTGCGGATACGCTGGTAGGCGGTGACAGCCTGGGCATAGGTGTGGGGGCGGCCCAGCTTTTTCAGCATCTCGTCGTCATCGGATTGGATTCCCAGGCTGACCCGGTTGAATCCCTCAGCATAAAGCCGGTGCAGCAGCCGATCCGAAACGGAGTCGGGGTTGGCTTCGAAGGTAATCTCCGCATTGTTGTCCACATCAAAGTTCCGGCGGATGGTGGTCAGAATCACCGCCATGCCGTCAGCACCGAAGTAAGTGGGCGTGCCGCCGCCAAAATAGATGGAGTCCACCTTATAGCCCGGAGCCAGTTCGCCAGTCTCCTTGATGTGGTCGCATACGGCGTCCAGATAGCCGTCGATAAGCTTATCGTCCTTGGTGGCCATGGAGTAAAAATCGCAGTACTGGCACTTGCTGCGGCAGAAGGGAACATGGATATACAGTCCCAAAGGCGTTTTGTTGGGACGCTTTGTAATAATAGGCATAGAAAACCTCCCGTATTGGAATGCAAAATCAGTCTTCGTCCAGTTTCAGCACCGCCATAAAGGCCTCGGAGGGGACGGAAACGGTGCCGAAGGTGCGCATCCGCTTTTTGCCCTCCTTCTGCTTCTCCAGCAGCTTCTTCTTTCGGGTAATATCGCCGCCATAGCACTTGGCCAGCACGTCCTTGCGCAGGGCCTTGATGGTTTCCCGGGCAATGATCTTGCCGCCGATGGCTGCCTGAACAGGGATCTCAAACTGGGCACGGGGGATGTTGTCCTTCAGCTTTTCGCAGATCTTCCGGGCCCGGGGATAGGCGTTGTCCGCAAAGAGGATGAAGCTCAGGGCGTCCACGATTTCGCCGTTTAACAGAATGTCCAGCTTCACCAGACGACTGGGCCGGTAGCCGATAAGCTCATAGTCCAGGCTGCCGTAGCCCCGGGTACGGGACTTCAGCGCGTCGAAAAAGTCGTAGATGATTTCATTCAGGGGCATCTCATAGTGCAGCTCCACCCGGTTGGCATCCAGATACACCATATCCTTGAATTCACCCCGGCGCTGCTGGCACAGATCCATGATGTTGCCCACATATTCCTGGGGCGCGATCAGGTTGACCTTGGCGTAGGGCTCCTCCGCCAGCTGGATATCCGCGGGATCCGGATAGTCCAGAGGGGTGTAGACCAGCATGGTTTCGCCGTTGGTTTTCGTCACCCGGTAAACTACGTTGGGAGCGGTGGTAATCAGGTCCAGGTTGTATTCCCGTTCCAACCGCTCCTGGATAATCTCCATATGCAGCAGCCCTAAGAAGCCGCAGCGGAAACCGAAGCCCAGGGCAATGGAGCTTTCCAGCTCGTAACTCATAGAGGCGTCGTTCAGCTTCAGCTTTTCCAAGGCGTCCCGCAGATCCTGGTACTTGGCTCCGTCAGCGGGGTAGACGCCGGAGAACACCATGGGCTGCACCGGCCGGTAGCCGGGGAGGGGCTCCGCTGCGGGGTTATCTACAGCCGTAATGGTATCGCCCACCTGGGTGTCCGCCACTGTCTTGATGGAGGCCGTGATGTAGCCCACTTCGCCTGCACCCAGGGTTTCCCGGGGCACCAAGCCGGTGGGACTCATGGTTCCCACTTCCACTACCTTATAAACCGCGCCGGTGGCCATCATTTTGATGTCCATGCCCTCCTTCACCGTTCCTTGCTTGATCCGGGTATAGACAATGACGCCCCGGTAGGAATCGTACTGGCTGTCGAAGATCAGGGCTTGCAGCGGAGCATCCCGGTCTCCGGTAGGAGCGGGGACATCCCGGACGATCATTTCCAAAACGGAATGGATATTGATGCCGTTCTTGGCGGAGATCTCCGGCGCTTCCTCTGCGGGGATGCCAATAATGTCCTCAATTTCCGCTTTGACCTCGGCGGGACGGGCGGAGGGCAGGTCGATCTTATTGACCACCGGCAGAACCTCCAGCCCCGCGTCAATGGCAAGGTAGGTATTGGCCAGGGTTTGGGCCTCCACACCCTGGGAAGCGTCCACCACCAGCACCGCGCCCTCGCAGGCGGCCAGGGACCGGGACACCTCATAGTTGAAGTCCACATGGCCCGGAGTATCGATGAGATTCAGGTCATAGGTCACACCGTCGTCAGCGGTATAGTTCAGCTGGACCGCAGTGGCCTTGATGGTAATCCCCCGTTCCCGTTCCAGCTCCATGGAGTCCAGCAGCTGCTCCGCCCGGACCCGCTGGTCAATGGCGTCGCACGCCTCCAGCAGACGGTCTGCCAGGGTAGATTTGCCGTGGTCAATATGGGCAATAATGGAAAAATTTCGGATCTTGGAAAGTTCGGTCATATGGCTGCTCCTTCGTATCGTGTCTTACGTGCAGGGCACACTATGTCATTTTCCCAATTATACCGAATTATTCCCAAAAAGTAAACCGTATGTTTTTGCAAAATTGGGGGAAAACTGTCTTTGTCAACAGAAGAATTTTCGGAAAATCCCGTGTATTCCAAAAAAATTGCGAAAATACCCTTGCCACCCAGCCATAATTGCGGTATAGTTTAACGGCACGAGAATATTCTGGATTTTTATATATAAAAGAGGGGAATCACCATGAGCACAGCGAAGAAGCCTACCAAGAACAATTTAGAGGATGTTCAGGCTGCCCTGCAGGCGCTGATCGCCCAGGGAAAGAAGGACGGCATGATCCGCGCTGCCGATCTGAACGCCCAGTTGGAAAAAATGCAGCTGACGCCGGAGAAGATCGAGGAGATCTATGACCGCTTCGACGCCATGAACATTCAGATCGTCACCGCTGACCTGGAGCTGGATCTGGGAGATGATGACCTGGGCCTGGGTCCGGACGACGATATCGACCTGAACGGCCTGGACGAAGAGGAACTGGTAGATCCTGTTGACCTGGCCGCCGAATACAGCCTGGACGACCCTGTTCGCATGTATCTGAAGGAAATCGGCCAGATCAAGCTGCTTTCCGCCGAGGAAGAGGTGGAGCTGGCAAAGCGGGTGGCCGAGGGCGACCAGGAGGCAAAGAACAAGCTGACGGAAGCCAACCTCCGCCTGGTGGTCTCCATCGCCAAGAAATACTCCGGCCGCGGGCTGCACATTCTGGACCTGATTCAGGAGGGCAATACCGGCCTGATCCGTGCGGTAGACAAATTCGACTGGACAAAGGGAAACAAATTCTCTACATATGCCACCTGGTGGATCCGGCAGGCCATCACCCGCGCCATCGCGGATCAGGCCCGAACCATCCGCGTGCCGGTGCATATGGTAGAGGTCATCAACAAGGCCACCCGCTGCAACCGGAAGCTGGTTCAGGAGCTGGGCCGGGAGCCCACTGTGGAGGAAATCGCCGCAGAGCTGAACCTGCCCGTGGAAAAGATCATCGAGGCCAACCGCACCGCCGCCGACACCCTGAGCCTGGACACCCCTGTGGGTGACGAGGAAGATACCTCCATTGGCTCCTTTGTGGAGGACGAGCGTACCCCCGGCCCCGCCGACGCCACCTCCAACGCCCTGCTGGCAGAGGCACTGAAGGAGATCCTGGACACCCTGACCGAACGGGAAGCCGACGTGCTTCGGATGCGTTTCGGCATGTACGACGGCCGCACCCACACCCTGGAGGAGGTGGGCCAGATCTTCGGCGTCACCCGGGAGCGAATCCGTCAGATCGAGAACAAGGCCATCCGCAAGCTCAGACACCCCAGCCGGGCCAAGAAGATCCGTGACTTCTACTGCTGAGATATAAACAAAGCCTCAGAAAATCTCTTTTCTTTGAGATTTTCTGGGGCTTTTTCTTGTTGCGGATTAGTTCGATTTCCTAGGAAGCGCAAAGAAATCCTGAATCTGTGCCCGTCCGGCCATAACTCTGCCCTGCTGGAATCCGGGCTTTCCGCCGCCCCGGCCGTTCAGAGCCTTGGTCATCTCTTTGCCAAAAGACCGAAGATCCCCATTCTTCGCCGCCAGACAGTAGCCGTAGCCCTCCGTGTCGCTGCCGCTGAACACCGCTGCCATACCACCGCATTCTTTTGCGATGGCATCCGTCAGCTCCCGCAGTCCGGTGCTGTCCAGGCTGTCCTCAAAGTGAAGCACATTTCCTTTCCCGGCATATTGTTGGGCAGTTGCAGCAAAGATCTGCCGCTGTAATCCGACAATGCGGAATTTCTGCTTCTCCAGCAGCGCATTCATCCTGTCTGCCGCTGCACCGGTTTCCATAATCTGTGCGGAGAACGCCTGAGAGACCAGCTTATTCTGGGCATAGGCGCCGTCCAGAATTTCCAACGCCCGCTTTCCGCAGGCCATTTCCATTCTGGTGCCACCTCGGAATCCCACGGTGCCAAACAGCTTAATTAGCCCGATCTCTCCCGTAGCCTTCACATGGGTGCCGCAGCAGGCGCAACTGTCATAGCCCGGGACCTCCACGATCCGCACCGGCCAGGGCAGGGCCCGCTTGGTACGGTAGACCACATCCGGCAGCTCCTCTGGCGTTGGAACCCAGCAGCGAATGGGAAGATTGGCCCACACCGCGCCGTTGGCCTCGGCCTCGATAGAAGCCAGCTCCTCATCCGGGATCACGCCGTCAAAGTCGATGGTGATCACATCCGTACCCATATGGAATCCGACGTTATGGTAACCGTACCGCCGATTTACGATTCCGGAAACGATATGCTCTCCGGAGTGCTGCTGCATCCGCAGGAACCGGGCATCCCAGTCAATACGGCCCGCAACCATGGAGTCAACCTCCAATGCGCTGCTGCACAGGTGGACAACCGTTTCGCCCCGTTCCCGGGTATCCAATACCCGGACTTCTCCCAGATACCCGGTGTCTCCAGCCTGTCCGCCACCCTCAGGGTAAAAAGCGGTGGCGTCCAGGGTCACTTCATATCCACTGTCTGTTTTTTCACAAGTCATAACCTGGGCAGTAAATTCCGAAAGGTGGGCGTCTTCATAATATAATTTCCGTGTCTGCATAGCCATTCCTTCTATATTTCAAGATGTATTTGATTATAGCACACCGGTTTCGGCATTGCAATATTTGCGGTTTTACATACTCTTTCAGAAATCTTTTCCCAAACCCACTAGTCATTTGTCACTTTTTGTTGTAGAATAGACAAAAATTCAAAAACGAGGTGACCCCAATGCCCGCCTTTTACGCCCACTACCGCTTCGGCAAGCAGATACTTTCCGGCCTGAGCGCCGATGTCCACCAGTGTATTCAGCGCTTCCGGCGTCTTTTCGACATGGGCCTGCAAGGCCCGGATTTTTTCTTCTACTACAATCCGATCATGAAAACCACCGGCGGCAGTTTGGGAGGAATGTTCCACGGTCAATCCGGACAGGAATTCTTCACAAGAGCCGCCGCCCAGGCCAATTCTGAAGCCGCCAAAGCCTATCTATATGGTCTGCTGGCCCATTACTGTCTGGATTCCGCCTGCCATCCCTTCGTCGATAAAATGGACGCTGACGGGAAAGCCCGGCATGTGGCTCTGGAATCGGAATTTGATCGCTATCTGATGGAAAAAGACGGTCTGGCATCCCCCCACACCCAGGACCTCAGTCCCCACGCCAAGCTGACCCGTGGAGAATGTGTCACTGTAGCGGATTTCTTTCCACCTGCTACGCCCTCCCATGTAAACCAGAGCGTCCATTTCATGGGTTTCTCCCTTCGGTTTCTTTCCGGAAAGAAGCGGAAACAGGTGCGTTTCCTCCTCAACAAAATCAAACCCAGCCTCTGTGACAGCCTGATCCCGGAAGCGCCTGTGACAAGCTATGCCCGGATGGACAGTGAACTGCTGGCCCGCTTCAACCGGGCGGCAAAGCAGTATCCTATTCTGCTGGAGCAGCTGACTGCCCACATCCACAGCGGAGAGCCTCTGGGAGAGGATTTTTCTCTGAATTTCGAAGGCATCCGCACGTGCTGACAAAATACTGGAAAGAGGTCATATCATGAAAGAAAAATTCAAACTGACATCCCTGGAACGCAGCTGGGTCCTCTACGATATCGGCAACTCCGCCTTTATCCTGCTGGTCTCTACCCTGATTCCCATTTACTTCAACGCCTTGGCTGGCTCCGCCGGGCTGAACGAGGACCTGTACCTGAGCTATTGGGGTTATGCCGGCTCTGTCGCCACCATCCTGGTTGCCTTCATCGGTCCCATCTGCGGCACCCTGGCGGACCGGAACTTCAAAAAGCAGATTTTCCTGCTCTGCGCCGCTGTGGGCATTCTAGGCTGCGCCGCTTTGGGTCTGGCTCCCAACTGGCTGCTGTTCCTGATGATCTTTGTGGTAGCCAAGGTGGGCTACTCCTCCAGCCTGGTGTTTTATGACTCCATGCTCCCGGAGGTCACTGACAGTAGCCGAATGGACAAGGTTTCCTCTATGGGTTACGCTTTCGGCTATATCGGCTCTGTGATTCCTTTCATTGTCTGCCTGGTTATCGTGCTGATGCATGACAGTTTTGGCCTGTCCCAGGGCACCGCTATGGTGATTTCGTTCCTGATCACTGCACTGTGGTGGCTGTTCTGCACCGTCCCCCTGCTCAAGGGGTACCGGCAGACCGCTTTCGTGGAAGCAGGCCAGAATCCTCTGGGCGACACCTTCCGCCAACTGGGCAACACAATCCGGTATGCCAAACAGGAAAAGCACATCTTCCTGTACCTGATTGCCTTCTTCTTCTTCATTGACGGTGTTTACACCATCATCGACATGGCCACCGCCTACGGCGCGGCTTTGGGCTTGGACACAACCGGACTGCTGCTGGCTCTGCTGCTGACCCAGTTTGTGGCCTTCCCCTGTTCCATTATTTTCGGCCGTCTGTCCGCTAAATTTGACACCGGCCTGCTGATCAAGATCTCCATCGGTGCTTATACCTGCATTACCGTATTCGCCGTGTTCCTGATGGCGCAATGGCAGTTCTGGATGCTGGCAGTTATGGTGGGCATGTTCCAGGGCGGCATTCAGGCCCTAAGCCGCAGCTACCTTGGCAAAATCATCCCCGCTGAGCGCAGCGGCGAATTCTACGGCCTGATGGACATTTGCGGAAAGGGTGCCTCCTTCGTGGGCATGACCCTGATCTCCATCATCAGCCAGCTGACCGCGGGCATGACTGTGAATGTATTCGGCATGACACTGCAAAACGAGAATATCGCCGTATCCGTGCTGATTGTGCTGTTTGCCGCAGGCTTCGTGCTGTTCTGCAAGGCGGACAAGCTGAACAAGGCAAGACAATAACCCACTTGCATTTCATAATATTACTGCCTTCCCTCTTTCAAAGGGTAGGCAGTAATCTTTTTTCGCATTCCGTATTTCCTACTACAGCACGTTCCACCAGCTCAGGCCGTGGGCTTCCCCCATAGCTTTCACCTTTTTGGAAAGCTCTGAGCAAGAGGCGGCGAATTCTGCTTCCTCCCCGGCGGCGCTGTAAGCCATTAATCGGGCAAATTCCGCGTCCACCTCCTCCATAGGGCTGTGGTCGGCAAAGCAGCCCCGGAAATGGGCCCACTTCTCCCATTCCGTCCCGGCACTGGACGCCAAAATCTGCGCTTTTTCCCACTGCCCTGTCAGTGTGCAGTCCGCCGCCAGCTCCAGTTCCCTGGCAATGGGTTCGTGGATTCGATCCATGCCCCAGGTTACCAGCAGCGCGATGACCAGAAGCACAACCAGCATGGCCAGTCCGATCCAGCTGCGCTTCATGTGTCATACTCCTTTCCCAGCCAGAGAACCTTGTCTGCCGCGTCCACAGTCAGCAGCAGTGTTTCCTGCGCTTCGGCATTGTTTTCCCGAAGGACCTGATTAAGCCAGGATTCGTCTTTCCCGGCCTGCTTCAGATTTTCCTGGGACAGATAGCCATCTTCAATGATGGTCACCGGGAGGAACTGCTGCTTCGGATAAATCCCCGCGTCCTTGGCACTGGCGGGGCGCTCCTTGGGATAGGGGAAAACGGATAAACTGCCGTCGGTTTCCAGAATGGCATACTGCACCGTGCGGATGTCCAGCACGTCCTTTTCCCGAAGGTGCCCTGTCAGTTCATCCAGAGTCACCCGGGTGCGGCGGAGGTTCTCCTGCAGAATCTTGCCGTTGTTAATCAGGATCACCGGCTTGCCGCACAGAAAACGCCGGAAAACCACACTGTGCATAATCAGCCCCGACAGTACCAGCTCCATGCCCAGCACCGTCAGAATAGGAACCAATCCGGAATACAGCGGAATGGCTCCGTCCTGCATGGGGATGGCCGCCAGGTTTGCCAGCAGCATAGTCACAACAAATTCCGCCGGTTCCATTTCGCCGATCTGTCGCTTGCCCATAAGCCGGACGCAGAAGATCAGTACCATATACAGCAGCAGCGTGCGCAAATACGATAAAATCAAAAAATCACCTCTCGAGGATAGAATCCCCAGAGGTGATTTTTTTATACAAATGCAAAAACCGCGGTTTCAGCCGCGGTTTTTGCAACAAGAAAAGAGGAGAGGAAAAAATGAAAAAGATGAAGTAGAATCGTTTGATAATATTGTACCCATAAGTTATTAAAGAAAAAAGTGGAGAAATATTAAGTTCGTATGAAGTTCTGTAACGGAAAATCATATCTGTGCGATGAATAATTTTCGAATTTCCAATAATTATTATTGACTTACGATAATTTCTATGATAAACTTTCTGCACATGGAGGTGTTAACGATGACTTCACAGCTTTCCGCAAAAATCACACTCTGGTGCAGCCGTCTTCTGACAGTAGTGATCTTCCTGCTGGTGGTGTTTTTCCCCCGCTTGCTGCGCTGGTATCAGACGCTCCGTTCTCTGGGCCCTTACGGTGCGGCGGCCATCCTGATTGGATTTTACTGCTGCGTACCGGCGGTACTGTATGCCCTGCGATGCATTGACCGTCTGGTGGTGAACATCCTTGCCGGGGATGTATTCGTCCAGGAGAACGTCTCCCGCATCCGCCGCATCCGCTGGTGCTGCGCCTGGGTGAGTCTGGTTTGCCTGCCCGCTTCCTTCTTCTATCCGCCGCTGTGCTTTCTGGCGGTGATCATGGCCTTCCTGGCCCTGGTGGTCAGCGTGGTCAAAAATGTCATGGCCGCTGCGGTGGAGATCCGGGAAGAAAACGACCTGACGGTGTGAGGTGGACTATGGCAATAATCGTGAATTTGGACATGATGCTGGCCAAACGGAAAATGACTTCCCTGGAGCTGGCAAATCGGATCGGAATGACCCCGGCTAACCTGTCCATCCTGAAGACTGGCAAAGCCAAAGCCGTCCGCATGAGCACCATGGATGCCATCTGCCGGGAACTGCAATGCCAGCCGGGGGATCTGTTTGAATTTGTGGAGGACGACGATCCCTGGAAACGGTAATTTCTCTGAAAGGAGTATCTCATGGACGATCAAGCGAATTCTCTTTCTATGCCCCGTTGCCCCGCCGGAAAGCGGGAGCTGCGGTTTGGGCTTGCGATACTGCTCTGCAGTGTATTTCTTTGGAACTGCATCCTGTACGCCGGGTTCAGCCTGGGATTTTCCCTGGGCGCTCTGGCGGTAATGGGCTGCTCTCTCTGGTATCTGTGGTCTTCCGGCTGCCGGTTTGACCGCTACAGCGCAGCATTGCTGGTGTTCGGTGGACTGATTGCTGCCGGATTTGCCCGATCCTCCGACAATTTTGTGAAATTCGTGATGCTGGTGTTTCTGCTGTTTGCCGTAAACTTAAGCTTCTGTCTCGCCGCCGGGCAGAACCGCCGCAGTCCCAATGGACTTATGTCAGTGCTGGATGCGCCCCGGGCTCTTTTCTCCTTGGGAACCGGCAATCTGCGCGCTGCCGCTCAGGGATTAAATGACGCCCGGAAGGATGCCGAAGCCGCCGGAAAGAAGGGCGGCGCGGCGGCGCTGGGACTGTTCATCGCCGTTCCGGTGGCGGCAGTACTGATTTTCCTGCTGATGCGGGCCGATGCCGCTTTCGAAGGGCTGATGGGCCTGCTGCCGGAGATGGACTGGGCAGAGCCTGTGTGGTCATCACTTCTGGGAGGGTTTGCCGCCTGGGTCCTGTACAGCCGTGGTCTGGGACTGCGGTACACCCAGAAAACAGAAAACAAAGGGCGAACCTTCCGGGGGATTAGCGCCGTTACCATAAACACCATTCTGGGAGCCGTTTGCCTGGTCTACTGTGTGTACCTTCTGAGCCAGCTGGCTTATCTGGGCGGCGGCTTTTCCGGAATTCTGCCGGAAGTATACACTTTGGCCCAATATGCCCGCCGGGGTTTCTTCGAAATGGCCTGGCTCAGCGCCATTAACCTGGGGCTGATGTGCTTTGCCATGGCGCTGGTGGAACAAAAGGAAAAAGCCCCCGGACTGACCAAGGGTTTCTGTCTGTTTCTGGGCATGATAACGCTGTTTCTCATTGCTGCTGCCAGTGCGAAGATGCTGCTGTACATCGGAAGCTTTGGCCTGACCCGGCTGCGAGTGTTAACGGAAGTAGTCATGGTCTGGCTGGCTGTTACCACGGTACTTGTCTGTGTCTGGCTGTTCCGGCCTGGATTCCCCTATATGAAAGCCGTGGTGATCACCGCTCTTGCGTTGGGGACACTGGTCTTCTGGGTGGATGTGGACACCCAGGTAGCCCGGTACAATGTGCGCTCCTATCAGGAAGGACAGCTTGAAACCGTTGACATGGAGCACCTGGGAAGTCTTGGATACGGTGCTATCCCCTATCTGGAGGAACTGACGAGGGACGGGAATCCTGAAATAGCGAAGGCGGCGACAGATATTCTCACCCATCAATACCGCCGCACCCAGGATTTCCGGGACTGGAATTACAGCAAAGCTGCCGCAGAGAAGATTCTGGAGCGGTATCCGATCCAAACAGAGCAGGCCGAAGTTTTACCCGGATGAGGAGGCTTTCCATGTACAACATTCTGAGTCTCATCCTGGGGCTTCTGTCCTGGGGCATGGGAATTGCTGCCGTCTGCCAAAAGGGTCGGTTCCAATATTGCTTTGGCAGTATGACCCTGTGCGGTACAGCCCTGGTTTTGCAGCTTTTGGAAGTATCCCGCCGGGCAGGAATTTCTGATTTTTCCGCCATTCAGGATACCGCTTCCGCAGTCTCAAACGCGGCTGTGATTCTGTTGGCTGTAACCGTTTTGCTGAATGGCATTGCCCTGCTTCGGGACAGTGGATCCTAAGGTTGCCTATCCGTAAACGATTTTCTTCTTTCCTTGTATGAAAAAAGCACTGCCTCGCGGCAGTGCTTTTTCAGGTTTTATCGTAAGGTAGATGTCAGCTTACAGCTGAGGACCGGCCTTCACCAGAGCCTTGCCGGCATCGTTGCCGGTGTACTTGACGAAGTTCTTCACGAAACGGGAAGCCAGATCCTGGGCCTTGGTCTCCCACTCGGATGCGTCGGCATAGGTGTCCCGGGGATCCAGGATAGCAGGGTTGACGCCGGGCAGAGCGGTGGGAACCTCCAGATCGAACAGGGGGATCTTCTTGGTCTCGGCCTTCAGAATGTCGCCGCTCAGGATGGCGTCGATGATGCCGCGGGTATCCTTAATGGTGATACGCTTGCCGGTGCCGTTCCAGCCGGTGTTGACCAGGTAAGCCTTGGCGCCGTTGGCTTCCATCTTCTTGACCAGCTCCTCGCCGTACTTGGTGGGATGCAGCTCCAGGAAAGCCTGGCCGAAGCAGGCGGAGAAGGTGGGAGTGGGCTCGGTGATGCCGCGCTCGGTGCCGGCCAGCTTTGCGGTGAAGCCGGACAGGAAGTAATACTGAGCCTGCTCGGGGGTCAGGATGGACACGGGGGGCAGCACGCCGAAGGCATCGGCGGACAGGAAGATCACGTTCTTGGCAGCGGGAGCCGCGGAAACGGGACGAACGATGTTCTCAATGTGGCTGATGGGGTAGGACACACGGGTGTTCTCGGTGACGGACTTGTCGGCGAAGTCGATCTTGCCGTTTTCGTCAACGGTCACGTTCTCCAGCAGGGCATTGCGGCGGATGGCGTTGTAGATGTCGGGCTCGGACTCCTTGTCCAGGTTGATGACCTTGGCGTAGCAGCCGCCCTCGAAGTTGAACACGCCGTTGTCGTCCCAGCCGTGCTCGTCGTCACCGATCAGCAGACGCTTGGGATCGGTGGACAGGGTGGTCTTGCCGGTGCCGGACAGGCCGAAGAACAGGGCGGTGTTCTCGCCGTTCATGTCGGTGTTGGCGGAGCAGTGCATGGAAGCGATGCCCTTCAGAGGCAGGTAGTAGTTCATCATGGAGAACATACCCTTCTTCATCTCGCCGCCGTACCAGGTGTTCAGGATGACCTGCTCACGGGAGGTGATGTTGAATGCCACACAGGTGCTGGAGTTCAGACCCAGCTCCTTGTAGTTCTCCACCTCGGCCTTGGAAGCGTTGTAAACCACGAAGTCGGGCTCGAAGGCAGCCAGCTCCTCCTCAGAGGGAACGATGAACATGTTCTTGATGAAGTGTGCCTGCCATGCCACCTCAACGATGAACCGGACGCTCATGCGGGTGTCCACGTTGGCGCCGCAGAAAGCATCCACAACGTACAGCTTCTTGCCGGACAGTTCCTTCACGGCCAGATCCTTCACGGTACCCCAGACCTGCTCGCTCATGGGATGGTTGTCGTTCTTGAATTCATCAGAAGTCCACCACACGGTGTCCTTGGAGTTGGCGTCCATGACGATGTACTTGTCTTTGGGAGAACGGCCGGTGTAGACGCCGGTCATAACATTGACAGCGCCCAGCTCACTGACCTGACCCTTTTCGTAGCCCTCCAGAGTGGGATCCATCTCTGCAACGAACAGATCCTCATAAGAGGGGTTGTGGATGATCTCGGTGGTACCGGTGATACCATACTTACTCAGATCAATCTGTGCCATACTGTATTAACCTCTTTCATTTTTAAAGTAATACCGCACTGAAGCCTGGTTTTGCCATATTTCAATACGGTACCCCATATTTTGCAATTCTATCTTACACTATCGATATAAAAAAATCAATATAAATTCCAAAAATTTTTTGTAAACCAATCAGGAACGCATTGGCAACACTCTCATATCCGTTTAAAGGAAAAACCGGTATTTTAAATCCTGACAGTCCTTGGCCGTGACAAATCCCCTCGCGCGTCAGAATAGAATTTCATGAACCACTTCTTATACTGACTCTCAAATGAGAAAACGAAAGCTTTTCCACCGAGAATCTCCATCAGTCATCGATAAAAAAACGGTAAAAAAATACCGAAAAAAGAAAAATTTCTATTTACATTTATATCGCAATGTGTTAATATGTATTTGGTGAAGATTGGGGCTTCTAAAAGTTTTTTACAGGAAAATGCCTAAATTTTCCTATATCTTCCGTTGCTTTTTATCATTTTTCACTATTTTGTTTTTAACCAACTCCCGGGGGTTTCCGGTGTTGGCTTAAAATATCCGGAGGGCTCCGGAGGTTTCACCGCATCTTGCGCGGAAGCGTTCGGATCCGTCCATTAAAAATCCATTCTACGGAGGTTACTACATAATGGCTCAAAAAGTTCAGTTCGTGGAGACTGTTCTGCGTGACGCAAACCAGTCTCTGATCGCAACCCGCCTGCCCTATGACAAGTTCGAGCCCATGCTGGAGACCATCGACAAGGTGGGCTACTACGCCATCGAGTGCTGGGGCGGCGCCACCTTCGACGTCTGCCTGCGGTATCTGAACGAGGATCCCTGGGAGCGGCTGCGCAAAATCCGCGCCAAGGTCCCCAACACCAAGCTGCAGATGCTGCTGCGTGGTCAGAATGTGCTGGGCTACTCCCACTATCCCGACGACTTCGTTAAGCTGTTCGTCCAGAAGGCTGTGGAGAACGGTATCGACATCATCCGTATCTTCGACGCTCTGAACGACACCAACAACCTGAAGGTCGCCATGGAAGCCACCATCAAGGCTGGTGCCATCGCTTCCGGCACCATCTCCTACACCACCTCTCCCGTCCACACCCACAAGAAGTATGTGGAAATGGTGAAGGAACTGAAGGAAATGGGCGCTTCCACCATCTGCATCAAGGACATGGCCGGCATCATGGGTCCCCAGGAAGCCTACGACCTGGTTTCCGCCATCAAGGACGCCACTCCCGATCTGCCCATCGACCTGCACACCCACTCCACCACTGGCCTCGCCTTCATGACCTACCTGAAGGCTGTGGAAGCCGGTGTGGATATCATCGACACCGCCATCTCTCCCTTCTCCGGCGGCACCTCTCAGCCCGCTACCGAGACTCTTGCCTACGCCCTGCGTCAGTTGGGCTATGAAGTCGACATCGACGACAAGCTGACCAAGAAGATGGCCGACTACTTCAAGACTGTCCGTGACGGCTTCCTGGCTGATGGTACCCTGATGCCCAAGTCCATGGCTACCGATACCCAATGCCTGACCTATCAGATTCCCGGCGGCATGCTGAGCAACCTGCTGAGCCAGCTGAAGCAGATGAACGCTCTGGATCGTCTGGACGAGGCTCTGCTGGAGACTCCCAAGGTCCGTGAGGACATGGGCTTCCCGCCCCTGGTCACCCCCACCTCTCAGATGGTCGGCGTCCAGGCCGTTACCAATGTTCTGCAGGGTGAGCGCTACAAGAAGGTCTCCAAGGAAATCAAGGCTTACTGCCGCGGTGAGTACGGCCGTACCCCCGCTCCCATCAACCCCGAGGTTCAGAAGATGATCCTGGGCGACGAAAAGCCTCTGGAAGGCCGCTATGCCGACTCCCTGGCTCCCATCGTCGAGCCTACCCGCGAGAAGCTGGGTGATCTGGCCAAGTCTGATGAGGATGTTCTGAGCTATATCGCATTCCCCAACCTGGCTGAGAAGTTCCTGGAGGAGCGCAAGGCCAAGGAGGAGAACGCAGCCACCTACACCATCGTCGAGTGCTAAGGAGGTAACACTATGATGTTAGCTTCCTCTCTGGACAGCATTGGCATCGGAGACGCCGCTGTTGTGGCGCTTCTGGGCTACGGCGTCGTGTTCTTCGGCCTGATTCTGCTGATGATCGTGGTTACTATCATGGGCAAGATCTTTATCGCCAAGGACAAGAAGGCTGCCGAGAAAGCCGCCGTTGCCAAAACCGCTGTTTCCGCCATTCCCACAGCAGCCCCCGCTGCTCCCGCCGCCGCGCCTGCCGTTGCCCCCGGCTCCGCAGGCCAGCTGAAGCTCCATGACGTGGAGCCCAAGACTGCCGCAATGCTCATGGCCATCGTGGCCGATAAGATGGGCAAGCCCCTGAACGAGCTGCGCTTCATTTCCATCAAGGAGGTCAAATAATCATGAAATACAAAGTGACCCTGAACGACCGCACCTACGAGGTGGAGGTCGAAGCCGGCAAGGCAATGCTGCTGGATGAGTATGCCGCCATTGCTCCCGCCGCCGCTCCCGCTCCTGCTGCTGTCCCGGCTCCCGCTCCCGTGGCTGCCCCCGCTGCTGCTCCTGCTCCCGCTGCCGCGCCCGTGGCCGGGGAGGCGGTCACCGCTCCCATGCCCGGCAACATTCTGAAGGTCAACGTCACCGCCGGTCAGGCCGTCAAGGAAGGCGATCTGCTGGTGGTTCTGGAAGCCATGAAGATGGAGAATGAAATTTTCGCTCCCAAGGCCGGCACTGTCGCTCAGGTTCTGGTTTCCAAGGGTTCCACTGTCGATACCGGCGCTACTCTGGTCGTCCTCGGCTAAGGAGGATAATCCATGATCAATGTTGGTGATATTCTGTTAAACCTGTGGGAAGGCTCCGGTTTCAATGCCATTTTCTCCGGTTTCACCACCGGCGGCTGGCAGAACCTGGTGATGCTGATCATCGCCTGCGTGTTCCTGTACCTGGGCATTGTTAAGAAGTTCGAACCTCTGCTGCTGGTGGGCATCGCCTTCGGGTGCCTGCTGAGTAACCTGCCTCTGGGCGGCCTGTACCACCAGGAGCTGTGGGATGCCTTCATGAATCCCAGCAGCCCCATGTATCACAGCTACGGTGAGATCATGCGGGAAGGCGGTCTGCTGGATATCTTCTATATCGGTGTCAAGACCAGTCTGTACCCCTGCCTGATTTTCATGGGCGTCGGCGCTATGACTGACTTCGGTCCTCTTCTGTCCAACCCCAAGTCCCTGCTGCTGGGCGCTGCCGCACAGCTGGGTGTCTTCGTGGCGTTCTTTGGCGGCATCCTGCTGGGCTTCAGCGGTCCTGAGGCTGCTTCCATCGGCATCATCGGCGGCGCCGACGGCCCCACTGCCATCTTCTTGACAACCAAGCTGGCTCCCCACCTGCTGGGCGCCATCGCCGTGGCAGCCTATTCCTACATGGCGCTGATCCCGCTGATCCAGCCGCCCATTATGAATCTGCTGACTAACCCCGAGGACCGGAAGATCAAGATGGTCCAGACCCGTGCCGTGTCCAAGACTGAGAAGATCATCTTCCCCATCGTGGTCGTGATTTTTGTAGCTTTGCTGCTGCCTGACACTGCTCCTCTGATTGGCTGCCTGATGCTGGGCAACCTGTTCAAGGAGACCGGCGTCACTGACCGTCTCAGCGACACCGTGCAGAACGCGCTGATGAACATCGTCACCATCCTGCTGTCCACTGCCGTGGGCGCTACCATGGTGGGCTCCACCTTCCTGACCGCCAACACGCTGAAGATCGTTGTTCTGGGCGTTGTGGCCTTCGGCATCTCTACCGCCGGCGGCCTGCTGGGCGGCAATGTCATGTGCAAGCTGACCGGCAAGAAGGTCAACCCCCTGATCGGCTCCGCCGGTGTCTCTGCGGTTCCTATGGCGGCCCGTGTTGCCAATGTTCAGGGTCAGAAGGCCAACCCCTCCAACTTCCTGCTGATGCACGCCATGGGCCCCAACGTGGCCGGCGTTATCGGCTCCGCCATCGCCGCAGGCTTCCTGCTGAGCGTCTTCGGCTAAGCTTTCTCAATCAAAAATCCGCTCTCCAATAGGGCAGTGTTCATAAGACAGTAGATTTCAAAAAGAAAACTGTGCGGTTTCAAGGGACGGCGTGACTTTAGTCACGCCGTTCTTCTTTAAGGATAGCCTCAAACCGTTGCAAGGATTGCCACCTCGCAGAGCGTATACACGAGGATTACCCTGTATAGAAGTGCGCCCTTAGTATAATCACTAAGGGAATAAGGAATACCTCAGTCATTTTTTAATCCGTTGCATAAGTACAATTTATGTGCTATTATTCTATTAGCTAAGGGTTGAACTCGCAAACGACTCATATAAAATGATAAGCACATAGGAAGGAACTGCTCATGTATACTGCCATTGCAAGTCGGTGTAATGCAAAACTTTCACATTTCCAATGTCTCTCCGGCAACCAGCTAAAAATGATCGCCGCGATTTGCATGCTTGTCGATCATGTGACCAAGGTTTTCTTTGCATCTGCTGCTTATAGAATAATCAATCCTATGCTAGCCGCCGGTCAAATATCTCCGGAACAGTTGAGCTTGATAGACTGGTTTTATAAACATATCCTTTGTGGGATTGGCGCAATCGCCTTTCCTGTTTTTGCTTTTGCATTTGCAGAGGGCTTCAGTCATACCCACAGCAAGAAGCGTTATCTGCTGCGCATTGCATTATTCGCATTGATATCGGAGTTCCCATTTGATGCAACTTTCTTCGTCCGATACCAAGAAGGAACCCCGGGCTGGCCCTGGTATTGGTATCATCAGAATGTATTTTTCACTTATCTGCAGGCCCTGTGTGCACTGTGGCTTATGGAGCAGGCCAATAAAATCAAAAGCAAACCATTATCTGCCCTTTTGCAGGGCGTGATTGTGCTTGTCGTATGCTATGTAGCCCAATTCGTTGTCTACGGAGACTATCGCGGATATGGTGTTTTCCTGATTATTGTCGTGTATCTCTTGCGCAGGAATCGAGTATACCAAATATTTGGAATGATTCTTGCAAAATTTGTTTTTGACAGGTCGTATTATCCCATCTCCTTCCTGATTTCTCTCATTTTGATTCTGCTATACAATGGCAAACGCGGAGAGAAAAATCTGAAACCGTTCTTTTATGGATTTTACCCCATTCATATTGCAATCATAGGATTTCTGGATTGGCTGATATTCACGGCACTATGGGGATCCATAATACCCGGATGACACAGCCTGCAACTTCTTCGCTACTGCCACCTTATGTAGATAGTAAAAAATAAGCGATACCTGGTTACATGGATCAGGTATCGCTTATTATCTTGATGCAAACCATGCCTAACAGATGCCGTAAATATTCGGGTGAATAACTGTCTTACGAACACCCCTTTATGGAGGGCGGATTTTTTGTGTAAGTAGCATTTCTGCGTAGAGGCGATTGATGATAGATTAGGTTATCGGACAAAGGATGTACTCAGGGTGCAGCTCCAGGCTTCGCCGGGATTCAAAATGGCCGCAGCGGGCTTTTCTCCCCATTTGGTGGAACCGTTTTCCGGGCTGGGCAGACTGTGCCAGGGCTCAATACAGACGAATTTCGGTATGCCGGGTTTGCTCCAAATCAGGGTGTAGGGGAACTCAGAAATGTCGCACACCACACCTCTGCCGGTATCCTTCTCGTACAGGCCCAGGGTGGAGGACCGAAGATTCACCATGCAGTGGCTGTCGTTGGCGAACAATTTCTCATCGATGGGAATGGAGGTGATGTTGGATTTCAGGTGGTAGATGTCTCCGTGAACCAGTCCGTTGGGCAGATTGTTGATGCAGATGGGAGACTCCATGTCGGAGAACCGCAGCTCATAGTCTGTGGCCGTATGCTTATCGTCAAAGGGAATGGCAAAGGCGGGATGATAACCGATTCCAAAGGGCAGCTTTTCTGTGTCCAGATTTTCCACCGTAAGGGTATGGTGCAATGTGTCATTTTCCAGAGTGAAGGTGGAGACCAGGCGGAACTCATAGGGGAATTTTGCCAGCGTCTCCTCGCTGGAACACAACTCCAGCACAATGGTATCTTCACTCTGGCAGACAAAGTCATGCTCCATGAGCCTGGCAAAGCCGTGCTGACCGGAGGGATATTGACCGCCCTTGGCCTCGATAATCCCATCCACCACTTTCCCGGCATGGGGGAACAGAATGGGCGCGTGGTAACCCCAGACGGATTTGTCCGCCTGCCAGATGTGTTCCACGCCGTCGCACTTGCGAACGACGCTCTTGACCTGGGCACCCCAGGTTGTGACTGTCAGCTTTATGTACGCGTTCTCGATGGTGTATTCCATAATAACCTCCTATGTATGATTAATGTCTGATAAAGAGGAAGTAAATCAGCACCACGGTGCCCAAAATGATCCGATAGAGACCAAAAACCGAGAAGGAGTGCTTGCGAACGTATTCCATCAAGCCCTTAATGACCACCATACTCACCAGGAAGGACACCACACAGCCAACAATCAGCACACCGATCTCCGTTCCGGTGGCGCTGACGCCGCTGGTCAGGAATTTCAGCATCTTGATAGCCGAAGCTCCCAGCATTGTGGGGATCGCCATGAAGAAGGAGAACTCCGCACCTGCGCCCCGGCCGACTCCCAGCAAGATGGCTCCCAGAATGGTAGAGCCGGACCGGGAGGTACCGGGAATCAGGCTCAGGCATTGAAACAGGCCAATCTGGAATGCGGTCCTATAGTCGATCTGATGCACATCCCGGATTCTGGGCTTTCTTCCGGCGTTCATCCGTTCTACCAGGATAAATGCCACACCATAGACAATCAGGGCAATGGCTACCACAATCCCATTATGCAGATGTGCGTCCATCCAGTCATCCAGCAGAATTCCCACAATCCCGGAGGGAAGGATGGCCACCAAAACCTTGAACCAAAGCTGCCAGGTATGCTTCTTCGCCTCCGGAGACTTTTGGGAAGCAAAGGGATTCAGCTTATAGAAGAACAGCACAATCACAGCCAGAATAGCGCCAAGCTGGATCACCACATCGAACATGCTCTGGAATTCATCAGAGACGTTCAGGGTAATGAATTCATTCAGTAAAATCAGATGGCCTGTGGAGGAAATGGGCAGCCATTCCGTAACGCCCTCTACAATGCCGAATAAAATGGCTTTCAGTAACTCGATCATTTTCAAACTCCTTAAACATTGCGGTCCACCTTTTTTGTATTCCGCAGAATATCTTATATTATCATACTCCCAAACCTGTTTATTTGCAAGTATAACTTACCAATGCGTGAACTGCTGCTGTGGGAAGGAATCAAGAAGGAAGCATACTGTCCCGTTCACAAATTGGGGCGCAAGTCTTTACAAATTGTTCACTTCAATCCCACATTTTGCGATATAATAATCCAAAAGGAAAAGAAAACGAAAACGAGGAGGATTCTATCATGGCTGTATCTGTTCTGATCGTAGAGGACGATCACAATATCGCGGAGCTTCTGCAAATGTATCTGGAAAAAGAAGGCTATGCCGTCACTGTCGCCGGAGACGGCGGGCAAGGCCTCGCCAAATTCCGGGCCATCAAGCCGGATCTGGTGCTGCTGGACGTGATGATGCCGGTCATGGACGGCTGGAGCGTCTGCAAGGCCATTCGCGCCGAAGCCCAGACCCCAATCATTATGCTTACCGCCAAGGGGGAAACTGACGACAAGGTCACTGGACTGAAATCCGGCGCCGATGACTATATCACCAAGCCCTTCGAAATGAAAGAGGTTCTGGCAAGAATTGAAGCCGTTCTGCGCCGCACCTCCGGGGTCACCACTGAGAAGAAGGCAAGACGTCTGGTATTTGACAAGCTGGTTATCGACATGGATGCTTTCGAACTGACGGTGGACGGTAAAAAGGTGGATACGCCGCCCAAGGAAATGGAACTGCTGTACTACCTGGCCTCCTCTCCCAACCGGGTCTACACCCGAAACCAGCTGCTGGATGAGGTCTGGGGCTTTGATTACTTCGGCGACTCCCGTACTGTGGACGTCCATGTGAAGCGTCTGCGGGAAAAACTGGAAGGTGTCAGCGACAAATGGAGTCTGAAAACAGTTTGGGGCGTGGGCTATAAATTTGAGGTATTGTAAGCATGAAAACCTCCTTCAGCCGCAGCTTCTCCACCACAGCCACCATTCTGCTGCTGGCCCTGATCATTCTGGGAACTTCCTTCCAACTGCAGGTAAAGAAATATCTGACGGACGCTACCATTGACGGACTGCAGCAGGATGCCGACGTTATTGCCAATCTTGCTGCCTCCTATTCTGTGGACGGCAGTCTCTCCAGCCGGGAATTCTTGCTGAACCTGGATGTGATTTCCCAGGTCTCAGACGCCGATGCGGTGATCTGTGACAGCAATGGTTATGTGATTCTCTGCTCCCATGCCCGGTCAGGATGTAACCATGAGGGAATGCAGCTGAATCAGGACTATCTGCATAAGGTGATTGAAAATGGTGGAGATATCGCTACCGGTGTCATCAAGGGACTGTACACGGATTCTCGATATGTGGTTTCCGTCCCGATCTACAACAATACGGACAATACGGGAATCGTAATCGTCTCCACCTCCACCAGCGTCACCACACAGACTCTGAACAAGATCTCCAATATCTTCCTTACCGCCGCTGTGTTTGTCGTGCTGGTTTCGGTCCTGGCGGTCACCGCCTTTGCCCGGCGGGAAACCAAGCCCCTGAAGGACATGGCCAAGGCTGCCACCGACTTCGGCCACGGCAATCTGGAAGCCCGGGTCAAAGTGGAGGATGATTACTCCGAAGAAATGGAGGAACTTGCCTTAGCCTTTAACAACATGGCATCCTCCTTGCAAAAGAGTGAATATCAGCGTCAGGAATTCGTGGCCAATGTGTCCCATGAGCTGAAGACACCTATGACCACCATCTCCGGCTACATTGACGGCATTCTGGACGGCACCATTCCCGAGCAGCGCCGGGAATACTATCTGCAGATCGTTTCCGATGAAACAAAACGTCTGAGCCGGTTGGTGCGCAGTATGCTGGACATCTCCCAGCTCCAAAAGGAGGAGGGCATCCCCGAGGAAAAGAAAATGCACTTCGACCTGGAGGAATGCGCCGGTCAGGTGCTCATCACCTTTGAGAAGAAGATCAACGACAAACATCTGAACGTGGATGTGGATATGCCGGAGCATCCGGTATACACCATGGCCAACCGGGATTACATCACCCAGGTGATCTACAATCTGATCGACAATGCCGTCAAATTCTGCCCCGAAGGCGGAAATCTGGGTCTGCGAATTCGGGAAGGCGGCAGCAAGGCCTATGTCTCCATCAGTAACGACGGAGACACCATTCCGCCGGAAGAACTGCCCTTGGTTTTTGATCGATTCCATAAACTGGACAAATCCCGCTCCCAGAACCGGGACGGCTGGGGGCTGGGGTTGTACATCGTCAAAACTATTGTATGCAGCCACGGGGAAAACATTTCTGTCAGCAGCAAAGACGGAAAGACGGAATTCACCTTTACCATGCCATTGGTCAATTAAGCAATTTTGTTGAGGGTATCTCTATGGATGAACGCAAATACAATTACACAGATTGGGACGACAGTGTTTATGGCACGGGACGAACCGAACCGCCCAAAAACCGGGGTGGGCTTATGGCGCTGCTGCTGATCCTGATTATCTTCCTGTGCGGCATCATCACTGTACTGGGTGTTCTAAATGTGAAGATGTTTCACAAGCTGCGCTTGCAGGAGGAAAAGGAACTTGCCATTTCCTTCACCACAGCGGAAACAGAACCTATGCAGACCGAGCCGATTACCATTGCGGAATCGGTTTCTCCCGGAAATCCGATGGCTTCCATGGAACTACAGCAATCTCCCGCAAGCACATCCAACATACCGCCAGAAGGAGGTTTATCCCTTCAGGAAATCTATTCCCGTAACATTGACAGTGTTGTGTCCATCTCCTGCACGCTGAACGGAGGTTCTTCCAGCGGCACAGGCGTTATCTTCTCCAATCAGGGCTACATTATCACCAATGCCCATGTGGTGGATGATGCCATCTCTATTACAGTACAGCTGACAGATGACCGGATCGTGCCTGCCGATATTATCGGAATGGACGAAATTTCGGATCTGGCAGTATTGTATATTGAAGCGGATGGTTTGATCCCCGCCGAGTTTGGGGATTCCTCCACTCTCCAGGTAGGCGACACAGTGGTTGCCATTGGAGATCCTCTGGGTGTGAAATTCCGGGGCACTTGTACCAACGGAATTATTTCCGCCATAAACCGGGATGTGGACGTGGACGGTCACACCATGACCCTGATCCAGACCAACGCCGCCCTGAATTCCGGCAATTCCGGTGGTCCGCTGATTAACTGTTATGGTCAGGTCATCGGCATCAACACTATGAAAATTGCCGCTTTTTCCGATCAGGCCGGTGTAGAGGGGATCGGATTTGCCATTCCCAGCGTCACTGTCAAGGAAATCGTGGATCAGCTGATTTCCCAAGGCTACGTTTCCGGACGTCCTACACTGGGTATTGAAGGGGAGGCTCTCGCCCTGTTCTATCGGCACTATTACCGCCTGCCCGCCGGACTGTATATTACCGAAGTAAGCAGAAACAGTGACGCTTACGCGAAAGGCGTGGACAAGGGGGACATCCTTATCAGCATCGGTCAAGAGCGGATTACCTCCATGAATGAGATGAAGGCAGCAATTTACAACTATGAGGTTGGCGATACCGTTCAAGTCATTATTTACCGCGGCGGACAGCAGTACCAGCTGGAGCTGCAGCTGACAGAAGATCAGGGATAATCCTTTCCTAATCAACAAACTACCTCTTTCTCTGTTTTCATGTGAGAATAGAGAAAGAGGTATCCATCATTTTCGAATTGAGGTCTTTGCAATGGAACCTATTTTTCAGAAGGATTTTGAAATCACCGACATCTGCGTGGATCGTTACGGACGGCTGAAGCCCTCCATGATTCTCCTGTATGCCCAGGAGATCGCAGGGATGCACTGCAATGAATTGGCGCTGGACTACGACACCCTGGCAAAACGGCGGCTGTTCTGGGCTGTGACCCGTCACAAGGTTCAGGTCACCCGGCTGCCCATGCGGGGAGAAACCATCCATGTAGAAACCTGGCCCATGCCAACCACACGGGTGGCATTTCCCCGGTCCATGGTAGCCTACGACACCAAGGGCAATGAATGCTTCCGCTCTATCAGCCTGTGGGTTCTGATGGATCTGGACACCCGGAACATGATTCTCCCCGGAAAAAGTGGGATCTCTGTGGTAGGAACCCTCCGGGGCAATGAACTGCCCAGTCCAAATGGTCTGATTGCCAAACCCCTTGGCAGCAGCCGCAGCCGCAGCGTCTGCTTTACAGATCTGGACCGCAACGGCCATATGAACAACACACGGTACATGGATTGGATCGATGACTTGCTGCCCAGCCCCTTCCATATGCGCAGCACGGTAAAGGAATTCACCGTCTGCTATCTCAGTGAAGCTAAGGAAGGACAGGAACTGGACCTGCGGTGGGATTTCGTGGAAGAGGGATGTCTGCAAGTGGATGCCTACCGGCATACAGAGGAGAAGGACGAACGGATTATCGCTGCCCGGATTCTATATGCTTAATCCATTTCTTACAGTTGTTATGTCAATTATAAAAATCTCCACAGCTTTTAAATAAGTTGTGGAGATTTTTTTATTAGTCGGCCTGAAACCCTGATTTTTCAACGGATTTCATGGCATAGGCTGTGGATAAAACTGTGGAGAATGTGGATAACTCATGTTATGTCAACAATATCTACTTTCTCTTTATCAGATTATGTAAACTCTTGCACACCAAAAAACAGGACCGCCGGTCCTGTTTTTGGTATTTTATTTCAGCCGTTTTTCCAAGGTTGCCGCGTTTAGTGCCGTCAGATAAACCCGGTCGAAGCCGTATTCCGAGGTCAGCACGAAGGATTTAGGAAGGTCGTCGCAAGGAACCACTTCTCCTTCCTTTTCCGCCCGGTTCAGGAATTCTCTTGTGCGCTTGGAGGTAGAGGTGTTGTCCAGGTCAAAGATCCCAACAATGCTGTGATCCCGGACTGCCATATCATTGCCAATAGATAAATACATAAAAATCTCTCGCTTTTTCCTAAGAGATGCAAAATTAAGATAGAGAATTGTAGAAGAGTGGAGTTCCAGATTTCTTTCCAAACTCCACTCTCCATGTTCTTCACTCACTTAAGCTTTTTCCATTCGGATACTGCCAGTTCATCACAGCGGTTGTTTTTCGGATTTGACCCGTGGCCTTTGACCCAATGATAGTGCAGCTGATGCTTTTCTGTCAGCTGTAACAAAATCTCCCACAGATCTGGATTCAGAGCAGGCTTCTTATCGGACTTGATCCAGCCCCGTTTTTTCCAGGAGACAGCCCAGCCCTTTTGCAGCGCATCAATGACGTATTTGCTGTCGGAATACAGCTCCACAATGCAGGGCTCCTTCAGTGCCTCCAGCCCCCGGATTACGGCGGTCAATTCCATTCGGTTGTTGGTGGTGTTATTTTCGCCGCCGGACAACTCTTTCTCAATCCCATTCCATTCCAGAATAGCGCCCCAGCCCCCGGGACCGGGGTTCCCGGAGCAGGCGCCATCCGTATACAACGTTACTGTCTTCATTCCTGTTCCGGTTCCTCAATATTCTCCACACGCTCCAGAGAAACCACCTGGTTGCCTTCCTCTATGCGCATGACAATGACGCCCTGGACATCCCGCTTATACACATTGATAGAGGATGCGGGAATGCGGATGATGACGCCGCCGTTTTCAATCAGCATCACATCATCATTCTCGCCCACTACCCGGCAGCCAGCCACATTACCGGTTTTTGCAGTGATGTTGTAGTTCTTTAGACCCTTGCCTCCCCGGCTCTGGGCAACCTTCTCGCCATTTGCACCGGTGCGCAGATATTCCGCCAGCTCCGTGCGTTTTCCGTAGCCGTTGACAGTGACAGTCAGCAGAGTCTTGCCTTCCTCAGCCTTCTCCGCGCCTACCACATAGTCCGCTCCGGTTAACATAATTCCGCGAACACCAGCCGCGTCCCGTCCCATAGGCCTGACGTCGTTTTCATTGAAGCAGATTGCCATGCCTTGGGCCGTGGCCAGAAGGATATTGTCGTTGCCATTGGTGCGGATCACGTTGATTAGATGATCCCCTTCATCCAGGGTGATGGCCCGAATACCGGTTTTCCGGTTGGTTTTCAGGGCGATAAAGGGAATCCGCTTGACGGTGCCATTCCGGGTGACCATCATGAGATACTCATTGTCGTCAAACTCCCGGGTAACAACCACTGCCGTAACCTTCTCACCAGGCTCCAGCGGCAGGACATTGACGATGGCGGTGCCTCTGGCGGTACGGCCTCCCTCGGGAATCTGATAACCCTTCCGGTGGTGTACCCGACCCAAATCTGTAAAGAACAGCATATGGTCATGGGTGGAAGCAATCATCAGGGACTTGACGTAATCCTCCTCCTTCAGGTTCTGGGCATTGACGCCCCGGCCGCCCCGGCTCTGGGTGCGGTAGGTGTCCACAGGCATCCGCTTGATGTACCCCTCATTGGACAGGGTAAAGGCGCAGGTCTCTTCCTCGATGAGATCCTCAATGTCAATCTCGTCCTCAATGTCCTGGATTTCAGTCTTCCGCTTGTCGCCAAACTTGTCCCGGATCTCAAGCAGTTCCTCCCGAAGCACAGCCCGAAGCTTGGCAGGATCCTCCAGCAGCTCCATATAATAGCGGATTTTCTCCTGGAGCTCGTCATATTCGCTCTGCAGCTTTTCCCGGTCCAGGCCCTGGAGGGCTTTCAGGCGCATATCCAGGATTGCCTGGGCCTGGATATCGTCCAAGCCAAACCGGTCCATCAGGCGCTGCTTGGCGTCATCGTAAGCCGAACGGATGATACGGATGACCTCGTCGATGTTGTCTTGGGCAATCAGCAGGCCCTCCAACAGGTGAGCACGTTCCCGGGCTTTCCGCAGATCATACTGGGTACGGCGGGTCAGGATCTCTTCCTGATGCTTCAGATATTCGTCGATGATCTGCCGCAGGGACAGAATCTTCGGCTGCATCTGGTTGTCTACCAATGCCAGCATGATGATGCCGAAGCTGCTCTGCAGAGCGGTCTGCTTGAACAGGTTGTTCAGCACCACCTGGGGATTGGCATCCTTTTTCAGTTCGATGACCATGCGCATGCCGTTGCGGTCCGTCTCGTCCCTCAGGTCGGAAATGCCATCCAGGCGCTTGTCCTTCACCTGGTCGGCAATGGTTTTGATGAGTTGGCGCTTGTTCACCTGGTAGGGAAGTTCGGTGACCACGATTCTAACACGGTCCTTGCCGAATTCCTCAAACTCGGTGCGGGCACGGACTACAATCTTGCCCCGTCCTGTGGCGTAAGCCGCCCGGATGCCGCTGCGGCCCATGATGATGCCGCCGGTAGGGAAGTCCGGACCAGAAATATGCTCCATCAGGTCTGTCAGCGTCGCCTCGGGATCATCCAGCACACAGACGCAGGCGTTGATAACCTCTGTCAGATTGTGGGGTGGGATATTGGTAGCCATACCAACGGCAATGCCGCTGGAGCCGTTCACCAGCAGGTTAGGGAACCGGGAGGGCAGAACCCGGGGTTCTTTCCGGGACTCGTCGAAGTTGGGATCCCAGTCCACGGTGTCCTTGTCGATATCCCGGAGCATCTCATTGGAAATCTTACTCAAACGGGCCTCGGTATACCGGTAGGCTGCCGGGGGATCGCCGTCCACGGAACCAAAGTTGCCGTGGCCGTCCACCAGCATGTATCGCATGGAAAAGTCCTGGGCAAGCCGAACCATAGCATCATAGACAGATGCATCGCCATGGGGATGGTATTTACCCAGCACGTCACCGACGCAGGTAGCGGACTTTTTAAATGGCTTGTCAGAGGTCAGGCCGCTTTCGTACATGGTGTACAGGATGCGGCGGTGGACCGGCTTCAGACCGTCCCGAACATCCGGCAGCGCCCGGCCCACAATGACGGACATTGCATATTCAATATAGGATTTTTCCATTTCGTCCACCAGGTTGGATTCAGTAATCACCTGGTCCGGGAAACGGATATCCTCTGGTTTATAGCTGCGGTTATGTGCCATGATAGCACCTCCATGTATTTGAGTTTGGAGTGTGGAATGTGGAGTGTGGAGTTATTTCTCAGAAACTCCACACTTCACACTCCAAACTCCACACTGATTAAATGTCAATGTTGACGGCGTACTTGGCATTCTGCTCGATCCAGTCTTTTCTGGGCTCCACCTGCTCGCCCATGAGGACGGTGAAAATTGCATCGGCCCGCTGGGCATCTTCCAGGGTAATCCGGCGCAGAGTACGCTTTTCCGGGTCCATGGTGGTCTCCCACAACTCGTGGGGGTCCATTTCGCCTAAGCCCTTGAACCGGGAGATGTCCACCTTGGCGTTGGGATTGTCACTGCGCATCTGGGCGGAAACCTGGTCCCGCTGTTCATCGGAATAAGCCACCTTCACAGTTCTGCCCCGGGTCAGCTTGTACAGGGGCGGCACTGCGGAATACACATAACCATGCTCGATCAGAGGCCGCATATAGCGGAAGAAGAAGGTGAGAAGTAATGTACGGATATGAGCGCCGTCCACATCGGCATCGGACATGATAATGACCTTGTGATAGCGCAGCTTCTCAATATCAAATTCCTCCCCAATGCCCGCACCCAGGGCCACGATCAGAGGGTACAGCTTGTCATTTCCGTAGATCTTGTCGGCCCGGGCTTTTTCCACGTTCAGCATTTTACCCCACATAGCGAGGATTGCCTGGAACCGGGAATCTCTGCCCTGAATGGCAGAGCCTGCAGCGGAGTCACCCTCGACGATGTAAATTTCACATAGACTGGGATCCCGCTCGTTGCAGTCCTGGAGCTTGTCCGGCATCTGGCCGGATTCCAGACCGGTTTTCCGGCGGATGGACTCCCGGGCTTTCCGGGCAGCTTCTCTTGCCCGGTTCGCCATCATGGCTTTCTCCAAAATGGCCTTGGCGATCTGGGGATGCTCCTCAAAATAAGTGGTCAGCTGGTCGTTCACGATCTGATCCACCAGAGTGCGGATATAGGCGTTGCCCAGCTTAGCCTTGGTCTGGCCTTCAAACTGGGCGTCTGTCAGCTTTACGGAGATAATGGCGGTGATTCCCTCCCGGCAGTCCTCGCCGGAAACCTTGTCGTCGCCCTTGATGGTTCCGTTTTTCACGCCGTAGGCGTTCAACACCCGGGTCAAAGCGGTCTTGAAGCCGGTCTCATGCATGCCGCCCTCCGGGGTTCGGACGTCGTTGGCAAAGGACATCATGAATTCGTTATAACCGTCGTTATACTGAATGGCAATCTCCGCGGAAGCATCGCCCTTGCTGCCGCTCATGTAGATCACATCAGAATGCAGGGGCGTTTTGTTGCGGTTGCACCAGACGGCAAATTCCCGGATGCCGCCTTCATAGCACATGGTCTCGGTGATCTGTTTTTCGTCGTCCCGGTCATCGGTAATGGTAATGGACAAACCGGCGTTCAGGAAGGCTTCCTCCCGCATACGCTCATGGAGAATTTCATAGTCATAGACCAGGGTATCAAACATTTCAGGATCGGGCTGGAAGGTGACCTCAGTACCAGTCTTGTCTGTTTTGCCAACAATCTTCATCTCCTGGGTGATATGACCTCTGGCAAATTTCATTTCATAGATGCTGCCGTTCTTATGAACCCGAACCCGCAGCCATTCACTCAGGGCGTTCACCACAGAGGCTCCCACACCGTGGAGACCACCGGAAACCTTATAACCGCCGCCGCCAAACTTGCCGCCGGCATGCAGCACAGTGTAGACCACTTCCAGGGCAGGCCGTCCGGTCTGGGGCTGAATATCCACCGGAATGCCGCGGCCATCATCGGTGACCGTAATGGAATCGCCGGGATTGATGGTGACGGTAATGTGCTTACAGTAGCCCGCCAACGCCTCATCAATGGCATTATCTACAATCTCATATACAAGATGGTGCAGACCGGAAGAAGACGTGGAACCGATATACATACCGGGACGTTTCCGGACGGCTTCCAGGCCTTCCAGAACCTGGATTTGCTCTGCGCCGTATTCCTGCGTTACTTTCGTTTCATCAGACATAATATCCTCCCAATAGCCAGCGTGGAGTTTGGAGATTGGAGAGTGAAGACAGAATATGTTCAAACCTTGATAACTCCACTCTCAACTCTCCACACTCCACTCTTATACTATTTTTCCTTTTGAAATTTCTATTGTCTTTCCCAGCTTGGTAAACCGCCCCGGTTCACAGCAGGTAATAAAGACCTGTCCGGACACGATCTGGTTCAAAACAAAATCCTGCCGTCCGGGATCCAGCTCAGAAAGGACATCATCCAGCAGAAGAACAGGCTCTTCGCCCCACTCCCTGCCCATCAACTCCCGCTGCGCCAGCTTCAGGCTGATGGCAGCGGTACGGGTCTGCCCCTGAGAACCGTAAATCTTCAAATCGATCCCGGATAGCGACACGGTAAAATCATCCTTATGAGGTCCCGTCAGGCACTGGCCAGTTTCCAACTCTGCCCGGTAGTGCCGGTCCAGATGGTCCAACAACTCCTGGGTCAGGGTTTTCACAGGAGCAAAGGGATCCTGTACCGTGGAAACCGTCTTATATTCCAGTGTAAACGTTTCCGAACCGCCGGAAAATTGGCTGTGGTATTTGGCCGCTGCTTTCCCAAGTCCCTCATAGAACCGGGCCCGGTAGGAGATCAACAGTGCGCCCACCTGGCAAAGCCGGGTATTATACTCCGGCAAAATCTCCAAAATTGCCGGATTTTCAAAATGATCCTTGAGAATACGGCTTTTTTGTTCCAGAATACGGTTATATTCCGTCAGAGCGGCATCATAGTTGGGTCTTAGTTGACATAACGCAATATCTCCAAACCGCCGCCGCTGGGCTGCTCCTGTTTTCAGAACCAATAGATCCTCCGGGCAGAACAGTACGGTAGGCAGAACACCAGAAATTTCTTCCAATGATTTCTTTTTTGATCCGTTGCGGAACATCTGCCGGGGGCGGCTGCCGCTGAACAGCAGAATCCGCAAGGTCTGTTCCCGTTCTTGAGAAAAGACCGTTCCCTTCAGCTCTGCAAATTCCTCCCCAAAGCGCACCATTTCGCTTACCTTCTGGGCCCGAAAGCTTTTGCCGCAACCCAAATAGGAAATGGCCTCCAGCAGATTGGTTTTTCCTTGGGCATTGTCCCCAACGATAAGATTCACACCGGGATCAAATTCCAGCTGGACCTGCTGATAATTGCGGAAGTTCCGCAACTCCAATGATGTCAGGTTCATACCTGGTCAGAGATGACGTAGGCCTGGTCCTGAAATTGGAATTTATCTCCAGGGTACAGCTTTTTTCCCCGCATAGTACAAATCTCGCCATTGACCGTGACCTGCTCCTCCTGGATCAGGATTTTCGCTTCGCCGCCGGAATAGACAATGTTGGCCAGCTTCATGGCATCCTGCAGTTTGATATATTCCGTATGAATGACAACAGGAATCGTGTTTTCTTTTTTTCTGACAACTACCTTCATAAGCTATTCTCCTTGGCGCGATCAGTTGTTCTTGATTCGGACCGGCAGAACCATGTAAGCAAAATCCTGTTTTTCATCCACAGGAGTCAAAACGATGGGGCTTAATCCATTGGTCAGTTCCAGAGTAACCTCCTCACTGGGAATCACCCGCAGCGCATCCGCCAGATACCGGACATTGAAACCGATTTCCAACTCCTTGCCGTCACCGGCAATGGAGCAGCGGTCTTCCGCGGCACCGATGGTGGTATTGGTACGCATCAGCAGCTCTTGGTGACTAAACACACAACGGACGGGACTTTTGTACTTTTCAGAGACTATCAAACCTACACGCTCTACAGAGGAGGCCAAATCTGAAACATTTGCCACCAGTTTCACAGGACAGTTATTGGGAACCACTTTTTTCCAGTCCAGGAATTCTCCCTCCAGCAGACGGCAGACCAGAGTCGCACTGCCCATCTGGAAAAGAATGTGCTTAGGACCCAGCGTAAATGCAGCGCTTTCCTCCGTATCAGCTACAATTTTTTCCACTTCTTTCAATCCAGCAGCGGGGACTACAAAGTTCAGCTCCCGTCCTGTAGGGTTTTCCGGGTGGTAGGTGCGTCGAGCCAGCCGGAATCCATCCACAGCCACAGTGGTGATAGCAGTATCCGTGACTTCAAATTTCACTCCCGTGTGGATGGGGCGGCCCTGATTTTCAGAGACCGCAAAGATGGTGCCGGAGATCAGTTCTTTCAATTCCTTTTGTGGAATTTTGATGGCCCGTCCATCGTTGACATCAGGAAGCTCCGGATATTCATCGGCAGATTCTGCAGAGATAGTGAAGGAAGCATAGCCTGCTCGGATTGAGACCTTGAAGGCTTCGTCTACCACTACGGTAACGGGACCCTCCGGCAGACGGCGGATGATATCCCCGAATAGCTTGGCTGGTAGAATGCACTGGCCGGGATCCGCAACTTCGGCTTCGATCTCATAGGTAATGGCGGTTTCCATATTATAGCCTGTCAGGCTTAAGCCATGGCTGGCCTTGCAGAGGATACCTTCGATGACGGAAAGACTGCTCTTCTGAGCGACGGTACGTCCTGCAATGTTCAGACCCGTTACCAGCATGCTTTTTTCACAGGTAAAACGCATAGTCAGGTTCCTTTCTTGATAAAGAATGAAGAATAAATATATCCATAGATAAGTTTAGGTAGTAATAACAGCCGTAGAGGAAATTTATGTGGAAAAGTGGGTTTTTCTTTACAGCCGCAACGAAAAATTCTCCACAGCCAAATGTTAAAATTACGACTTTTTTCCACAGTCCCTGTGGAAGTATTTTTGGCTCCCAGGTTCTCCACAGACTGAGTTTCCACATTCCACAACCCCTGTGGAGAAAAAAGTGTGGAGTGTGGAGTTGGAAGTGATATTATGGGATGAAAATTTGTGCGAAGCAAACAGACTGCTGCGTATCAGAAGATAGAATAGAAGGTTATGGGTCATTCCTTTTGAGAACAACTCCACACTCCTAACTCCACATTCCACATTGATTTAAAGGCAGGAGTTGATGTTGGCTGTAATGTCCCGGATGTTGTTCTGCATATTGGTATCGCCATTTTTCAGAGCGACTTCGACTTTACGAATGGCATACAATACCGTGGAGTGGTCCCGGGCAAATTCCTTGCCGATGTCGGGCAGGGACAGATTGGTCAGCTTTCGGATCAGATACATGGCAACCTGCCTCGCTTCTGCTGTGCCTTTGTTTTTCTGGGTGCCCCGCAAAACGACATCATCCACATTATAGAATTTGCAGACCTGACTGATAATCAGATTGGGCGTGGGCAGGGCGTTGCCTTCACTCTTGAACATGTCATCAATGGCCCGGGAAATGTTGGGCAGATCCAGGGGCATGTTGTTCAGATCCCGGTAGGCCAGAATCTTTTTTACGGTACCTTCGATCTGACGAACGTTGTTGGTGATATTGATGGCGATGTAGTTGCATACTTCGTCATCCAGATTCAGACCAAGCTGCTTGGCCTTGTTCTTGATAATGGCCATACGGGTTTCGTAATCCGGCGGATTGATGTCCGCAATCAGACCCCACAGGAAGCGGCTGCGAAGACGTTCCTCCAGAGTCAGCATATCGTCTGGCTTCCGATCGGAGGTCAGGACGATCTGCTTATGCTCCTCATAGAGCTTGTTGAACGTGTGAAAAAATTCCTCCTGGGTGGATTCCTTGCCGGCAATAAACTGGATATCATCCACCAGGAACAGATCCGCTTCCCGGTATTTGGAGCGGAATTCAATGTTTTTACCGTTTTTGATGGCGTCGATCAGCTCGTTGGTAAACTGGTCGCCTTTGATATATACGATATTGGCATTGGGATTTTCCTTTCGGATGCCGTTGGCGATGGCGTACAAAAGGTGCGTCTTTCCAACACCGGGAGGGCCGTAGATGAACAAGGGATTGTAGACCTGTCCCGGCGTTTTGCTCACCGCAATGGCTGCGGAATGGGCAAATCGGTTGGAGGGTCCCACCACGAAATTGTCAAAGGTAAACTGGGGATTGAAATCCATGGCGGTGGGAGTACTGCCTTTGGATTTCCGGGCGTTTAGTTCCTCGTCTCCGAAAACAAGCAGTTTTGCGTCAGAATTAAAAATTTCCTTCAGGGCATCCTGAATATAGTCGGTGCAGCGACGGCGGATGATCTCCCTTCGAAAATCCGAGGGAGAATAGAGAATCAGATTGTTTTCGTTCAGCTCCACTACCTCGGCATCATCGAACCAGGCGGAAATGGTGACAGCGCCCAGCCGTTCCTCCATATAGCTTAAAACTTTTGCCCAGACATAGGCGGACGAATACATAGTATGGCTCCTTTCCTGTCTTTCTGAAGAGCCCAAAAGAGGGTGCAGCAGCGAATTTTTGGGCATAATTATTCACCCTAAATTTTATCACATTTTACTAGAAAAGACAAGGAGTTTTTGGTGAAAATAAAATAATTTCGAAAGGAATTTCCAATTCTTCTGGAACGCCAAAACAGCTGTTTTCTCAGCGGATTGGAGGTGCTGCTTATGGGAAAAAACACTGCATAGTCGCGGGAAAAGGACATCTATTTTCCTGTGGCGGACAATTATCGAACAGTGATACAAAAGCACGGTCAGGAGTTGCGAAAATTTGTTATTTTGCGCCTTGACCCTTACAAAATCCTATGCTAGAATTTACAATTAAGAAATACGGCGTAAGCTGTCAGAATAGATTTTTTTGTCATAGGAGCAGGATTTATGCAAACTGTGAAAAAGGTCTGGACATATCTTGTGATTGTCTTCGTGGCATTGGTGGCATCTGTGAACTATGAATTGTTCATATTCCCAAACCAGTTTGCGCCGTCTGGTCTGAACGGTATCTGTACCATGATCCAGTATGTTTCTGGTATCAGTGTGGGATACTTAAGTCTTCTGGTCAATGTTCCGTTGGCACTGTGGTGCTACATAGAGGTCAGCAAGCCTATCGCGCTGCGCAGTATGGTGTATGTGGTCACCTTTTCTATAGGACTGCTGATTCTGGATCATGTGGACCTGTCTGCCTTTGCCTATGTCACGGATAACGGAACGAGTAAGATTTTGGGACCGTTGGTAGCAGGCGTCATTCAGGGCTATGTTTATTCCATTCTGGTGAAGGCCAGCGCTTATACCGGCGGCACGGATTTCATCTCCGCCGTCATCCATAAACGTAAGCCAAACAAGCCGTTTTTCGGCATGAGCTTCGCCATTAACAGTGTCATTGCGGCCAGCAGTTATTTTGTCTACGGCTATCAGATGGAGCCGGTAATCCTGTGCATCCTGTACAGCTTTATGGCAACAACCGTAGGAGACTGGCTGATGAAGTCCGGCAGGCAGGCCATGTCCTTTGAGATCATTACGGATTATCCGGATGAGATTTCCAAGGAATTGATCGATACCCTGCACCATACTACCACGCTGATTCCTGCAAAGGGAATGTATTCTGGCCGGAAAACCAGTGTATTGATTTGCGTGGTAAATAAAACCCAGGTGGCCGCCGTGACCAGGATTGTGCACAAATATCCCCACACCTTTGCCATCGTCAATCCCGTCAGTGAGATTTTAGGTAATTTCAAGCACCTGAGCAGCGAGGGAAAAGAGGTTAAGGAAGTCCTGGATGCGGGAGACGGAAAAACATTATAAAATCAATATATAAATATACTAGGAGGAAATACCAATGGCGTACTATTACCCGGAACCCAGCCATACGTTCAGCGAATATCTTCTGATTCCCGGCTATACTTCGGAGAATTGTATTCCTGATCGTGTCAGTCTGAGAACGCCCCTCGTCAAGTACCGCAAGGGCATGGAAGAGCCCGCAATTTCTCTGAATGTTCCTTTGACTTCTGCGGTTATGCAGTCTGTTTCCAACGATACCCTGGCCATTGCCCTGGCGAAGGAAGGCGGTATCAGCTTTATTTATGGTTCTCAGAGTATTGAGAATCAGGCTGCCATGGTTGCCAAAGTTAAAGGCTATAAGGCTGGTTTTGTCACCTCCGCCTCTAATCTGACCCCGGAGGCCACTCTGGCGGATGTTTTGGATATGAAGAAGAAAAATGGTTTCTCCACAGTGGCCATCACAGAGGATGGAACCGCCACCGGTAAGCTCCTGGGTATCGTCACCAGCCGTGACTACCGTGTTTCCCGTATGGATCCCAGCGATAAGGTCCGGGATTTCATGACGCCCCGGGAGAAGCTGATCACCGCTCCCAAGGAGACCACCCTGAAGCAGGCCAATGACATCATCTGGGAGCATAAGCTGAACAGCCTTCCCATTGTGGACGATGACGACCATCTGATGTATTTCGTATTCCGCAAGGACTACGCTTCCCATAAGGAAAACCCCCTGGAGCTTTTGGACAGCAAGAAGCGCTATCTGGTGGGCGCGGGCATCAACACCCGGGACTATGCCACCCGAATCCCCGCTCTGCTGGAGGCCGGCGCCGACGTGCTGGTCATTGACTCCTCCGAGGGCTACACCTGCTGGCAGAAGAACACCATTCAGTGGGTTCGGGATCACTACGGCGACACCGTGAAAATCGGAGCGGGCAACGTGGTGGATAAGGACGGCTTCCGCTTCCTGGCTGAGGCCGGCGCGGACTTTGTGAAGGTGGGCATCGGCGGCGGCTCCATCTGCATCACCCGGGAAACCAAGGGCATTGGCCGCGGCCAGGCTACCGCTCTGATCGAGGTTGCGGCTGCCCGTGACCAGTACTTCCGGGAAACCGGCATCTATGTGCCCATCTGCTCCGATGGCGGCATTGTTCACGATTATCACATGACTCTGGCTCTGGCTATGGGCGCGGACTTCCTGATGCTGGGCCGCTACTTTGCCCGGTTCGACGAGTCCCCCACCAACAAGGTCATGGTGAACGGCGCGTATATGAAGGAGTACTGGGGCGAAGGCTCCAACCGTGCCCGGAACTGGCAGCGTTATGATCTGGGTGGTTCTACCAAGCTCAGCTTTGAGGAAGGTGTGGACTCCTACGTTACCTATGCAGGTCCTCTGCACGACAACGTGGAGGCTTCCCTGTACAAGGTCAAGTCCACCATGTGCAATGTGGGTGTGACCAACATCCCCGACCTGCAGCGGGATGCCAAGCTGACCCTGGTGTCCTCCGTCTCCATCGTGGAAGGCGGCGCCCACGACGTTACCCTGCGCAGCACCTCTACTGTAAAATAACGATTTATGATTCCCTCCTTGAAAATAGGAGGGAATTATTTTACTGTGATGGTTATCAGAATAGTCCGGCATATCTGTTCATGATCTTTTTCTGCCCATATTCCAGATTGGTCCCTATGCGAAAAGACCACAAGCTTTCATAAAAAACAGGGTGGAGTTTTGTCTCCACCCTGAATTATTATTTCTTTTTCCGGACTTTTTGAACTTTCTGCGTTTTCTGAGACTTCTGAATTTTAATGACCGGAAGTTGGACAGCAAACCATTTTTCCACCTGCATTCTGCGGACTCTGGCATCCATCATGTCAGCCGCTTTTGCCATCAGCTTTCCCCATTCCTGGGCAGTCCGCTTTCCGTGAACTCGGGTCACCAGATAGGGACATTGATCCAGCTTCCGGCGGCCAAAGGCTTCGGAGAAGGGATTGATAACGCCCAGTGCCAAGGCGTAGGGTGCCAGGTTGAAGAAGTAATCCGGATCATTCTTCATCAGACGGCTGATATCCTCTCTTGGCAGGCGCTTTGCGTAATGCCGGAAGCCCAGAACCATTCCGGCGTCATGGCGTCCCAGATCGCTGCGTCGGCCGCCGTAGGCAGCGAAGTAGCCCAGGACAAGTTCTCCCAGTGTACAACACAGCGGGATCCAGACCTGTCCACATAGTAACCCGAGCACAATCCAGATTAAAATGCAAACAAGGCCAATGTACACCGGCGTCTTGCCACGCAGGTGGGTTCGGTAGGCCACATCCTGGATCAGCCAAGCGGAAATCACGCCGAAAATACCCAGAATCACAGAAAGAAGAATCTGCAGGAAAGAGATGGATGTCATATTCATGGCTACGCAAATGCCACAGAAGACCTGACTTCCACAGGCAATCAGGCGGAACAGTTTCATATTGCCGGAATTACCCCTGTGCATGTTTCGCTCGTTGGGTACTTGCCTCGCTACCTTCTGGCAGAGCAGGGCATACTGGTTTCCGGTAGCGTCTACTACCCGGCGGGAGGAAAACAGCGCTTTAAAGACTTTATTTTCAAAGGCACTGCGTTCGTTTCCCATATCCATCCGTTTGTACAATAGGATTCTTCCATTGCCGTCCATATGGATCAACAGATAACCCAGTTGGGCCCAGGAGAATATCATCATGGTCAGATCTCCGCCTGCCAGCGTCAGACGACAGCCCAGTTCTCCGGCGGTGATGCCCTCCGGCGGGGTAGAGGTGCGGATGCGGAACATGGGCAGTGTCCGCAGAAAGAGGATCCAGTACAGCAGAGCTACGACAGCACAGATGATCATGGGTACGATCTCCGGGTTGCCCTCCCGGATGTAGGTGCTGACTGTGGGAAACATATCTTGGGGAACGACCATGGACATCGTGACACCTTCATGATCGTTCAGGATGGTCTTGCTGGAACCGATAATCTGATTTTTATCTACCTTGTAGGTCAGATCGGATTCAATGCTCATCTGGCGGTAGATACTGTGGAAGGTGGGACTGTTTGTCATCTTGTCAGAGGGCATGTTAATCAGAAAGGTCAGGCTCTCCACGGGATATTCAAAACCACACAGCAGAGGAATATCCAGCTGAAGTGTCCGGTCCGCAATGAGCTTCGTGGACTGGTCCGCATTGACCTTTACCGCTTTGGGAATGGTATATTCAAAGAACAGTGAGGCTTCCCCCACATAACCTCTTGTAACTTTACTGATATCCACATCAATGGCAGAGTCCGTCTTGACTGCGCTGACGGAGGAGTGATTCATAGTGATGTTCTTGGCGTTGACGGGCAGGGGAAAGGTCATCTGGTCATGGGCTTCTTCCAGACGCAGTGTGACGGTCATAGACACCTGGCAGTCACCTTCGGATGTGACGGTGCAGTACAGATCCACTTTAGAAGCGGAAGTTTCTGCGGAAGCGGGGATACACAGAACGCCCGTAAGCAAGACGCATACGGTCAATAATGTCAAAAAACGCCTCAAGCAGATCCCTCCTGTTCCAATACAAGCTTTTTCATCTATGCATTTTATCACGCAGCAGGGAAAAAAGCAAGATAATTTGACTGATTGGACGGAATAGATGGAAAAAGACGAAAAAATCCCGGTTAACATAGAAGAAAAACAAGATTTTCTTCCTCTCTTTATAAAAAATTAAAAATTTGGGGGAAGACAATTGACGGCAAATGTGCTATACTATTACAATCTATCAATATGTGTTTAAAAGGAGGCGTTTCCTTTGAAATATTGGTTCGGATACCTGACTGCCGGGATTTTTGCTGCTATAACCTGGGTACTGATGTACTTTGGCGAACGGTTTGCAACGCTTGTGGACATGGTTTATCCTTACGTTATGCGTACCCTGCAGACCATTTTGGCACAGTGGACGGCCAGTGTAGACTTTCCTGTCTGGCAGCTCCTGGCAGTGGTTTTGGGCGTTCTGATCCTGGCAAGTGTTGTGCTGATGATCGTGCTGAAATGGAATCCCATCCAGTGGTTTGGCTGGGTATTGGCTGTGTTTTCCTGCATTTATATGTGCCATATGCTGTTCTGGGGCCTGAATTACTATGCTGGCGACCTGGCGGATGACATGCGCCTGGAAATGGCCAGCTATACCCTGGAGGAATTGACAGAGGCTACGGAGTATTACCGGGACAAGGCCAATAACCTGGCGCAGCAGGTGAATCGGGACGGAAGCGGTAATGTACAGTTTGACAGCTTTGAAACCTTGGCCGAGAAAGCGGGGGAGGGCTTTGAGGTTCTGACCTATGATTATCACTATCCTGTCTTTGCCGGTTCCCGTCTGCCGGTGAAGAAGCTGGGCTGGTCGGATATGTATACCTCTATGGGGATTACCGGCGTAACCTTTGGGCTGACCGGCGAGGCTTGTGTCAATGCACAGATTCCGGACGTGGCGCTTCCCTTTACCATGTGCCACGAGATGGCGCACCGAATGTGCATCGCTCCGGAGCGGGACGCCAATTTCACTGGTTTCCTTGCCTGCAGTGTCCATTCTGATGTGGAATTTCAATATTCTGCCTATTTTATGGCGTTCCGTTACTGTTACAATGCCCTGAACAGCGTCAATACCCAATCTGCCGCGGCAGCTGCTGCACGGGTCAGCAATGGGGTCAGCGATCTGTTGCGAGCGGATATGAATGCTTACAGCAATTTCTTCCGTTCTCATCAGGATGACAGCGCAACTCGTTTTGCGGACAATGTTAACGACACGTATCTGAAGGTAAGCGGCGACGCTTCCGGGGTCGCATCCTATGGAGAGGTATGTGACCTGCTGGTGAGTTGGCATATTCAGACCGTTGTTTTGCCTTCTATCACCGTAAAGGAATCGCCTTTCGACCCCTATGACGAAACCCAGGTGGATTTGAGCGGTATTGTGAATGCCAGGTGAGGATATGATGAAGAAAACATTGGAGGAAGGACTGCCCCTTCTGGGACTGGAGCTTTCTGACAACCAAAAGGAAGCCCTTTGCGCCTTCGGAAAAGCGGTGGTTAAGCAAAACGAGGTTATGAACCTGACCGCCATTACCGAAGATGAACAGGTGGCAAAGCTGCACCTGCTGGACAGTCTGACGGTGTTGGCTGCCGCCGATCTGAAGGAAAAGACGCTGATCGATGTGGGCTGCGGCGCCGGATTTCCCGGTGTTCCTTTGGCCATTGCTTGTCCGGAGGCAAAGGTAACTCTGCTGGACTCCCTGGGTAAACGGGTAAAATGGTTGGAGGAAATCATGCCCCAGTTGGGAATCGAAGCCCAGTGCGTGACAGCCCGGGCAGAGGAAGCGGTGGCGGACCGTCGGGAGAGCTTTGATTATGCGGTTTCCCGCGCGGTAGCCAGATTGAACATCCTGCTGGAACTGACGGCTCCCTATGTAAAAGTCGGCGGTGCGGTGCTGGCGATGAAAGGCACGGCGGCGGAAGAGGAATTGTCAGAATGCGCCGGGGCAATCCAAAAACTGGGACTGAAGCTGGAACAAGTCAAGGTATTTCCTATTGACGGCACTTCCCATGCGGTAATTGTTCTCAGAAAAATTGCTCCTACACCGAAGCAATTCCCAAGGCGGTATGCTAAAATCAAACAGAGCCCTCTGTAATTTGCAGACGTGACGGTTTCCGTCACGTCTTTCTTTCTATGTTGAATGGGAATTTTTGATGTGCTGTTCCATCGGAAAGAAAAATCTGTACTTTTCACAGTAATGGTTGCATTTTCCAAGAAATCCTGCTATAATTATTTCTTAAATTGTAGAAGAAGGAAAGACAGAAGTTTATGGATGGAATTTTAAGCCTGTGCCTGGGCTATCTCATTGGCAATGTCAATTCGGCTGCCATTCTCGGCAAGTGGAAACATGTGGATCTGAAGCAGGAAGGAACCAAAAACCTGGGAGCAACCAACACCATGGTGGTGATTGGCTGGAAAGCCGGGGCTCTGGTCATGGTATTGGATATTTTGAAATCCTTTCTGGCCGGTAAGCTGGCCCAATTTCTGTTTCCGCAGCTGCGGATTGCAGGGATGCTGGCCTGCATTGGAACCATGTTAGGCCATTGTTTCCCCGTGCTCCTGCATTTCAAGGGCGGTAAGGGCCTGGCGGCGTTCGGCGGGCTGGTGATCTACTACAGGCTTCTGTTTGTCCCCATCATTTTGTTCTCGGCCCTTCTGCTGATGTTTCTTCTGGACTGCGGCGTGGCATTTCCCATCTTTGTCAGTGTGATTTTCCCGGTGCTGGTGTTTGCCTTCCATGGGACGGCTGCGGAGGTTATCACCGCTTCGGCGGCGGGTCTGCTTCTGGCGGTGTTGCATATCGGCAATGTGAAAAAAGCCATTGCCCATGACGAATCCATGCACGTTCGGAAAGCTTTTAAGGATCTGCTGTCTGGCAAATAATTTGCAGAAGTTTTTTGGAAAAACCGAAAGTTTTCCTTTACAATTGGGCAAACTTGTGATAACATAAAAAGGCTGGTCATGACCAGAGAATATTTATCTACCCGTTGCTCAGTTGTGGGAAAAAGCTATAATGCACTCCACTGACCCCTACTTGGCTTCCGGGAATTGTATGAAAGGTGGAAAACACAATGATTCAGAAGGAAAAGAAGACCCAGGTCATCCTGGAGAACGCTACCCACGAGGGCGACACCGGTTCTCCCGAGGTTCAGGTTGCCATCCTGACCGCTCGGATCAATGAACTGACCGATCACCTGCGGGTTCACAAGCACGACAACCACTCCCGCCGTGGTCTGCTGATGATGGTTGGTAAGCGCCGCAACCTGCTGGACTATCTGGCCCGTAAGGACATCAACCGCTACCGTGCTTTGATCGCCAAGCTGGGTATCCGTAAGTAAAACTTTGAAAGGGCGACGTTTTACCGTCGCCCTTTCTTTCGTGCGTCACTTTTCGGGAGACATTTAGCAGTTGAAAGGGCTGCCGGATTCCGGCATTCGTTTCAAGTGCTAAACCTCCCGATGATAAATCAAATTTACAGGAGGTTAAACAAAGAATGATTACACGCAAGCAATATCCCAACCATCATGTTTATGAGATGGAAATTGGCGGACGCCCCTTCACCGTGGAAACCGGCAAGGTGGCGGAACTGGCCAACGCCGAGTGCATCTGCCGCTACGGCGATACTGTGGTGCTGGTTACCTGCACTTGCAACCCCATTCCCAAGGCCGGCATTGACTACTTCCCTCTGACTATTGAGTTTGAGGAGCGGATGTACGCTGTGGGCCGCATCCCCGGCTCCTTCAACCGTCGGGAGGGCAAGCCCTCCGAGCGGGGCATCCTGAACAGCCGGATTATTGACCGGCCCATGCGTCCCCTGTTTGATGAGGAGCTGCGCAACGACACTGTCGTGACCTGCACCGTCCTGGCCAATGACTACGACAACCCTGTGGAGATTGTGGCTTCTCTGGGCGCTTCCATTGCCATCGCTTCTTCCGACGTACCTTGGAATGGGCCCGTGGCTACCACCAATGTTGCCCACCTGAACGGCAAGTATATCATCAACCCCTCCACCGATGAGCGGGAGGCCTGCGATTGCTTCGTCTGCATTTCCTCCACCTTCGAGAAGGTAGTTATGATTGAAACCGAGGCCAACGAGGCTCCCGAGAACATTGTTTATGAGTGCATCCGTGTGGCCCACGAGACCAACATGGAGATTGTCAAGTTCATCAACGGTATCGTGGCAGAGATCGGCAAGCCCAAGTTTACCTTTGAGAAGGCTGCTGTCAACCACGAGCTGCTGGATGACCTGATGGCTTACGGCCTGAATCAGATCGAGTATGCTCTGGACACCCCTGACAAGAACGTCCGGGAGGAGCGTCTCACCGCTGCCCGTCTGGACTTCCAGGAGAAGTTCGGTGAGAAGTACGAGGACTTTGAGACACACATCGAGGTATGCCTGTACAAGATGCAGAAGAAGGTCGTCAAGAAGTGGCTGCTGGCCGGCAAGCGTGTGGATGGCCGCGGCATGGACGAGATTCGTCCGCTGGATGCTGAGGTTGGCGTCCTGCCCCGGGTTCATGGTTCCGGCCTGTTCTCCCGTGGTCAGACCCAGGTGCTGTCCATCTGCACCCTGAATCCTCTATCCGCCGCGCAGAAGCTGGACACCATTTACGCGGAGGACACCAAACGCTATATCCATCACTACAACTTCCCCGCATACTCCACCGGTGAGGCCCGTGCGGCCCGTTCCACCTCCCGCCGGGAGATCGGTCACGGCGCTCTGGCGGAAAAGGCCCTGCTGCCTGTGATTCCCTCCGTGGAGGAATTCCCCTATGCCATCCGTGTGGTGTCTGAGGTTTTGTCCTCTAACGGTTCCACCTCTCAGGGCTCCATCTGCGGCTCCACCTTGGCTCTGATGGATGCCGGCGTGCCCATCAAGCGGCCTGTGGCTGGCATCTCCTGCGGCCTGATCTCCGACCAGGAGACCGGCGAGTGGAGAACCTTCACCGATATCCAGGGGGTTGAGGACTTCCACGGTGAGATGGACTTCAAGGTTGCTGGTACTACCGAGGGTATCACCGCCATTCAGATGGACCTGAAGAACAAGGGCCTGACAATGGAGATCATTGCTGACGCTCTGGAGCGCTGCCGCAAGGCACGTCTGGAGATCCTGTCTGAGGTCATTCTGAAGGCCATTCCCGCACCCCGGCCCGAGGTTTCCGAGTTTGCTCCCAAGATGCTGTCCCTGAAGATTCCCGTTGATAAGATCCGGGAGGTCATCGGCTCCGGCGGAAAGACTATCCAGAAGATCTGCGCGGACACCGGCGCCAAGGTGGATATCGAAGATGATGGCTCCGTGTTTATCTCCGCTGTTGACTCCGCTGCTGCCTATGCTGCCAAGAAGATGGTGGACGACATCTGCTTCGTTCCTGAGGTTGGCAAGCTGTACTACGGCAAGGTTGTTCGGATCCTGCCCATCGGCGCTTTCGTGGAGATCGCTCCCGGCCATGACGGAATGGTGCATATCTCCAAGCTGGAGAACCACCGTGTAGAGAAGGTGGAAGATGTTCTGAATCTGGGCGACATGACCTGGGTGAAGTTCATGGGCTTCGATGAGAAGGGCCGCGCCAATTTCAGCCGCAAGGACGCGCTGAAGGAAATGGCTCAGAAGGGCTGATAAACGATCATAAAACCCGCTGCTCACAAGGCAGCGGGTTTTCGTCTCTGATACTGTATTGTGTTTTCCATTGAGACGTCTTTTTCACAGCACCTGCTGTAGGGTAGGGTCAAATCACCCTTCCCTACACTGAGTGCCTATGATACTTTTCATTCAGATCTTGATGCCGGTGTTATATGGATCTTTGTTTTTGAATGGGAATACCGTTTCCTTTTCCAGTTCGGTTTGAATCAGATGCTCCATGGGTATGTTCAGTACGTCACAGAGTTTTTTTAGTTGATATTCTGTCATTGGCGGAACATAGAGTTCTTTCTCCATGGCTCGGATGCAGGGTTCTGGAATGCCAGTTAATTTGGATAGTGCGATTGTTGGCAGTTCATATTTTTCTCTGAGAAAACGGAGATTCCTGCCGATTATACTTGTGTTAATTTCAATGATCATTTTTCTCCCACCTTTGATAGTAGTATAATATCCTACTTAGCACTACTTGCCAATATTCTATCATATTTTGTGGTATATTATTAATGAGGTGAGAGAACGTGAAACCTTTGAAAGAAAAGATCAGCATCAAAATTGACGGTGATGTTCTGGAAAAGATCAGGGACAAAGCGGAATACGATGGCCGTTCTCTGTCTCAGTATATCAATCTTGTTTTGAAGCGGCATTTGGAAGCGGAAGAAAAAGAGAAGAAATGAATTTGCTCTTTCCCTAAATATTACACCCCATTTTTCGTTCTGATATGATCCCCCTAAAGTAGACCATGGAAATAACCAAAGTCTGCTTTAGGGG